>NZ_JBEXVF010000048.1:0-71118 GCF_040629235.1 Amycolatopsis sp. NPDC005961 | reverse complement strand
GACATGCCGCGCCGCAGGAAGCTCGAGAACGCGCCTTCGTAGCGCTTCTCGTTGGCCTCGGCGTCGCCCTCGGGGCGGCCACGGAGGGTCTCGACGTCGATCTGCTCGCTGGTGGTGGTCATGCCGGGCTCCTTCGCCGTCGCCGACGAGCCCAGCATGCCGTGAGCCAGGTCACCAAATCAAGAGGAAAGTTATTCGCCATTCACTGACGCGGGCGGTGTCGGCGTGACACCGAGGCAGGCGTGCGCCATCTCGTCGAGCAGCGCCGCGAGCCGCTCGGGGGCCAGCCCGCTGCGGAAGAAGAGCGTCGACTGCACTGCGCCGATCGCCGCGTGCACGGCCAGCCGCAGCTCGCCGTCGGCGAGGTCGGGGCGCAGCGGGGACAGCACGTGCACCCAGTCCTCGAGGTAGTGCCGCTGGAGCCGGCGCAGCCGCCGCCGGTCCTCCTCGGGCAGGTTGTGGACCTCGCGGTGGTAGACCGCGAGCACGGTGCGGTCCTCGATGGCCACCCGGACGTGGTCCCTGACCAGGCCGGACAGCGTCGCCCGGTCGTCCGGGCCGGCGGCGAGGATCGCGGCGGCCCCGTCCTGCAGGCGGGCCATCACGCGGTCGAGCAGCGCGACCAGGATCGCGTCCTTGTTCTCGAAGTGCCGGTAGACGCCGGACCCGACGATGCCGGCCTCCGCGCCGATGTCGGCCATGCCGATCGCGTGGAACCCGCGCCGCGCGGTGAGCTCGGCCGCCGCGGTCAGGATCCGCTCCCGGCGCTCGGGGTCGCGCCGCCGCCGGGTGGCCGGGGATGTCGCTGTCATCTTGTCATCGTCGCAGACGGGAGCTACGGTGCGCTATAAGTGAATACGAAATCACTAAGGAGCGTCGGCGTGGACGTGCTCGACAGCGACGAGGCCCGTGACCTCCGGGCCGCGGTGGGCGCGATCGCCGCGCCGTTCGGCGGCCGCTACTACGTCGAGCACGCCCGGGCGGGCCGCGAGTGCACCGAGCTGTGGCACGCGCTGGGCGACGCGGGGTTCATCGGCGTCAACATCCCCGAGGAGTACGGCGGCGGTGGCCGCGGCCTGGCCGAGCTGACCATCGTGATCGAGGAGAGCGCCGCGCGAGGCGCGCCGATGCTGCTCCTGCTCGTCACCGAAGCCATCTCCGCCGAGGTGCTCACCGAGTTCGGCACGCCGGAGCAGCGCAAGGAGTGGCTGCCCGGCCTCGCGAGCGGCCGGGCCAAGGTCGTCTTCGCCATCACCGAGCCGGACGCCGGCTCCAACACCCACAAGCTGAGCACCACCGCCCGCCGCGACGGCGACGAGTGGGTGGTCGACGGCGAGAAGTACTACATCTCCGGCGTCGACACCGCCGACGCGCTGCTGCTCGTCGCCCGTACCGGCCGCGACCCCGACGGCACCGCCCAGCTCTCGCTGTTCCTGGTCCCGGTCGACGCGCCCGGCCTCACGGTGACGCCCCTGCCAGTCGACGTCATGCTGCCCGAGAAGCAGTTCACGCTGCGCTTCGACGGCGTCCGGCTGCCCGCGACGGCGCTCGTCGGCGAGGAGGGCGCGGGTTTCCGGCAGGTCTTCCACGGCCTCAACCCCGAACGCATCACCGGCGCCGCGCTCTGCGTCGGCATCGCGCGCTACGCCCTCGACGTCGCCGCTCGCTACGCCAGGGAACGCACGGTGTGGGACCGGCCGATCGGTGTCCACCAGGGCGTCTCGCATCCGCTGGCCAAGGCCAAGATCGAAACCGAGCTGGCCGCCCTGATGACGCACCGCGCGGCGGCCCTGCACGACCGCGGGCTGCCCGCGGGCGAGGCGTCGAACATGGCCAAGTACGCCGCCGCGGAGGCCGCGCTGGCCGCCGTCGACGCCGCCATCCAGACCCACGGCGGCAACGGCGTCTCGGCGGACTTCGGGCTGCTGCCGTACTGGGGGCTGGCCCGGCTGCTGCGGATCGCCCCGGTGAACCGCGAAATGATCCTCAACTTCGTCGCGCAGCACAGCCTCGGGCTGCCCCGGTCCTATTAGGAGGACTGATGACGGACCACAACCTCGTCCACCGGGTCAACGTCGGCGACGCGCTCACCCGCGTCGCGTTCGCCCGCCCGGAGGCCCTCGCCGTGGTCGACGGCGAGCGCCGCTGGACCTACGGCGAGTTCGACACGTGGGTCAACCGGTTCGCCCACGGCCTGACCGCCCGCGGGTACACGACCGGTGACGTCCTCGCGCTGGCGTCGGCCAACAGCGCCGAGTTCCTCGCCGTCTACTACGCCTGCGCGAAGCTCGGGGTGGTCTGTGTCCCGATCAACCTCGGCTGGCGCGCCGACGAAGTCGCTTACGTGCTCGGGCATTCGCAGGCCCGCGGCATCGTGGTGGAGCGCCAGCTCGCTGGGGTCATCGCACCTGCGGTGCCCGAAGGGACCGACGTGATCCTCGCGCCCGGCACCGGCGGCGACGCCACCGGCCTGGAGTTCGACGACGTGCTCTCGGACGACACGACGTCCCCCGAGGTCGTCGTCGAGGACCGCGCTCCACTGTCCTATCTGTACACCTCCGGGACCACGGCGGCCCCGAAGGGCGTCGTCGGCACGCATCTGGGGATCCACCTGGAGTCGATGTCGGCCGCCCTCGACTCCGGCTGGCGCGCCGACGACCGGTTCGTCGCGATGATGCCGATGTTCCACACCGCGCAGCTCAACGCCTTCTGCACGCCCGCGATCGTCGTCGGCGCCACGATCTTCGTGCACCGCGGCTTCGACCCGGACGCGTTCCTCGCCACGATCGAACGCGAGAAGATCACCCAGGTCTTCGGCCTGCCGATGATGTACCGCGCGGCCCTGGAGCACCCGTCGTTCGGCGCGCGGGACCTGTCCTCACTGCGGCGAGCCGTCTACGCGATGGCGCCGATGCCGGAAGCGCAGATCAAGGCGTGCCTCGACGGCTTCCGCTGCGACTTCGCGCTGCTGTTCGGCCAGACCGAGATGAGCCCGATCACCACGCTCTTCCGCCCCGAGCACCAGCTCTCGCACGTCGGCGCGGTCGGCACCCCGCTCACCGGCGTCCAGGTCGGGATCATGGACCCGGACGGGAAGCTGCTGCCGCGCGGCGAGCAGGGCGAGATCGTCTACCGGGCGCCGTCGACCATGCAGGAGTACCTGCGCAACCCCGAGGCCACGGCCGAGGCGTTCCGGCACGGCTGGTTCCACTCCGGCGACGTCGGGCGGTTCGGGCCGGACGGGGTGCTCTGGTTCGCCGACCGGTACAAGGACGTCATCAAGACCGGCGGCGAGAACGTCGCCTCGATCGAGGTCGAGCGGGCGGTCTACGACACCGAGCCGGACGTCGCCGAGGTCGTGGTCGTCGGGCTGCCGCACGAACGCTGGACCGAGGCCATCACGGCGGTGGTCGTGCCCAAACCCGGGGCGCGGATCGACGCCGAAGGCCTGCGGCTGCGCCTGAAGGACCGCCTGGACGGCTACAAGGTGCCGAAGGCCGTGATCGTCGCCGACGAGCTGCCGCGCACGTCCACCGGGAAGATCCAGAAGAACGTGGTCCGGGAGCGGCACGCCGGGCACTACGGGGGAGCGGAATGACGGTCCTGAAATCCCTGCTCGACGTCTCGGCCGAGCGCTACGCGACCAACCGGAAGGCCCAGCTGGACGCGCTGGCCAAGCTGGAGGAACAGCTGGAGCTGGCCGTCGCCGGCGGCGGGGAGCGGTACGTCCGGCGGCACCGCGACCGCGGGAAGCTCCCGGTCCGCGAACGCCTCGAACTGCTGCTGGACCCGGACAGCCCGTTCCTGGAGCTGTCCGCGCTCGCCGCGTGGGGCACCGACTTCACGGTCGGCGCCTCGGTGCTCACCGGCATCGGCGTGGTGTCCGATGTGGAGTGCGTGGTCATCGGGCACGACCCGACCGTCCGCGGCGGGGCGATGAACCCGTACTCGCTGCGGAAGACGTTGCGGGCGCTGGAGATCGCCCGCGTCAACCGGCTGCCGGTGATCAACCTCGTCGAGTCCGGCGGCGCCGACCTGCCGACGCAGGCCGACCTCTTCGTGCCCGCCGGGCGGATCTTCCACGAGCTGACCGAGCTGTCCTCGCTGGGCATCCCGACCCTGGCCATCGTGTTCGGCAACTCGACCGCGGGCGGCGCGTACGTACCCGGCATGTGCGACTACGCGGTGCTCGTCGACCGCCAGGCCAAGGTGTTCCTCGGCGGCCCGCCCCTGGTCAAGATGGCCACGGGGGAGGAGGCCGACGACGAGTCGCTCGGCGGCGCCGAAATGCACTCCCGCGTCTCCGGCCTCTCCGACTACTTCGCGGTGGACGAGCGCGACGCCATCCGGCTGGGCCGGCGCGTCCTGTCCCGGATCAACTGGCGCAAGCTCGGTCCCGGGCCCACGCGCACGCCGGAGCCGCCGCGCTACGACCCCGACGAGATCCTCGGCATCGTGCCGCCGGACACCAAAATGCCCTTCGACCCGCGGGAGATCCTCGCCCGCACGGTCGACGGCTCCGACTTCGACGAGTACAAGCCGCTCTACGGCACTTCGCTCGTCACGGGCTGGGCGAGCATCCACGGCTATCCCGTCGGGGTGCTCGCCAACCACCGCGGCGTCCTGTTCAGCGAGGAGGCCAAGAAGGCCAGCGAGTTCATCCTGCTCGCCAACCAGACCGACGTCCCGCTGGTGTTCCTGCAGAACACGACCGGCTACATGGTCGGCACGCGGTACGAGCAGGGCGGGATCATCAAGGACGGCGCCAAGATGATCAACGCCGTCACCAACAGCACGGTGCCGCACCTGACCGTCAACATGGCTTCCTCGTTCGGCGCGGGCAACTACGGGATGTCCGGCCGGGCCTACGACCCGCGGCTGATGTTCGCGTGGCCGA
Source organism: Amycolatopsis sp. NPDC005961 (assembly GCF_040629235.1). Classification (NCBI taxonomy): domain Bacteria; kingdom Bacillati; phylum Actinomycetota; class Actinomycetes; order Pseudonocardiales; family Pseudonocardiaceae; genus Amycolatopsis; species Amycolatopsis sp. NPDC005961. The sequence continues at coordinate 66,221 of NZ_JBEXVF010000048.1, read as the reverse complement.
GCGCGAAGCTCGCGGTGATGGGCGCGCCGCAGCTCGCCGGCGTGATGTCGATCGTCGGCCGCGCCTCGGCCGCGTCGCAGGGGCGCGAGTTCGACGAAGAAGCCGACCGGACGCGCACGGCGGCGATCGAGAGCCAGATCGAACGCGAGTCGCACGCCTTCGCCGTCACCGCGCGGTTGTACGACGACGGCATCGTCGATCCCCGCGACACCCGGGACGTGCTCGGGATGTCGCTGTCCGCCGTCCACTCCAACCGCGTCGAGGGCCGGCGTGGCTTCGGCGTCTTCCGGATGTGAACCGATGATCACGAAACTGCTCGTCGCCAACCGCGGGGAGATCGCCGCCCGGGTCATGCGCACCGCGCACGACCTCGGCATCGCCACCGTGGCGGTGTACTCGGACCCGGACGCCGGCGCGCCCTTCGCCCGGCTCGCCGACGAAGCCGTCCGGCTGCCCGGCGCCGCGCCCGCCGACACCTACCTGCGCGGCGACCTCGTCATCGCCGCCGCCCGGGCCACCGGCGCCGACGCGATCCACCCCGGGTACGGGTTCCTGTCGGAGAACGCCGGGTTCGCCCGTGACTGCGCCGAAGCCGGGATCACGTTCGTCGGGCCGTCCCCGGAGGCCATCGCCTCGATGGGCTCGAAGGTCGAAGCCAAGGCCCGGATGGACGCGGCCGGGGTGCCGGTGCTGCCGGGAGCGACCGTCACCGACGACACCGACCTGGCCGCGGTGGCCGCCGGGATCGGCTTCCCCGTGCTGGTCAAGGCCGCGTTCGGCGGCGGCGGCCGCGGCATGCGCGTGGTCCACGACGAGACCGCGCTCGCCGAGGCCGTCGAGGGCGCCCGCCGCGAAGCCGCGTCGGCGTTCGGCGACGGGACGGTGTTCCTCGAACGGTTCGTCGTCGACCCGCGCCACGTCGAGGTCCAGATCCTCGGCGACACCCACGGCGAGGTGGTGCACCTGTTCGAGCGGGAGTGCTCGATCCAGCGGCGGTACCAGAAGATCGTCGAGGAGTGCCCGTCGCCGGCGGTGGACGACGCCCTGCGCGCCGAGCTGGGCGCCGCGGCCGTCGCCGCCGGGAAGGCCATCGGCTACACCGGCGCGGGCACGGTCGAGTTCGTCCTGGACCGGGCCGGCCGGTTCTTCTTCCTGGAGGTCAACACGCGCCTGCAGGTCGAGCACCCGGTGACCGAGCTGGTCACCGGCCTGGACCTGGTCGAGCAGCAGCTGCGGGTCGCCGAGGGGGAGCCGTTGCCGCCGGAGGTCCTCGGCGCGCGGATCGGCGGGCACGCGATCGAGGTCCGGCTCTACGCCGAGGACGTGCCGGCCGGGTTCCTGCCCGCGACCGGGACGCTGCACCGCTTCCGCGTCCCGTCGCCGCGCGGGGTCCGCGTCGACTCCGGCGTCGAGGACGGTTCGGTCGTCGGCCCGCACTACGACCCGATGCTGGCGAAGGTGATCGCCCACGGCCGCACCCGGCACGAGGCCGCGCGCAGCCTGGCCCGTGCGCTGCGGCACGCCGAACTCCACGGCGTCACGACGAACCGCGACCTCCTCGTCGGCATCCTGGGGGAGGCCGAGTTCCTGGCCGGCCACACGGACACGGGTTACCTGACCCGGCACGACCCTGTCGCGCTGGGCGCTCCCGAAGGCGGTGGCGCCCGGCAGGCCGCCGCGGCGGCGCTGGCCCGGCAGGCCCGCCACCGCCGGGAGGCCCGGGTCCTGCCCGAGATGCCGTCGGGCTGGCGCAACGTCGGCGGCCCGCCCCAGCGTGCCGGCTACCTCGCCGGTGGCGAAACCCTGGACGTCGCGTACTCGGTCCGGCGGTCCGGGCTCCGGCTCACCGTGAACGGCGCTCCGCTCGGCGAGTCGGTCCGGCTGGTCTCCGCGGCACCCGAGCTGGTCGAGCTGGAGATCGACGGCGTCCACCGCGCCTACCGCGTGCACACCCGCGCCGGAACGTCCTATGTGGATGGTCCCGAGGGTTCGGCCGCGCTCGCCGAAATTCCGCGCTTCGCGGACCCGGACGCCGCCGCGGCCGCCGGCTCGTTGCTCGCCGCGATGCCCGGTGCCGTGGTGCGGGTTCTCGTCGCTGCCGGCGACGAAGTCGTGACCGGGCAGGCGCTCCTGGTGCTGGAGGCGATGAAGATGGAGCACACGGTCGTCGCGCCGGTCGACGGCTCGGTCGCCGAGCTGCGTGTGCGCCTGGGCGACCAGGTCGACACCGGTCAGGTGCTGGCGGTGGTGGAAGAGTGATTTCCTACGAGGTGCGCAACGGCGTCGCCTGGCTGACGATCGACCGCCCCGAAGCGCGCAACGCACTGTCCCAAGAGGTCCGGGACGGCCTGTGGGCCGGGACCCGGCGGTTCGTCGCCGACGACTCGGCCGCCGTGCTCGTGCTGACCGGGGCCGGGGACAAGGCGTTCTGCGCCGGCGGCGACCTCAAGGAGATGGCCGAGACGGCGCTCGAGGTCCCGCCGCCGGACTTCCTGCCGCAGTTCGGCCGGAACATCGACGTCCCCAAGCCCACGATCGCCGCGGTCAACGGCGTCGCGTACGCCGGTGGCTTCCTGCTGGCCCAGCAGTGCGACCTCGTCGTCGCGGCCGAGCACGCCCGGTTCGCGGTGACCGAGGTGAAGGTGGGCCGGGGCGCGCCCTGGGCGGCCCCGCTGTCGTGGCTCGTGCCGCCGCGGATCGCCCTGGAGGTCCTGCTCACCGGCGACCCGCTCGACGCGCACCGGGCGCGCGAGGCCGGCTTGGTGAACGACGTCGTCCCGTTGGCACAGCTGCGTTCCCGGGCCCAGGAGCTGGCCGAACGGATCGCGGCCAACGCGCCGCTGTCGGTGCGGGCCGCGAAACGGACCGCCTACCTCTCGCGCGCCGACGCCTACGAGCGGGCCGAAGAGATCTGGGCGCCGGTGTACCGCTCGCGTGACGCCCAGGAGGGGCCCGCCGCGTTCCGCGAGAAGCGCACCCCCGTGTGGGAAGGACGCTGACGTGGCCGTCTCCCTGGACCTGCTGCTCGACGACCTGCTCGCCGAGACCGCCGACGTCGACGCGATGGTCGCCCCGCTCGACGACGCGGCCATCGCCCGGCCCACGCCCGCGGCCGGCTGGACCGTCCGCGACCAGGTCACGCACCTCGCCTTCTTCGACGAGGCCGCGACCCGGGCGGCCGTCGATCCCGGCGGCTTCCGGCGGGCCGCCGAGGCGCTGATGGCCGGCGGCGCGGACTTCCCCGACCGGGTCGCCGCGCAGCACGCGGAGCTGACGGCCGACGAGGTCCGGGCGTGGTTCACCCGGGCCCGGTCCGCGTTCGTCACGGCGTTCCGCGGACGCGACCCGCGCGCCCGGCTGCCCTGGTACGGCCCCGACATGAGCGTGGCCTCGTCGGTCACCGCGCGGATCATGGAGACCTGGGCCCACGGCCAGGACATCGCGGACGCGCTCGGCGCACGGCGCGAGCCCACCGACCGGCTGCGCCACATCGCCCACCTCGGCGTGTCGACGACGGCGTTCTGCTTCCGGCTCCACGGCCGCCCGGTACCGGACGTCCCGATCCGCGTCGAGCTGCTCGCGCCGTCCGGTCCACTGTGGACCTGGGGTCCCGCCGACGCCGCCGACCGGGTCGAAGGCACCGCGCTCGACTTCTGCCTGACGGTCACCCAGCGCCGGCACGTCGACGACACCGCGCTGGTCGTGTCCGGCCCGGTGGCCCGGGAGTGGATCGGGATCGCCCAGGCGTTCGCCGGCGCCCCCGGGCCCGGCCGCGAGCGGGCGCGCGCATGAGCCGCCCGGTCCGGATCGCGAACTGCTCCGGCTTCTACGGCGACCGCCTCGCGGCCGCGCGGGAAATGGTCGACGGCGGCCCGATCGACGTCCTCACCGGCGACTACCTCGCCGAGCTGACCATGCTGATCCTCTGGAAGGCCCGCCGCAAGGACCCGGGTGCCGGCTACGCGAAGACGTTCCTCACCCAGGTCGAGCACGTGCTGGGCACCTGCCTGGACCGCGGCGTCCGGATCGTGGCCAACGCCGGCGGCCTGAACCCGCCGGGGCTGGCCGCCGAGCTCACCGCGGTCGCCGAGCGGCTGGGCCTGCACCCGAAGATCGCGTACGTCGACGGCGACGACCTGGTCGACCGGCTCGGCGAGCTGCGGGCGGCCGGGCACGACCTGGCCCACCTCGACACCGGACGCAAGCTCGCCGAGGCCGGCGTCGAACCCTTGACCGCCAACGCCTACCTCGGTGGCTGGGGCATCGCCGAAGCGCTGGGCGCCGGGGCCGACGTCGTCGTCACCGGCCGCGTCACGGACGCGTCCCTGGTGGTCGGCCCGGCGGCCTGGTGGCACGGCTGGGCGCCCACGGACTTCGACGCGGTCGCGGGCGCGATGGCCGCGGGACACGTGATCGAGTGCGGCCCGCAGGCCACCGGCGGCAATTACGCCTTCTTCGAAGAGGTCACCGACCGGCGGTACCCGGGCTTCCCGATCGCCGAGGTCGAAGCCGACGGGTCGAGCGTGATCACCAAGCACGACGGCACCGGCGGCCTGGTCTCGGTGGGCACGGTCACCGCCCAGCTGCTGTACGAGATCGCCGAACCGGCGTACGCCGGCCCCGACGCGGTCGCCCACTTCGACACCGTGCGACTCGAGCAGGCCGGCCCCGACCGGGTCCGGATCAGCGGCACGCTGGGCAGTCCGCCCGGAGATCGGCTGAAGGTGGCCCTCAACCACGACGGCGGCTACCGCAACACCATGACGCTGGTGCTCACCGGCACCCGGATCGAGGAGAAGGCCGAGTGGGCCGAGCGGCAGCTGTTCGAGCTGCTCGGCGGCAAGGAGCAGTTCGCCGAGGTCGACGTGACCCTCCTGCGGTTCGACCACCCGGACGCGCCGGTGAACGCCGAAGCCACGGCCCACCTGCGGATCACGGTCAAGGACCCGGACCGGGCCAAGGTGGGCCGCCGCTTCTCGAACACGACGATGGAACTGGCGCTCGGCGGCTACCCGGGGTTCCACACGACGACCCCGCCGTCCGCGGAGAGCGGGTTCGGCGTCTACTGGCCGGCCCTGGTCCCGGCGGCGGAGGTCCAGCACCGGGTGACGTTGCCCGACGGCACCCGGCGGGTGATCCCGCACCCGCCGTCCGGTCCACCGCGCACGCTCGCCCCGGCGGCCGAGCCGGGGGTGGTGGTCACCGGACCGGTCCGGAACGTGCCCCTGGGTACGGTGGCGGGCGCGCGTTCCGGCGACAAGGGGGGCAACGCGAACGTCGGCTTCTGGACTCGCACCGACGCGGAATACGGGTGGCTTCGGCGGTATCTCGACGAAAGCCGGTTTCGGGCGTTGCTGCCGGAAGCGGCCGGCCTGGAGATCCGGCGCTTCGAGCTGCCCGACCTGCGTGCGCTGAACTTCGTGGTGGTCGGGCTTCTCGGCGCGGGGGTGGCCGCGTCGGCTCGCCCCGATCCGCAGGCCAAGGGGCTCGGTGAGTACCTCCGCAGCCGGACCGTCGAGGTGCCGGAGACGCTGCTCGGTGCGGGTGGCCGGTAGCGGCCCGCGCGGGCTACCACCGCCGGCCCGGGCCTCCCGACGCGTGCGCCGCCGCCGTGGTGAGCAACTTCGTCGCCGTCGCGCAGGCTTCGTCGGTGATCACGTGCTCGGTGCCCGGATCGATGCGCAGGTCCACCTCCGCCCCGGCCCGTCGCAGCAGCTCGGCCGTCTCTTCGACGCGGTGCCGCGGCACCCACGGGTCGTCCTCGATGCTCCGCACCACAGCCGGAACTCCGTGCAGGACCCCGCCGTCCGGCGGCGGCAAGGGCGCGCTGCCGAGGTAGCCGCCGGTGAACAGCACCAGCCCGGCCACCCGACGAGGCCGGGTGAGCACCGAGTGCGCCAGCAGGCACGCGCCCTGCGAAAAGCCCCACAGCACGACGCGGCCCGGGGCGAAACCGTCCTGGGCGAGCCGGTCGAGGCAGGCGTCGACGACCCGCAACGACCGGTCCAGCGCGGGCTGGTTGCGCTCGACCGGCTCCAGGAATGACAGCGGGTACCACGTGTTGCCGTCGGCCTCCGGCGCGAAGAACCGCACCGGCGCCGGACCCAGCCGGCGCGCCGTCGCCCGCATGAACGCGGGGTCCTGGTCACGGCCGTGCACGGCGAGCACCGCCAGCTCGGCGCGGCCGGCCGGCGTGCCCCATTCGACCGTCACGGTGCTTCCCGCAGGTCGAGGAACACCCAGTGCGCGCCGGGTGCGAGGCCGCTGAGCAGCTTGCCGCAGTTCTGGAGCACGACCGGGCCGGAGGTGACGTGCTGCGTGCCGGCGTGCAGGTCGCGGAAGAACCGCTGCAGGACGCCGTGCCGCAGCGCCGCGGTGCCCGCCCACTTGTAGACCGTCTGGCCCACCGCGTGCACCGACCACGTCGTGGTGGTGAGCATCAGGCGCGTCAGCGTCTCCTGCTCGGTGTCCAGCAGCTCGCCGCGGTCCAAAGTGGCTTCGCTGTCGGCCCAGACCTCCATCGCCCACGCCCGCGACGCGCGCAGCTTCGCTTCCGCCTCGGCGTATTCCGCGTAGAACTGCTGCGTGTCCACGGTCGCGTGCGGACTGCCGGTTTTCTTGGCGGCCAACGCCTTCAGCTCGTCGAGCAGCCGGCGGCCGACGCCGAGCGCCCACCCGGTGTGGCAGATGCCCGCCATGTTCGCCAGTCCCATGCGGTAGATCGCGCCGCCGTGACGGGTCTCGGTGGTCGCGATGCCGTACGTGTGGCTCGACGGCACGAACAGGTCGTCGCAGACGTAGTCGTGGCTGCTGGTCGCGCGCAGGCCCATGACGTCCCAGTTGTCGACCAGCTTCGCCCGGTCCTTGGGCAGCGTGAAGACCAGCACCTCGCCGGTCTCCGCGCAGAGCGCGGCGGTGTGGATGTGCGTCGCCATCGAGATCCCGGACGCGAAGTGCCAGTGCCCGCTGACGCGGTGGCCGCCGTCGGCCCGCACCGCCGTGCCGAGCTTGGTGCCCTGGCCGGCGATCAGCGCGTGGCCGCCGGTGCCGACGTCGGGGTACAGGTCGGCGACGGCGTCCGGGCCGAGGTAGGCGGCCGTCGTCCCGGTGACCATCTGCACGGCCATGAAGGCCCAGCCGACGGAAGCGTCCGCATAGGACAGCCGGGCGATCGTGTCGATCACCTGCCGCGGCGAGAACTCGTAGCCGCCGAGCTCCCGGGGGATGCCGACCTTGAACGCCCCGCTTTCGCGCAGGGCCTCGGCCGTCCCGTCGGGCACGCGGCCGGCCGCTTCGCCCTCTTCGGCGGTTTTCTCGATGAGCGGCGCGATCGCGTCGAGCCGGGCCATGAGAGCGTCGAACTCGTCGCTGACGTGCAGCTGGTTCACGATGACCGTCCTCGGCCGGGATCAGATGTCGATCGGTTCCAGCCGTCCCAGGATCTCGTCGCGGCGGTGCTCGAACTGCTCGGGCAGCTGGAACCGGGTGCCCAGCTCGTGCGGGGACTCGTCGCAGGTCCACCCGCCGTCGGCGTGGGTCACGGCCAGCTCGAACAGCGCGCCGCTCGGCGTGCGCACGTAGACGCTCTTGAAGTACTTGCGGTCCTTCAGCTCGGAGATGTCGGTGTAGCCGCGCCCTTCGATCTCGAACTTCACCGCGTCCTGGTTCTCCAGCGTGGCGACGTTCCACGCGAAGTGGTGGTAGGTGCCGGCGCCGTAGCTCCAGGTGCCCTGGTCGTCGGTGCGGTTGACGGTGATCTCGAGGTGGTTGCCGTGCTTGGCGTCGCCGATCCGCAGCCCGACGACGTCGCCCTCCTCGGCGAGGGTGTCCTGGGCGAAGAACGACTCGCCGGCGAACTCCACCATCCGGTCGGGGGTGGCCATGTGCACGCCGACGCCGTGGATGCCGTGGATGGCGTGCTCCGGCGGCACCCCGTGGCCGGCGTGGCCCACGCGCTCGTCGCCGTCGGCGCCGACGAACCGGTACTCGATGCCCGACGGGTGCCGGAACGCGAGCCGGCGCTGCCCGAACCGTTCGACGTCGGTGACCTCGATGTCGTGCGCGGTCAGCCTGCCGTGCCAGAAGTCCAGCGAGTCCGCCGGCACGGACAGCAGGACCTCGCGGGCCTGGTTGGTGCCGCGTTTGCCGTAGAAGCCCGCCTGCGCCCAGGGAAAGGTCGTGACGACGCTCGACGGGTCACCCGCGGCGTTGGAGTAGTACAGGTGGTAGATCGGCAGGGAGCCGTCGAACAGGACCGTGCGCTTGATGAAGCGCATCCCGAGGATCTTGACGTGGAAGTCGACGTCCTCCTGGGCGTCGGCCACGGAGAGCGTCACGTGGTGCGAACCCTGTACGTAGGTCATGGTGGCTCCTCCACACTGAGATGTCCGCCGGAGCGAACTGTAGGAACGGCGCGGGCGCGCGTGTGGCGCCGGAGCGCACGGCCGTGTCGAACCCGCGCACCTCCGGCCCGCGGGGAGGTACCGTGGGCGGACCGACCGTGGAGCGCGACGATGACGTCATTCACAGCCCTTTCGGAGCAGTTCGACGGCGTGGCGCCCCGCCCGATCACGCTGACGTCGTGGGCGGACGCCGTCCGGCGCAGCGTGCTGAGGTTCGAGTTCGACTGCGACCGGCCGGACCGGTTCACCGGCCGGGTCCGGGACCGGCGCCTGCACGGGGTCAGCTTCGTCGACATGGCCTCCGGGCGGCACGCCGCCTACCGCGACCACAGCACGATCCGGCCCGCCGACGCCGGGTTCTACGTGCTCACCCTGCAGCTCGCCGGCGAGATCCGCATCGCGCAGGACGGCCGGGTCGCGACGCTGACGCCCGGCCTGTTCGCGCTCTACGACTCCGGCAAGCCGGCCACGCTCACCGTCGGCGACGGCTACCGCTCCACCTGCATCCGGTTCCCCAAGACCGCGATCACGCCACGCCGGGAAGACCCGCTGGCCGAGATCACCGCGCGGCCGTTCGCCTGCGCGCCGGGCCTCACCGACACGGTGTGGAGCACGGTGCTCAGCGTCAACCGCAACCTCGAGTCGCTGGGCGTGCACGGCCCCGCCACCGTCCGGTCCCTGATGACCCTCGTCGGCACGATGCTGCGCGCCGAGCTCGGCCACCGCGTCCCCGTGCGGCCGCCGCGGGAGGAGCTGCTCGAACGGATCCTCGACCACATCGACGCCCACCTGGCCGACGCCGGGCTCGGCCCCGGCTCGATCGCGGCCGCGCACTTCCTCTCGCCGCGGTCCCTGCACGTCCTGTTCGAGCGGACCGGCACCACGGTGGCCGGCCGCATCCGCGAGCGGCGCCTCGAACGCTGCCGGCTCGACCTGGCCGACCCGGCCCTCGCGCACGTCCCGGCGTCGGCCATCGGGGCGCGGTGGGGCTTCGCCGGGGCCTCGCACTTCGGGCAGGTCTTCAAGCGGGAGAGCGGCCTGACCCCGGCGGAGTTCCGCCGTCGGACCACCGCCGGGCTCGGGTGAGCGATCGGCGCGGCCCGGTCACGCGCACCGGGCGGCGCCTCTTGTCATCGCGAAGAGCTTCTGCCTACGATGACCTCCGTCCCCGGAATTGAAACGATTCATTTTTCCGGCTCGCGATCACTCGTGGCCGATTCCGGTCCCGCCGACCTGTCACCGCAGAGAGGAACGCGATGATCTCGCGCCTGATGACGGCTTCGTCGGTCCTGCTGACCCTGCTCGTCCTGGGGGTGACCCCCGCCGGGGCCTATCCCGCCGCCGCGGCCGGCGTCGAGGCCGGTGGTCTGCAGGTCGAGCACCAGGTCGACCCGCTCGGGGTGGACGTCGCCCGGCCGCGGCTCGGCTGGGTCCTGAACGCCGGCCGGGACGTGCGCGGTGCCCGGCAGTCGGCGTACCGGATCGCGGTGTCGACCCGGCGCGGCGGCCCGGCCGACGTCTGGGACAGCGGCGAGGTGTCGTCGGCGCAGTCCTTCGACGTCGCCTACGGCGGCCCCGCGCTGCACCCGCGCACCCGCTACTTCTGGCGGGTCCAGGTCCGGGACGCCGACCGGCGGCTTTCGCGGTGGAGCGAGCCGGCGTCGTTCGAGACGGCTTTCCTCGCCCCGGGCCAGTTCCGGGGCGACTGGATCGGCGCGCAGGCGTCCGCGGCCCCGCCGTCGTTCGACGGCGCGAGCTGGATCTGGTACCCCGAAGGCGCCCCGGCCGACTCGGCGCCGGCCGGCACGCGGTACTTCCGGCGCGCGGTCGACCTGTCCGCCGATCGGATCACCGCGGCCCAGCTCGAACTCACGGCCGACGACAGCTTCACCGTGTACGTCAACGGACAGCAGGTCGCCGCATCCGCGCGCGTGGCCGACTCCTGGCGCACGGCGACCGTCGTCGACATCTCGACCGCCCTGCACGCCGGGCGCAACGTGATCGCGGCCGAGGCGGCCAACGCCTCGCCGGGCCCCGCCGGGCTGCTGGGCAAGCTCCGGGTGGAAAGCCAGGGCACGCCGGTCGAGCTCGTCACCGACGGCTCGTGGAAATCCTCGGCCGCCGCCGCGGCCGGCTGGCAGCAGCCGAGCTTCGACGACACGGCTTGGCCGCGGGCGCTGGTGGCCGCTCCGTACGGCGGCGGCCCGTGGGGCAGCTCGGTCACCACGCAGCCCCCACCGGAACCGTTGCTGCGCAAGGAGTTCACCGCGGACAAGCCGATCAGGTCGGCGCGCGCGTACATCGCCGGGCTCGGCTACTACCGGCTCTACCTCAACGGCAGCCGGATCGGCGACCACGAGCTCGACCCGGGGTTCACCGTCTACGACAAGACCGCCCTGTACGCCACCTACGACGTCACGGACGCCCTGCGCAAGGGCGGTAACGCGGTGGGGGTGAGCCTGGGCCGCGGGTACTACGCGATGACAAACCCCGATGAGTGGCTGGCTTCGCCCTGGCACAGCGAACCCAAGCTGAAGTTCGAGCTCGACATCACCTACCAGGACGGCAGCACCGGACAGGTGACCAGCGGCGGCGACTGGAAGCTCGCCGACGGGCCCACCCGCTCGGAATCGCTCTGGTTCGGCGAGACCTACGACGCACGGCAGGAGAAGCCGGGCTGGAACCGTCCCGGGTTCGACGACGCCGGCTGGCGGCCCGCGGTGGCCGTGCCCGCACCCGCGGGCACGCTCCGCGCCGAAGCGTTCCCGCCGATCAAGGCGACGGAGAAGCTGCCGATCACCGGCGTCACCACGCCCGCCGACGGCGTGCGCGTCTACGACGTCGGCGGCCCGACGGCGGGCTGGGCGCGCGTCGCCGTCCACGGACCGGCCGGCGCCGAGGTGAAGATCACCTACGGCGAGAAGCTGCGCCCGGACGGCACCGTGGACAACATCGGCGGCTTCGGCATGCAGCTGCAGTCCTATTCGTACGTCCTCAATGGACGCGGCTCGGAAAGTTACCGGCCCGCCTACAGTTACGCGGGCTTCCGCTACTTCCAGGTCACCGCGCCGGCGGGCGTCACCGTCGAGTCGGCCGCCGCCGAGCGCGTCCACACGGCCGTCGCCACCACCGGTGACTTCACCAGCTCCAGCGACCTGCTCAACCGCTACGACGACGCCGAAGCGAACACGATCCTGAACAACCTGCACTCCGTCCCGACCGACACCCCGATGTACGAGAAGCGGCCCTACACCGCGGACGCGCACCTGTCGGCCGACGCGGCGATCGCGCACTTCGACATGCGGGACTTCTACGAGAACTGGATGCGCGAGCACCGGGACGACCAGAACCCGGACGGGACGATCGGCCAGACCGTCCCCGCGACGATCGGCGGCAAGAAGGTCGCGGACCCCGTCTGGTCGGCGAGTTTCGTCCTGATCACCTGGGATCTCTACTGGTACTACGGCGATACGCGCGCGCTCGCCGAAAACTACGACGCGATGAAGGCGTGGCTCGGCTACTACGAGCGGGACATCGCCGGGACCGGGAACATCTACACGGGCTTCAGCTACGGCGACTGGCTCGCGCCCGGCGCCGCGAACCCGCCCGAGGGCACCCGGCTTTCCGGCACCGCCTACATCCACAAGACCGCCACGACGATGGCCGAGATCGCGCGCGCTCTCGGCCGTGACGCCGACGCCGCGCACTTCGACGCGTTCGCGGGCACGGTCGCGAACGCGCTCAACGCGACCTTCTTCGACAAGGCGGCCGGGGCCTACTACGACGAACGCGCGGCCGGGTACCGCCAGACGTCCAACCTGCTGCCGTTGAGCCTGGGCATCGTGCCCGCGGCGGACCGCCCGGCCGTCGTCACGCACCTCGTCGACGACATCAAGGCGCGCGGCGTCCACCTGAACACCGGCGCGCTGGGGACGAAACTCATCCTCCCGGCGCTCACCGACGCCGGCTACGGCGACCTCGCCTACCAGGTGGCCACCACCCCGACGTATCCCGGCTGGGGCTACTGGTTCGAAGGTCTGGGTGCCACGACGATGTGGGAGGAATGGCCGGCGACTTCCCGTTCGCACGACCACGCGTTCCTCGGCACGGTCGACGACTGGCTCTACCAGCGCGTCGCGGGGATCGAGCCGGCGGCGCCCGGCTACACGGCGGTGAAGATCCGGCCGCACCCGGTCGGCGACCTCGCGAACGCGTCCGCGCACGTCGAATCCCCGCTGGGGCAGGTGAGTTCGGCGTGGACCCGTGACCACGGCCGCTTCACGCTGCGCGCCGGGGTCCCGGCCGGAGCGACGGCCGAGATCTCCGTTCCCGCGCGGGACGGCCGAGCCGTCCAGGCGCCCCCGGGTGCCCGGTTCGACGGGATGCGCGACGGCTACGCCACTTTCCGCGTCGGATCGGGCGAATACGTTTTCCGCTCCACGATGTAGAGCCGGCCAGGCGCGAAATGGGCGTACCGCGACACTCGTCCCTTTGCTCCCCAGCCGATCGGCGTCCCGGGCTTTTCCGCTCAGCCGGGGTCGGTACGCTTCCGCGGCCGAGCACACGGACTGACTGGGGACGACGAGCCATGGACATCGCTACCGGCGCGGACAGGGTGCGCGTCCACGAACCCGTGCCGAACGTGCCGTCGGGGGCGGAGCCGTTGTTCGCGGGCTACGTCCGCCTGCTGACCAAGGTGACTGTCGTCCGGATGGTGCTGAGCGGGGTGCTCGTCGCGTTCGGGGTGGTGCTCGTGCTGACCGAACGGCGGGGGAGTGCGCTGCCGTACTTCTACTTCGCCGTCTTCGGGCTCACGCTGGTGCAGTGGAGCTACGTCCTGAGCCTCTACGTGCGGTTGCGGCGCCATTTCGGGGAGCCTTACCACCGGTTCGACGTCGCCCCGGACGGGTTGCTGGTGAAGGGGACGCGGGTGTCGGCCCGGCTGCCGGACGGGCGGTGGCTGCGGACCCGGCTCCCGGCCGGGGCGAGGACGCAGCTGGCCGGCGAGCGGCGGCTGTGGGTGCTCGGCACCGGTCCGCGGGTGTTCGTCCGCCCGCCCGGCGCGATGTGGGTGCGGGCCGGGCGGATCGAGGACGCGCCGCACCCGGGAGCGAAACCGGCGGAGCCCGTCTCGCGCCACCCGACCCCGCCGCGGCTCGACCCGGTGCTCGCGGCGCAGCGCGCGTTCCAGGTCCGGCGCACGCTGGTCTCGGCGGTGATCTTCCTGGCGGTGGGCGCGGCGGGGCTGGCCATGGTCCCGATCGTGCGGTTCGACCCCGACGCCATCACGGGTCCGGCCGCGGTGGGCGGCCTCGCCGGCGGCAGCACGGTGTCCCTGTTGCTGGGGTTGCTGATGGTCGCCGGCATCCTCCGGATCCGCCAGCCGATCACCGAAGAGACGTGGGTGGAGCTGAGGGTCGCCCTCGACGCGCCTCTCGTACCCCGCACTCGCGGCGCGGTCCGGCTGACGGGCTGGGCCCTGCACCCGGACGGCCGCCAGACCCGCTTCCGGCTGGTGGCGGACGTCTCGCTGGCCGCGAATGTCGCGACGACGGGGCAGCTTTGGTTGCAGGGGTATCCGCGGCCGGGTAAGCCTTCGAAGGCCGGGGTTCCGGGTTATCCGTGTGGGGGCAGTTTCCGGTTGGCGTGAGCCCGGATCGGGTTGCTGTGGTTGGGGTTCCTCGCGGGTCACCGTCCCCCGTGGGACTTCGTGCGGTGCCGGTAAAGCAGCCACACGAAATACGGCGCCCCGATGATCGCGGTTATCAAGCCGGCCGGGAGCTGGCCGGGGGCGATCACCGTGCGGCCGGCCGCGTCCGCCGCGCAGACCAAGATCCCGCCCAGCAACGCCGCCGTCGGCAGCAGGCGGGAATGCCGGCTGCCCACGATCGCGCGGGCCGCGTGCGGGGCGACCAGCCCGACGAACGTCAGCACCCCGACCCCCGCCACCGCCGCGCCGGTCAGCAGGACCGCGCACGACAGCAGCAGCAACCGCGTCCGGCCTACCGGCACGCCCAGCACTCGTGGTGTCTCGTCGTCCAGGGACAGCAGGTCCAGCTCGCGCCTCAGCCGGACCAGCACCGGCGTCACCAGCAGCACCACCAGCGCCATCGGCAGCAGGTGCGTGAAGGTCCGGCCGTAGGTCGAGCCGCCCAGCCAGGTCAGCGCCTTGGTCTCGTTCCACGGGTCGGACAGCGTGATCAGCAGCGCCACCAGCGCCTGCGATGCCGCGTGCACGCCGAAACCGATCAGCACCAGGCGTTCGCTCGTGAAGCCGCCCCTTGCCGCCACGGCGAAGACCACCGCCATCGCCAGGGCGGCACCCAGGCCCGCGGACCCCGTCAGCGCCCAGAACCCGACCCCGGACACCCCCGTGATCACCACGACCGCGCCGAGGCCCGCGCCGCCGACGACGCCGATCATCCCCGGTTCGGCCAGCGGGTTGCGGGCGACCGCCTGGGTGAGCGCGCCGCCCAGCGCCAGCGCCGCGCCCGCCAGCAGCGCGGCCGCCACGCGAGGCACGCGGGTGTCCAGCACCCCGGTGACGATCGGGCCCGCCTGGCCGGCCGCCCAGTTGACGACGTCGCCCAGCAGCAGCTTCGCGTCCCCGAGCAGGACCGCTCCCACCGCGACGCCGACCGCCCCCAGCGTCAGCAGCCCCAGCACCACGCCGTACCGGAGCGCGCTCACGCCGCCGCGCGCGCCGGCCGCGGGTGGCTCGGCGGTCGCGGACGTGATCCGCGCCGTGCGGGCCAGCACCACGAGGAAGACCGCGCCGAGGATGGTCGTCACGACCCCCGTCGGCACTTCCAGGGCCCGTTGCGGGCTGATGATCGTGCGCAGCAGCACATCGGCGCCCAGCAGGAGCGCCGCGCCCAGCGCCGCGGAAAACGGGATCAGCACGGCGTGCCGGTGCAGGCCCGGCACCGCGGACGTGAGCAGCCGGGCGAGGGCCGGCGCGGCGAGCCCGACGAAACCGATCGGCCCGGCCAAGGTCACCGCCGACGCCGCCAGCAGGACGGCCAGCCCGATCGCGGCGATGCGGACCCGTCCGACGTGGACGCCCAGCGTCCGGGCGTGGTCGTCGCCGAGGTGGACCAGGTCGAGCCGCCGGGCCAGGCCGAGCAGCGCGACCAGCGCCAGGCCGGCGAGGGGGCCGAGCGTGCGGACGCCGCCGAGCCCGTTCTGCTCCAGCGATCCCTCGCCCCAGGCGAACAGGCCGCGGGTTTCCTGGGCGTACAGCAGAAGCAGGACCTGGGTCACGGAGACCAGCGCGAGCGCGATCGCGGTGCCCGCCAGCACCAGCCGCACGATCCCGGTGCCGCCGGTGCCGGACAGCGCGAGCACGACCACGGCCGCGGCCAGCCCGCCCGCGAACGCGACGCCGGCCGCGCCGAGCAGCGGCAGCGAGACGCCGAACGCCGCGACGGCGACCACCGCCAGGTGCGCTCCGGCGTTGACGGCCAGGGTGTCCGGCGACGCCAGGATGTTGCGGGACACCGATTGCAGCGCCGCGCCGGCGACGCCGAGCGCGGCCCCGACGACCAGCGCCGCGAGCAGCCGCGGCAGCCGCGACTCGACGACGACCGCGGTCGTGTCGCCGCTCGCGCCGCCGAACACCAGTCGCAGCACGTCGAGCGCATCCACGTTCGCGGTGCCCTGCGTCAGGTGCACGGCCGAACCGGCCACGATCAAGACGGCGAGCCCGATCCCGAGCAGCGCCGCCCGCCCGCGTCGCCGGCGGGCGAGCACGGGCGGCCGGGGCTCGGTCGGAGTGGCCACCGCTATCCCTTCAGTGCGCCGATGGCCGCGTCGACGAACTGCTCCATGGACTTCGGGCCGCCGAACATCCACAGGGAGTCCGGGAAGCGGTGCACCTTGCCGCTCTTGACGAACGGGAGGTTCCGCCAGATCGCGTTGCCGGCCAGCTCCTGCTGGTACGGGTCGCCTTCGGCGTTGTTGGCGATGTACCAGAACCGCACGTCGGGCAGCTGCGTCAGGCCTTCGACGTCGGCCTGCGCGAGCCCGTAGGCCGGGTCGCCCGCCATCGTCCAGGCGCTTTCGAGGCCGAGCCGGCCGAACACCGCGGACACCAGCGCGCCCTGGGTGTAGGGCCGGATGCTGACCGAGCCCGAGGTGACGTAGGCGTCGGAGAACGCGACTTTCTGGCCCGCGGCGCCCAGTTTCCCGACTTCGGCCCGGCCCGCGGTGAGCTTCTGCTCGAACGCGGACTTCAGCTGCGCGGCCTTTGCCTCGGTGCCGGTGGCTTTCGCGATGGTGTCCAGGTTGGCGTACATCCCGGCGATCGGGTCCTGGGCGGCGCCGCCCTTGATGACGATCACCGGCACCTTCGCCTCGATCTGCTCGAGCGCCCCTTCGGTCACGCTGTCGGTGACGATCACGAGGTCCGGCCCCAGCGAGCCGAGCGCGTCGAGGCTCGGCTCGCCGCGGGTGCCGATGTCCTTCGCGGTGCCGTCGAGCTTCTCGGCGCTGACCCACTGGCCGTAGCCCTTGATGTCGGACACGCCGACCGGGGCGACGCCGAGCGACAGCAGGTGCTCGACGGCGTTCCATTCGGTCGCCGCGACGCGCTTGGCCGGGCCGGGCAGCCTGACCTCCTTGCCGCGCGAGTCGACGACCGTGACCGGGCCGGCGGTGCTCGCGGTGGCGGCGCCGCTCGTGGGCTCCTCGGTGGTGCCGCAGGCGGCCACGAAGAACGTGGCAGCCGCGGACAGGCCGAGGATCAGCCGGGTGATCCGCATGTGTCTCCTTGGTGTTTCCGATGACGGCGTACCGGTCAGACCGACGCGGTGCGCGCTCCCGAAGCGTTGAAGCGGCCGACCGCGCGGGTGTGGATCCGCCCGTCGGCCGGGTCGAGCACGACGTCGACGCGGATGCCGTACGCCCGGCTGAGGTGGGCCGGGGTCAGCACGTCGGCGGGGGCACCTTCGCCGGTGACCCGGCCGTCTTCCAGCAGCAGCACCCGGTCGGCGACCGCCGCCGCCTGGTCGAGGTCGTGCAGCACCACCCCGACCCCGACGCCGTG
This sequence comes from Amycolatopsis sp. NPDC005961, assembly GCF_040629235.1. Classification (NCBI taxonomy): domain Bacteria; kingdom Bacillati; phylum Actinomycetota; class Actinomycetes; order Pseudonocardiales; family Pseudonocardiaceae; genus Amycolatopsis; species Amycolatopsis sp. NPDC005961. The sequence continues at coordinate 48,773 of NZ_JBEXVF010000048.1, read as the reverse complement.
GTGGTCGGCGAGGTCGCGGATGACGTCGAGGATCTCCACCTGGTACCGCAGGTCGAGGAAGGTCGTGGGTTCGTCGAGCAGCAGCAGTGCGGTGTCCTGGGCCAGGCAGGCCGCGAGCCACACCCGCTGCGCCTGTCCGCCGGAGAGGGCCTGCACCGGCCGGTCGGCGAGGGCGGAGAGACCGGTCAGCTCCAGCGCCCGTTCGACGGCCGCGGGGCCTTCGGGGTCGCGGCCGCCCCAGCGGGACCGGTGCGGGTGCCTGCCGAACTCGACCAGCTCCCGGACGCACACGCCGCCGGGTGAGGTCCGCTGCTGCGACAGCAACGTGATCCGCTTGGCGATGTCCTTTCCGGACAGTGCGCGCAGGTCCGCACCGTCGGCGAAGGTGACCGAGCCGGCGACCGGCGGGTGCAGCCGCGCCAGCGCGCGCAGCAGCGTCGACTTCCCGCTGCCGTTCGGGCCGATGAGCGCGGTCACCGTGCCCGCGCGCAGCGAGACGGACGCGGCCCGCACGACGACGTCGCTGCCGTAGGCGACGTCGATCTCACGCGCGTGGACACCGGTTTCGGCGCGGTGGGGGACGAGGGACACGGATGGACAATAAGGGCAGGCTCACCTAACTACAAGAATTGTGGTGCCTGGCACAGCGAGCCGCGGACGGCGTGGGTCAGCGGCTCGCGGTGGCGGGCTCGCGCGGCCGGGCCGGGTCGGGGAGGCCGTAGCGGGCGTTGAGCACCTGCATGGCCGCGCCGGCCGCCACGACGTCCGTGCCCAGCGACGTCAGGGAGACTTCGACGGTCAGCCAGCCGGCGCCCGGCAGCTGGGTGCGCACGGCGTGTTCGACGGCTTCCCGGTAGAGGTCGCCGTGGGCGAGGAGATCCGCGCCGCCGAGGACGATGTGGCCGAGGTCGAGCGTCTGCAGGAGGTTGACCACGCCGGTCGCGAGCACGGCGGCGGCCGTCGCGGGGTCGGGGGCCCGCTCGTGCACGGCTTCCAGGCAGCCGTGCCGGCCACAGGCACAGAGCGGGCCGTCGAGCTGGACGACGGCGTGGCCGAACTCGCTGGCGTTGGTGTGCGCGCCGCGGTGGGCGGCGCCGCCCAGCCAGAGGCCGGCCCCGACCCCGGCGTCGACCACGACGAGGGCCGCGTCGCGGAAGGCGGTGCCGCGGCGCCAGGCCTCGGCCGTGACCCCGGCGGTGACGTCCTTGTCCAGGACCACGGGCAGGCCCAGCCGCTTTTCGGCGAGGTCGGCCAGTGGCACGTCGCGCCAGTGCCGCAGCCGGTGGGCGCCGCGGACGGTGCCGGTCGACTGGTCAAGCGGCCCGATCATGCCGATGCCGACCCCGGCGAGCTCCGGAGTGCTCAGGCGGTGCTCGGCGATCATCGTCGTGACGCCGGCGGCCAGCTCGGCCAGCAGCTGGTCCGGCGTGAAGTCGGCGGGCAGCGGCGTCGCGGCCGACGCGCGGACCGTGCCGGCCAGGTCGGTGAGGACCAGGCGCAGTTCGCGGCGGGTGACGTGCGCGCCGATCGCCCAGCGGCTGCCGGGGACGAGCCGGTAGACCGCGGCCGGCTTGCCGCGCGGCGGTCGCCGCACCCCGGCCGGCTCGAGCAGGCCTTCGTCGACCAGGCGGGCCAGCACCTTGGAGACGGCCTGCGGGGTCAGCCCGGTGACCTCGGCGACGGTGCCGCGCTCGAGCGTGGGCACGGTCCGGGCCAGCGCGATCACCAGCGCTTCGTGGTAGTCCCGCAGGAAAGCCAGGTGCACGGCGTCACCCTACCGCCGGGCCCTGGTATTAACGCAACAGCGTTGCTAAAGTCGCCGGAATGGACGACCTCACCCGACGACGACGCTGGGCGGCCCTGCTCGCCCTGGCCCTCGGCTCGGTGGCGATCGGGCTGACCGAGTTCGTGCCGGCCGGGCTGCTGCCGGAGATCGCGAGGAGCGTGCTCGGGAACGCCGAACCGGACTCGGTCGCGCGAGCGGGGTGGATGATCACCGCGTACGCGCTGGGCGTGGTCGTCGGCGCGCCGGTGCTCGCCACGGTCACCGCGCGGATGCGGCGCAAGCGCCTGGTGCTCGGGCTGCTGGTGCTGTTCGTGCTCGGCACGGTCGCGTCCGCGGTGGCGGCGTCGTTCGGCTGGGTGCTGGTGGCCCGGTTCGCCGCGGGCCTGCCGCACGGCGCGTACTTCGGGGCCGCGGGCCTGCTGGCGGCGACGCTGATGGGGCCGGGCAGCGAGGGGCGCGGGTTCGCCGTGGTGCTGAGCGGGCTGACGGTGGCCAACGTGGCGGGTGTCCCGGTGATCACCCGGCTGGGGCAGGCCGCGGGGTGGCGGACGGCGTACCTGATCATCGCCGGGGTCTTCCTGCTCGCGCTGATCGCGGTGGCGGCCACGGTGCCCGACGCGCCGGCGGCGGGCGGATCACCGGCCGACGAGCTGCGCACGTTGCGCCGGCCGCAGGTGTGGCTGGTCGCGGCGACGGCGTCGATCGGCATCGCCGGGTTCTTCGCCGTCGACAGCTACCTGGCGCCGATCACGACGTCGGTCACCGGCCTGTCGCCGGCCGCGGTCCCGTGGGCCCTCGTGGCGGTCGGCCTCGGCATGACGGCGGGCAACTTCCTGGGCGGCTGGCAGGCCGACCGGAACCTGCAGCGGGCCATGGTGGCGGGCTTCGCCGCGGTGATCGCCGCGAACGTCTACTTCGGACTGATGGTGGGCTCGGCGTTCGGCCTGTTCACGGGCGCGTTCCTGATCGGCGGCACGATCCTGTTCCTGGGCCCGGTGCTCCAGGCCCGCCTGATCGCGGTGGCCCCGGGAGCCCAGCTGATGGGCGCGGCGCTGAACCAGTCGGCGTTCAACACGGCGAACAGTCTCGGTGCGGCGTTGGGGAGTGTGGTGATTTCGGTGGGTCTGGGATATCGCGCGACGGCGTGGGCCGGGGTGGTGGTGAGCGCGATCGGGTTGGCGCTGGCCGTGGTCGGGTTCGCGGTGGATCGGCGCCGCCGCCCCGGGAAGCCCACCGAAGATCTGGTCCCCTGTCTCAAACCGTGAAGTGATCGGGGTTCGGCCGGCAGCCGCCTCGACTCAGTGGGGACCCTCGCGTAGCACGCCGCGCACGTGGTCGACGGAAAGCGCTTCGGGGTCGAAGCCGGTCAGCACCCAGGTCGCGCCGGCCCGCGCGTACGGCGAGCTGTCCGCGCCCGGGCCGACCTCCGCGACGTAGTCGAACGGCCCGGTGCCGGTGCGCAGCGCCTCGACCTGGGCCACGGCTTCGGCGAAGCGGTCGGCCGAGTCGAGGTTCACCGGGAAGTAGCCGTCGAGGCGCGCGGCCCGGCGCATCGGGCGGGGCTTGCCGGGGAAGCCCGCCGCCCAGACCGGGATCCGCCGCGCCGGCGCCGGCAGGAACCGGATGCCGTCCACGGTGTAGTGCTCGCCGCGGTGGTGGACGACGTCGCCGGACCAGGCGGCGGCCAGGACGTCCAGGGCTTCGTCGAGCATCCGGGCCCGCACCCGGTCGTCGCACTCCTCGCCGGTGCGGGAGAACTCCTCGCCGAACCGGTCGCTGCCGAGGCCGACGCCCAGTGTGAGCCGGCCACCGCCGAGCCGGTCGAGGGTGGCGGTCTCCCGGGCGAGCTTGACGGGGCGGCGGCGGGTGATCGCGCTGACCATCGGCCCGAAGCGCACCCGCGAGGTCGCGGTGGCGATCGCGGCCAGGGTGATCCACGGGTCGGCCACGGCGGCCACCGGCTCGCGCCACCGGAGGTGGTCCCAGACGAAGAAGCCGTCCCAGCCGGCTTCTTCGGCGTCGGCGGCGAGGCGGGCGACGAGCGCCGGGTCGGCCAGGTCGTCGAAGAGCGGGAGCCAGAGCGCGTGCTGGGGAGTCATACCGGAACGCTACCCAGGAAGGCGTCCGGCTCCCAGCACTCCGTGCGTTGCGACATCCGGGGGTAATTCGCGCGGTGCGGAGCGGAAATCGCGGGAAATCCGCCCTCGGGCCGATACCCGTGGTGCCGGAAAGCGCGATTCCCGTCGCTCGGGAGCGTGACGCTCGTCCGGCGGTCCCCACCCTTCGGCCTATTCCCGCGCTGGTCTGCGTAGCCCGGAATCCGGCCTGGTAGCCCCATCGGGATCTTGACACAGGGCGCTCCGGGTGACGTTCGGCAACCCGGCTAACGAATTCCCGCTCATTTCGTCTTTCCCAGGCAACCCGCACCCGATCCGGCACTCCGCCGGTCCGCGAAAGGGAAGTCCATGTCTCGAAGATCAGTTTTCGTCGCGCTGACCGCGGTCGGCGCGCTGCTGGCCCCGGCCGCGGTCGCGGCCGCGGCGCCACCGGGCGTCGACCCGGCCACCGTCGACCTCACGCTCGCCGCCGGGCAGAGCACCACCGTCACCAAGCACGTCACCACCTCCGCCGTACCGCCGAACCCCGACCTCGTCCTGCTCGCCGACACCACCGGCAGCATGGGCGGCGCGATCGCGAACGTCCGGGCCAACGCCAACGCCATCACCTCGGACGTGCTCGCCGCGCAGCCGACGGCCCAGTTCGGCGTCGCGGAGTACAAGGACTTCACCGACTCGGTGCCGTTCAAGGTCAACCAGGGCAACACCACGAACACCGGCGCGGTCCAGGCCGGCATCAACCAGTGGGCCGCGGGCGGCGGGGGAGACGGGCCCGAGGCCGACCTGAACGCCCTCTACCAACTGGCCACCGGCGCGGTCTCGTTCCGCCCGGACGGGACCCGCATCGTCGCGTGGTTCGGCGACGCGCCGTCGCACGACCCCAGCGGGGGGCACACCCTGGCCGACACGATCGCCGCGCTGAAGGCGGCGAACGTCCGGGTCGTCGCCGTCAACGTCGGCGCGCTCGACTACGACGGGCAGGCCACGGCCATCACCGAGGCCACCGGCGGCGTGCTGCTCAACAACGTGCCCGCCAACCAGGTGTCCCAGGCCATCCTGAACGGCATCAAGTCCATCGAGGTGACGGTGGCACCCCACGTCACCGGCTGCGACCCGCAGCTGACGCTCACCAACGCCCCGGCGAGCGCCAAGGTGACCAGCGGGGACGTCGCGACGTTCACCGAGACGATCGCCGCCGCGGCCGATGCGGCCCCGGGCACCTACCACTGCTCGGTCGACTACCTGGTCGACGGGATGTCCCGCGGCTTCGTCGAGACGACCACCGTGCGCGTGCTGGGCCTGAGCATCAACGACGTCACGGTCGACGAAGGCTCCGGCGGCGCGCCGGTGCCGGCCACCTTCACCGTGTCGCTGCTCGGCGGGGCCGCCCCGAACCCGGTGACCGTCCACTACGCCACCGCGAACGGCACCGCCACCGCGCCGGCCGACTACGCCGCCACCAGCGGGGACATCACCTTCGCGCCGGGTGAGACGGCCAAGCCGGTGACGGTCCTGGTCGCCCCGGACACCGTCGACGAGCCGGACGAGACGTTCACGGTGGACCTCTCGTCCCCGGTCGGCGCCGGGCTGGTCGACCCGACCGGGGTCGGCACGATCGTCGACGACGACCGTGACGGCGCCTTCTCCTGCACCGGCACCGCCGCGAACGTCCTCGGCATCACGGCCGCCGTGGCGAACCCGGCGAACCTGCCCTGCGCCGACGACAGCAAGACCGTCCTCGACGCGACGCTCAACGCCGGCCTGATCAAGGTGCAGACCCACGCGCTGACGTCGTCGACCGACCTGAGCCCGGACGACCAGTCCGCGGCCCCGGCGGCCGGTGACCACGCGCAGGCGTCGGCCAAGATCGACAAGACGGTGATCAGCACGATCGGGCTGACGATCGAGCTGGGCGTGATCCAGTCCCAGGCGGCGGCCACCTGCCAGCCGGCCGCGGGCGGGCTCGCCCCGGTGCTGACCGGCAGCTCGACCATCGCCTCGCTGAAGATCAACGGCGCCTCGGTCACGGTCGGCTCGGCACCGCTGACCATCCCGCTGGTCATCGGCTCGCTGAAGCTGAACGGGCAGACCGTGTCGAACGGCGTCGTGAAGCAGCAGGCGGTGGCGCTGGACACCGCGCTGGCGAAGATCGTGCTGGCGGAGTCCCAGGCCGACGTGCACGGCAGCACCGCGCACCCGGCGGGCAACCCCTGCCGGCGCTGACCCGGTGAACCACCCGGGGCGGGCGGATCCCCCGTCCGCCCCGGGCCGGGCGCGCGGGTCAGCGCACCCAGCGCAACGCGGCGTCGGCGCAGTCGTCGGGGCTGCTGTTGAAGGCGATGGCCGCGGCCGGGGCGTGCTGCCGGACCAGGTTGACCACGCGCTCGAACAGCTCCAGCAGCGGCTCGTGCGTGCGGATGCCGCCGCCGATGACCACGCAGGCGTAGTCCGCGGCCGCCAGCGCCGCCGCGACCTCGCGTTCCGGGTGGTCGTCGAGCGACACCAGGCAGTAGTCGGCCGCGAGGGCGTGCTCGTCGAACCGCGCCCGCCCGCGGGCGATCGCCGCTCGGACCGGTTCGGGGTCCCAGCCGTCCAGCTCGGCGGGGTCGAGACCGATGACCAGCACGCGTGTCATCGACGGGACGATACGCGAGCCGCGCCTTGCCGGACGACGCCTCGGCCGCCGACGATGGTGGCCGTGTCCGATGAGCGTCCGAAGGCCATTCCGCCGCCTGTTTCACCGTTACGCGGTAACGAATCGTGTGCCATTGCCCGATGGGGTGAATCGATCCGGTTCGAGTTGCGGCAGATCATTATCGAATGTCACAGCACCTTTTCCGATGGCAGGGAGGCCGGGTGGCCGCGTCGATTTCCGTGTGCCGTTCAGCGGTGACCGGCGAGCCGCCAAAGCGAGGTGACCTCGGCGGCGCGTGCCGCGTGCAGCGGATCGTCCGGATCGGACGCGCGGGGGTGGCGCGGCCGGGTGTCGGTCTTCCCGAGCACCGTCAGCCCGGCGGCGTCGATGGCTTCGAGGAGCTCGGCCCGCGAACGCAAGCCGAGGTGCTCGGCGAGGTCTGAAAGCACCAGCCAGCCTTCGCCGCCGGGCTCGAGGTGCTTGCCCAGCCGGTCCAGGTATCCCCGGAGCATCCGGCTGCCCGGGTCGTACACGGCGTGCTCGATCGGCGAGGTCGGCTTGGCCGGCAGCCACGGCGGGTTGCAGACGACCAGCGGTGCCTCGCCGGGCGGGAACAGGTCCGCCCGCACGAACCGCGCCCGCCCGGCGAACCCGAGCCGGTCGAGGTTTTCCCGCGCGCAGTCCAGTGCCCGCTGGTCGAGGTCCGTGGCCACCACGGATTCCACCCCACGGGCGAGCAGTACCGCGGCGAGCACCCCGGAGCCGGTGCCGATGTCGAACGCGAGCCTGGTCGACGGGAGCGGGGCCGCGGCCACCAGGTCGACGTACTCGCCGCGGGCCGGCGAGAACACCCCGTAGTGCGGGTGGATGCGCGCGCCGAGCCCGGGCACCTCGACACCCTTGCGCCGCCACTCGTGCGCGCCGATCACGCCGAGCAGCTCGCGCAGCGACACGACCGCCGGGCCCTCCGCCGGGCCGTAGGCCTCCGTGCACGCCTCCCGCACGTCGGGCGCCCGGCGCAGGGGGACGACGTGCCCGGGGTCCACGGGCACGAGCAGCTTGCCCAGCAGCTGGGCCTGCCGGGCCTGCCGTTGGCGGTGCAGGTGGAACGCCTCGGTGGCGTCCTTCGCCGGGCGCCGCTTGCCGGCCCGGTCGATCCGCCTGCCCACGGCCTGCAGCAGCTGCCGCGCGTTCTGGAAGTCACCGCGCCACAGCACGGCCTTGCCGTCGACGGCCAGGCGGTAGGCCTCGTCGGCGGCGAGGTCGTCGTCGGCCACGACGATCTCCGCCGGCGGCGGCGCGTTGTTCTCCGACCGCCACTCGGCGGTCAGCTCCTCGCCGTCCTCGACCCAGTGGACGAGCATCGTTTCCCCCTAGACCACGGTTTCCCTGGTGGGCACATCCACCACGTCGGCTGCGAGTTCACCACGGACCGGCGCTTTCCGCAGGAGGCGGTCCGGTCGACTGCCTCCGCAGGCGGGGCCCGGTTGGATCCTGGTTGGATCACGGCCGCCCGTCTCGTTTCCCCCGGCCTTGACAACGGTCCCCCCGAGCCTCCATGGTTAGTTACATGAGTAATGAACCGACGAACCGTCCCGTGCGGTGGTCGGCGTGAAGGACGACGGGCGGCCGTTGTTCCTGCAGATCGCCGAGCAGATCGAAGGCTCGATCGTCGACGGCAGCCTGGCCGCGGACACGCAGGTGCCCTCGACCAACGAGCTCGCGGCCTTCCACCGGATCAACCCGGCGACCGCGGCCAAGGGCATCAACCAGCTCGTCTCGGACGGGATCCTCTACAAGAGACGAGGCATCGGCATGTTCGTCGCCACGGACGCCCGCGCGCAGCTGCTGGAGCGGCGGCGCCGGGACTTCACGCGGCAGTTCGTCGCCCCGCTGATGGCGGAGGCGGGCAAGCTCGGCGTGGGCGCCGAGGAGATCAAGAAGCTGATCGACGTCTGGGAGCCGCAGCGATGAACGTGGTGCGCACGACCGGGGTGACCAAGCGCTACGGACCCCTCGCCGCGCTCGACGGCGTGAGCCTCGAACTGGCCGGGAACACGATCCACGGCCTGCTGGGCCGCAACGGCGCCGGCAAGACCACGCTGATGCGGATCCTCACCGGGCAGGACTTCGAGACCGGCGGCGCGGTGGAGGTCTTCGGGCAGCACCCGCGCGAGAACGCCGGCGTCCTTTCGCGGGTCTGCTTCGTCAAGGAAAGCCAGCGCTACCCGGAGAAGTTCCGGGTGAAGCACGCGCTGCGGGCCGCGGAACTGCTCTACCCGAACTGGGACAGCGCCTACGCCTCGGCGCTGCTGGCGGACTTCGCCGTCCCGGCCGACGGCCGGATCGGCAAGCTCTCGCGCGGCGGGCTCTCGGCGGTCGGAGTGATCATCGGGCTGGCTTCCCGGGCCCCGCTGACCCTGTTCGACGAGCCCTACCTCGGTCTCGACGCCGTCGCGCGGCAGCTGTTCTACGACCGGCTGCTCGCCGACTTCGCCGAGCACCCGCGCACGATCGTGCTCTCCACGCACCTGATCGACGAGGTCAGCGACCTGATCGAACACGTCGTGGTGCTCGACCGCGGCCGGGTGCTCATCGACACCGACGCGGAGTCGCTGCGCGGCGAGGCCGTCGCGGTGACCGGGCCCGCCGACGCCGTCGAGCGCTTCGCCGCCGGCCACCAGGAACTGCACCGGGAGCGGATCGGCGGGTCCCTGCGCATCACCCTCACCGGCGCCGTGGACCGGTTCGAGCCCGGGCTGGACTTCGAGCCGGTTTCGCTGCAGCAGCTGGTCGTCCGCACCACCCAAGGCCACGGCGGGCCGGTCGCCGCCGGGAAGGAGTCCCGATGAAACGCGTCCTCGACGTCGCGCGGATCCAGCTGGTCAACTGGCCGGCCCTGCTCGCCTTCCCGCTCGCCATGGTGGCCGTGCTACCCCTGCTGGGCTGGGGCATCGACGTCTCCAACGGCGACGGCGCGCTCGGCGCGCACGAGATCTACCTGCTGCCGGCCCTGTGGGGCGTGGCCGCCCCCGCGCACCTGCAGTCGATGACGCAGGTGTTCCCCTTTTCGCTCGGGCTCGGCGTGACCCGCCGGACGTTCGCCGCGGCCACCGCGCTGGTCGTCGCCGGCCAGGCCCTGCTCCTCGGGCTCGCGATGGTGGCGCTCGCCGTCGTCGAGCGATCGACCGGCGGCTGGGGCCGGGAAGCGCGGATCTTCGACCTGGACGTGCTGGGGCGGCACGACCCGTTCGCGCTGTGGTTCGTCTACAGTGGACCGCTCGTCGCGGTGTCCGCGATCGGCGTGCTGGCGGGCGTGGTGTTCCAGCGCTGGCACCAGACCGGGATCTACCTCGCGCTCGCCGGTGCCGTCGCGCTGCTCGCCGGGATCAAGGTCCTGGTGGCGAGGCGGAGCTGGTGGCCCGCGATCGGCGACTTCCTCGGCGGGCAGCCGTCGTTCGCGCTGTACACGGTCTATCCCGTGGCGTTCGCGCTGGCCCTGGGCGGTGCGGCGTGGCTGGTCCTGCGGCGCGCGACCGCCTGAGGGCCGGTCCCGGGGTCACGTGGCCCGCCACGTGCTCGCCGCGGTCGTCGAACCGGCGAGGTGGCCCGGAACCGGGCCGCGCCACCGTGGCGCGGCCCGGTGCCCCTCAAACCCCGTGCACTCCGGTCGCGAGCTGCGCCGTCAGCCGCTCGAGCGCCGTCGTGTCCCGCGCTTCGAGGAGCGTTTTCACCAGGGCCGAGCCGACGATCACCCCGTCCGCGAACGTCGCGACCTCGGCGGCCTGGCTCGCGTCCGCGATGCCCATCCCGACGCAGACCGGCAGCTCGGTGAGCGCGCGGAGCCGCCGCGCCAGAACTCCGGCGGCTTCGTCGACCGAGGCGCGCGCCCCGGTGACGCCCATCAGCGCGGCCGCGTAGACGAACCCGGTCCCGGCCGCGACGGTTTCGCGCAGCTGGGCGTCGGTGCTGCTCGGCGCGACCACGAACACCGTGGCCAGGTCGTGCGCCGCGGCGTGCCGGCGCCACTCCGCGGACTCCGCCACCGGCAGGTCCGGCAGCACGCAGCCCGCCCCGCCGGCCGCGGCCAGCTCGCGGGCGAACCGCTCGACGCCGTAGCGGGACACCGGGTTCCAGTACGACATCACCAGCACCGGCTTGCCCGTGGCGGCATGGACTTCGCGCACCGTGCGCAGGACGTCGGCGATCCGGACCCCGCCGCGCAGCGCGAGGTCGTCGGCGGTCTGGATGACCGGGCCGTCCAGCACCGGGTCGCTGTGGGGCAGGCCGACCTCGACGATGTCCGCGCCGGCGTCGAGGGTGGCCCGCAGCGCGGCGATCCCGCCGTCGACCGTGGGGAACCCGGCGGGCAGGTACGCGATGAGCGCGGCCTGGCCGGCCGCCTGCGTCCGGGCGAGCGTGTCGGTGAGCGAGCGCAGGCTCATCGCGTGGCCTCCAGTCCGAAGTGGACGGCGGCGGTGTCGAGGTCCTTGTCACCGCGGCCGGAGAGGTTCACCAGCAGGAGGGCGTCCGGGCCGAGCTCGGCGCCGACCTCGAGGGCGCCGGCCAGCGCGTGCGCGCTTTCGATGGCCGGGACGATGCCCTCGGTCGAGGCGAGCAGGCGGAAGGCGTGCATCGCCTCGTCGTCGGTGACCGGGCGGTAGGCGGCGCGGCCGGAGTCGTGCAGGTGCGCGTGTTCCGGGCCGACGCCGGGGTAGTCGAGCCCGGCCGAGATCGACCAGGCTTCGAGGATCTGGCCTTCGTCGTCCTGCAGGACGTAGGAGCGCGAGCCGTGCAGGACACCCGGTTCGCCCGCCGACAGCGACGCCGCGTGCTGTCCGCTCGGCACGCCGTGGCCCGCGGCTTCGCAGCCGATCAGGCGCACGCCGGGGTCGTCGAGAAAAGCGTGGAACAGGCCGATCGCGTTGGATCCGCCGCCGACGCAAGCGATTGCGGCGTCGGGCAGCCGTCCCGTCCGCTCGAGGAGCTGGCGGCGGGCTTCGACGCCGATGACGCGCTGGAAGTCGCGGATCATGGCCGGGAACGGGTGCGGCCCGGCGACCGTGCCGAACAGGTAGTGCGTGTCCTCGACGCGGGCGACCCAGTCGCGGAACGTCTCGTTGATGGCGTCCTTGAGGGTGCGGGACCCCGACGTCACCGGGACGACCTCGGCGCCGAGCAGTTCCATCCGCGCCACGTTGACCGCCTGGCGGCGCATGTCCGTCTCTCCCATGTAGACGGTGCAGGCGAGGCCGGTCAGCGCGCACGCGGTGGCGGTCGCCACGCCGTGCGAGCCCGCGCCCGTCTCCGCGATGACGCGGGTCTTGCCCATCCGCTCGGCCAGCAGCACCTGGCCGAGCGCGTTGTTGACCTTGTGCGAGCCGGTGTGGTTGAGGTCCTCGCGCTTGAGGAACACCCGCGCGCCCCCGGCGTGCGCGGCGAAGCGCGGCACCTCGGTGAGCGCGCTCGGGCGCCCGACATAGTGGGCGAGCAGGTCCTCGAAGCGGGCGACGAAGGCGGGATCCGCCTTCGCCCGTTCGTATTCGGCGGCGACTTGGTCGACGGCGGCGAAGAGCGCCTGCGGGACGAACCGGCCGCCGAAGGCACCGAAGTACCCCTCGGGCGTGGGCAGGGTTCCCGGCGCGGCCGGGAAGAAGAAGGCGTGCTCCATGGCAGATGTGCTCCTGACCCGGGAGGTCCCGGGTGGGTTCGTGGCTGGTCGGGGATCAGCGGAGCGCACGACCACGCGGGGTCACCGGGGAAGGGCTTCCCTCAGCGATCCCTCGCGACGCGCGGCGCACGCGGCCATCGCATCCCGTCGACCTGGCCCGCCTCGGAGCCGATCGCGTATCGCACCCGGCGCCCGCGCACGCGCCGCGCGGGCGCCTGGCAGCCACGCGGCCGGCGGCCACGGGCGAAGCGGACGGTGAGGGGCACGCCCGCAGCTTAACCCGCGGGCGCGCGGTCGCGGCAAGGGATTTCGGTCACGCTCCCGGGCCGATGGACATCCGTTGCCCGCCGCCCGCCCGGAACGCGACAGGTGTCGGGCGACGGCGGGCGCCGGGCGCCGCACACTGGGACGCGGGGAACACCGGGAGGACGAAGACGATGAGATCGGAAGTCAGCGCGGACGTCGTGGTGGTCGGCGCCGGGGTGATCGGGTCGGCGATCGCGCTCGAACTGGCCAAGGCGGGCCGCCGGGTGGTCGTGGTGGACCGCGCGAGCGGCGCCGGGCAGGGCTCGACGAGCGCGTCGAGTGCCGTGGTGCGGTACAACTTCTCCACCCTGGCCGGGGTGGCCGCCGCGTGGGAGTCGCACTTCTGCTGGTCCGCGTGGGCCGAGCACCTCGGCCACGACGTCGGCGCGCCGGCCCGGTTCGAACGCTGCGGCCTGGTCGTGCTCGACGTGCCGGTCGCCCCGCGAGCCGCCTGGCTGCCGCTGTTCGACCAGGTCGGCGTGCCCTACGAAGAGTGGGACAGCGCCACTCTCGCCGAGCGCGTCCCCGGGATCGACACCGGCCGGTTCTGGCCGCCCAGGCGCATCGACGACGACGCTTTCGGGGCCGACGCCACGGAGACGCTCGGCGGCGTCTACACACCGGACGCCGGGTACGTCACCGATCCGCGGCTCGCCGCGCAGAACTTGGCGGCGGCGGCCGCCGAGGAAGGCGCGGCGTTCCGGTTCCGCGCCACGGTGTCCGGTGTGGAGTCCGGCGGCGGCCGGGTGAGCGCGGTGGTCCTCGCGGACGGCACGAAGATCTCCGCGCCGGTCGTGGTCAACGCCGCGGGACCGTGGTCGGGCCGGCTCAACGCCCTGGCCGGGGCCGGCTCGGACTTCACGATCGGCGTGCGGCCGTTGCGGCAGGAGGTCGCGCACGTGCTCGCCCCCGAGGGCTACCACCCGGCAGGCGGGGTCGGCCCCGCGGTGGCGGACATGGACCTGGGGACCTACTTCCGCGGCGAGGTCGGCGGCGGCCTGCTCGTCGGCGGCACCGAGCCGGAGTGCGACCCGCTGCAGTGGCTCGACGACCCGGACGACGCCGGCCCGAACCCGACCATGGCGGTGTTCGAAGCCCAAGTGACGCGCGCGGCGCGCCGGCTGCCCGGGCTGCGGGTGCCGAACCGCGCCCGCGGGGTCGTCGGCGTGTACGACGCCGCCGACGACTGGACGCCGATCTACGACCGCACCGGGCTGCCGGGGTTCTACGTCGCGATGGGCACCAGCGGCAACCAGTTCAAGAACGCCCCCGTCGTCGGCAGGCTCATGGCGACGCTGATCGAGCAGGTCGAGTCCGGCGCCGACCACGACACCGAACCGGTCCGCTACAAGGGCGTCCACACCGGCCTGGAGATCGACCTGGGCGCGTTCTCCCGCAAGAGGAAACGCAACACCGGCAGCTCGGGCACGGTGATGGGCTAGCGTGGCAGGCAGCCGGAAGGGGCGCCGTGTCCGATCGCGATCTCCAGTCCATCGTGGACGAACTCGCCGAGCGCCTGCGGCGGTCGGTCGCGATCGACGACCCCGCCATCCGCCTGCTCGCCGCGAGCCGCCACTTCGGTGACGAGGACGCCGTGCGCGTCAGCTCGGTCATGAACCGGTCGGTGCCGCCGGAGATGGTCGACCGCGTCCTCGCCCAGGGCATCGCCCGGTGGGTCGCGCCCGGCGTCGTCGACGTCGAGGGTGCGCTGCCGCGGCTGTGCGCGCCGGTGCGGTGCAACGGCATGCTGCTCGGGTACCTGTGGCTGATCGACGAGGACGGCACGTTCACCGACCACGAGGTGACGGCCGCCGGCGAGGCCGCCGCGTCCGCCGGCGCGATGCTGCTGCGCCGGCTGCTGCTCCACGAGCGCTCGAAGGCGCGGCAGGAGGGGATCCTGCGCGAGCTGGTCTCCGGCGACCTCGCGGTGCGCGCGCAGGCGATCGAAGACCTGCGCGCCGAACAGCTCTTCGGGGACGAGAGCACGTGCTTCACCGTGCTCGCCGTGCACGGCCCGGCGTCGGACGCGACTGCCGCGCCGCGGGAGGTCGCGTTCGAGGCGGCGGTCGAAGACGGGATCCGCGCGATCACCGACGACGTCGCGCTGATGGCGGCGAACCGGTCGCGCGCGTGGATCCTGCTCGTCCAGCGGGTTCCGCCGTCCCGCGGCCTGGTCGAGGCGGTCGCCGAGCGGATCACCGCCCGCTTCCGGCGGCTCGGCGACGAAAACGGCCGGCCGGTCTTCGGGCTCGGCGGCACCGTCGCGACCCTCGGCGAGGTCGTCACGTCGTACCGGCAGGCGCTGCTGGCCACGCGGGCGGCGTCGCTGCTGCCCGGCACCGGCGCCGTCGCGCGCTGGGGCGAGCTGGGGCCGTACGAGCTCCTGCTGAAGCTCCCGGCCGAAGACCTCCTCGACGCGTCGTCGGTGCCGGCGCTCGCGGCGGTCGAGCGCGAGGACACCCACAACGTGCTGATCGCGTCGCTGACCGGTTTCTTCGACCACGGCGGGAACATCCAGCGCGCCGCCGACTCGCTGCGCATCCACCGCACGACGCTGTACCAGCGGCTCAAGCGGATCGAGCAGATCACCGGCTGCAGCCTGGACTCCGGCGACGACCGGCTGATGCTGCACCTCGGGCTCAAGCTGCGGATGATCGCCGCCGCGTACCGCGAGCACCCGGGCCACTGAGGGCGACGAACGTCTCCCGCTCCCGCCGGACGCGACATCCGGCGCGGGCCGGGCAGCCGTATAACGCCCTATGCGGCCCGGCGACTGAGTCGATCAACTCGGCCCGCGGTCGCCGGAAAATCGGCACTTGACAAGCTCGCGGCCGCCGTTCAATCTCTCTAATTAACCGTACGGTACATACCTGACCGGTTAGTTACTGGGACTGCACCGGCGCACCCGCGGAGGAGATTGACGTGACCGATCGTCCGGATGGCGCAGCCGCGCCCGTGGGTAGGCCGGCCAAGGCGGCCCTGGCCGCGTGGATCGGCAGCGCCCTCGAGTACTACGACTTCTTCATCTACGGCACGGCGGCCGCGCTGGTCTTCAACAAGATCTTCTTCCCCGCCTCCTCGCCCGCGACCGGCACGCTGCTCGCCCTGTCGACCTTCGGTGTCGGCTACGTGTCGCGGCCGCTCGGCGCGCTGCTGCTGGGGCACCTGGGGGACAAGTTCGGCCGCAAACGCGTGCTGCTGGCCACCTTGCTGCTGATGGGACTGTCCACTGTGCTCGTCGGCTGCCTGCCGGGCTACGGGACGCTGGGCGTCGCCGCCCCCGTCCTGCTGGTTGCGCTGCGGCTGCTGCAGGGCCTCTCCGCCGGCGGCGAGCAGGCCAGCGCGAACTCCATGAGCCTCGAGCACGCTCCCGAACACCGGCGCGCGTACTACACGAGCTTCACGCTCAGCGGCACCCAAGCCGGGCAGATCCTGGCGACCGCGGTGTTCCTGCCGGTCGCCGCGCTGCCGCAGGACCAGCTGCTGTCCTGGGGCTGGCGGGTGCCGTTCTGGCTCAGCGCCGTCGTGGTGCTGGTGGGCTACTACATCCGCCGTTCGCTGGACGAGACCCCGGTGTTCCAGGAAGAGGTCGCGAGCGGCGAAGTCGTGAAGCTGCCGCTGGCCGTGCTGCTGCGCGACCACTGGGCCGACGTCCTGCGCGTGGTCGTGGCCGCCCTGATCGCGTCCGTCAGCACGATCTTCACCGTCTACGCGCTCAGCTACGCCGTGAACACGGTGGGCTTGAACAAGACCCCGATGCTGTGGGTCGGCGTGCTGGCCAACGTCGCCGCCGTGGTCTCGATCCCCTTGTGGGCCAAGTTCTCCGACCGCTTCGGGCGCAAGCGGATCTTCATGGCCGGCTCACTGGGCTGCGCGATCCTGATCTTCCCGTACCTGGGTGCCATCGCGGCCGGCAGCTACCTCTGGATCTTCGTCGTCGGCATCGCGATGTTCGGCATCGTCTACACCGCCACGAGCGCCGTGTGGCCGTCGTTCTACGGCGAGATGTTCCCGGCGCGGGTGCGCTTGTCGGGCACCGCGATCGGGACCCAGATCGGGTTCGCGATCAGCGGGTTCCTGCCCACCATCGCGGTCGGCGTCACCGGGACGGGCCACGGCGCGTGGGTGGGCGTCGCCGTCTTCACCGCCGCCTTGTGCCTGGTCAACGTGATCGCCGTGGCCACCGGGAAGGAGACCTACCGGGTGCCGACCGCGCGGCTGGGCCTCAAGGACCCGGCGCGCGACGAGGTCGCCGTTCCGCGATGAGCGAGTTCGAGGTCTATGCGCTCTGCTACGGACGGCGCACGGGGTACCGCGGTGAGCACTTCCTGGGCCACGGCCCGGATTCCGCGGAACCCCACCCGACCGCCTACTACGTCTGGCTGGCGGTGTCGCCGGAGCACACGGTGCTCGTCGACGCGGGCATCCGGGCTTCGCGGGCCCGCGGAATCCCCGGGCTGGACTACGTCGAACCCGGCCGGCTGCTGGCCGAACTCGGTGCGGTCCCGGACATCGTCGTCCTGACGCACCTGCACTACGACCACTGCGGCACGGTGGCCGACTTCCCGGGAGCGAGGTTCGTGGTCCAGCAGTCCGAAGTGGACTACTGGACCGGCCCGTGGGCCAAGCGGATCGAGCGGGAGCGGTGGCTGCTCGACGAAGTGGCCCTCGACCACGTGCTGGCCGGGCCGCTCGACCTCGTCGACGGTGACGCCGAGGTCGTGCCCGGGCTGAGCGTCCACCTGGTCGGCGGGCACACCGCCGGGATGCAGGTCGTCCGCGTCGGGACGGCCGCCGGCCCGGTGGTGCTGGCCTCGGACGCCGCCCACTTCCACGAGAACCTCGAGCACGACCACCCGGCGCCGCTGCTGCACTCGATGACCGGCGTCTACGGCGCTTTCGACCGGGTTCGCGAGCTGGCGGGCGCCGGCCCGGTGGTGCCGGGACACGACCCCGAGGTGCTCGGCCGGTACCCGCCGGCGGGGGAGCGGATCGTGCGGATCAGCGCGTCGTCAGGTAGCTGACGAGCATGTCGGCGACCATGCGCCGGTGGTGGTCGCGCAGGGCCGGGTCGAGCATGTCGCGGTCGAAGATGGCGTTGAACGTGTAGCGGTTCGCGGTGCGGAACACGCAGAACGCGCTGATGGCCATGTGCACGTCGAGCGCGTCGACGTCTTCGCGGAACTGCCCGGCTTCGCGGCCGCGCGCGAGGATGCGGGTGAGCACGTCGAGCGCCGGGTTGGCGAGGTTGGACAGCGCGGTCGAGCGGGCGATGTGCTCGGCGCGGTGGATGTTCTCGATGCTGACCAGCCGCACGAAGTCCGGGTGGGACTCGTGGTGGTCGAAGGTGAGCCCGGCGAGCTGCCGGATCGCCTCGGCCGGGTCGAGGTGGTCGACGTCGAGGTCCTGCTCGAGGGAGCGGATGACCGTGTAGGCACGTTCGAGCACCTCGACGAACAGCTGGTCCTTGTTGGTGAAGTAGTAGTAGATCATCCGCTTGGTGGTGCGGGTCTTCGCGGCGATCTCGTCCACGCGGGCGCCGTCGAAGCCCTTCTCGGCGAACTCGCGGGCGGCGGTGTCGAGGATCTCGGCGCGCGTCCGGTCCGCGTCGCGGATGCGTCCGCTGTTCGCCACTGCGTCCGACGATGGTGCGGCCACGGACTTCCTTCCTTGCTTCAGCTGATGTCCCCACTGTAGGACGTCGCGTCGGCCCTTCCCGGCGGCGACACCATGAGGTACAAATAACGTACTGGTTCGTACATTAGGGGAGCGCTCGTGACCTTGTCTTCAGCCGTCGACGCGATCCGCGCGCACGCAGCGCGGGCGACCCCGGGCACGGTGCTCACCGGGCTGATCGGCGCGGGCATCGGGCCGTCGCTGAGCCCGCCGCTGCACGAGACCGAGGCACGCCGGCTCGGGATGGACCTGGTGTACGCCCGCTTCGACCTCGACGAACTCGACGTGCCGGCCACCGCCGTCGGTCCACTGCTGACGGCGGCTCGCGAGGCCGGGTACAGCGGGCTGAACATCACGCACCCGTGCAAGCAGGTGGTGGTGGAGCACCTGGACGAGCTGTCCCCGGACGCCGCCGCGCTGGCGGCGGTCAACACCGTGGTGTTCGAGCGAGGCCGCGCGGTCGGGCACAACACCGACTGGTCCGGCTTCGCGCGCGGCCTCCGGACCGGGCTGCCGGAGGTGGCGCTCGGCTCCGTGGTGCTGCTCGGCGCCGGCGGCGCGGGGGCCGCGGTGGCACACGGCCTGCTCACGGCGGGGGCGGGCCGGGTTCAGGTCTTCGACCTCGACGCCTCTCGCGCGACGGAACTCGCCGCGGCTCTCGCCGATCGGTTCGGGGCGGGTCGCGCGTCGGCGGGGGCGGGGCTTGGGACGGTGGTCGGCGGTCGGTCAGGGGTGGGCCGCGCGTCGGCGGGATCGGACCCCGAAGCGGCGGTCGGCGACCGGTTCCGGGCGGGCCGCGCGTCCGCCGGCGCGGATCTCGAGGCGGCGCTGAGCGCCGCGGACGGGCTCGTCCACGCCACCCCGACCGGCATGGCCGCTCACCCGGGGCTGCCGGTGCCGGCCGGCCTGCTGCGCCCCGATCTCTGGATCGCCGAGGTCGTCTACCGGCCGCTCGAAACCGAGCTGGTCCGCGCCGCGCGCGCCGTCGGGGCGCGGGTGCTCGACGGTGGCCGCATGGCGGTGTTCCAGGCCGCCGAGGCCTTCGCGTTGTTCACCGGCGCCGAACCCGATGCCGCGCGGATGGCGCGTCACTTCGCCACGCTCACCGAAACCACTCCCGCGGAAAGGCAGCCCGCCGATGTCCTCGACTGAAGCCCGCCGTTCGATCGCCACCGTCTGCCTGTCCGGCACCCTGGAGGACAAGCTGACCGCGGCCGCCCGCGCCGGGTTCGACGGGGTGGAGATCTTCGAGAACGACCTCGTCGCGTCGTCGTGGTCGGCGAAGGAGATCAGCGAGCACTGCGCGGAGCTGGGGCTGTCGATCGACCTGTACCAGCCCTTCCGCGACTTCGAAGCGGTGCCGCCGGACGTGCTCGCCCGCAACCTCCGGCGCGCCGAGCTGAAGTTCGACGTCATGGACCAGCTCGGCGTCGACACGATGCTGGTGTGCTCCACGGTGTCGCCGGACGCGGTCGACGACGACGACCTCGCCGCCGAGCAGCTGCACCTGCTCGCCGAGCGCGCCGCGGCGCGCGGCATCCGGATCGCCTACGAAGCGCTGGCGTGGGGCCGGTTCGTCAACACCTACGAGCACTCGTGGCGGATCGTGCGCCGCGCCGCGCACCCCGCGCTCGGGCTGTGCCTGGACAGCTTCCACATCCTGTCGCGGGGCAGCGACCCGGCCGCGATCCGCACGATCCCCGGCGAGAAGCTGTTCTTCCTGCAGCTGGCCGACGCGCCGAGGCTGCAGATGGACGTCCTCCAGTGGAGCAGGCACCACCGGCTCTTCCCCGGCCAGGGCGCGTTCGACCTGACCGCGTTCACCGGGCACGTGCTCGCGGCCGGCTACCGCGGGCCGTTGTCCCTGGAGGTGTTCAACGACGTCTTCCGCCAGGCCGACCCGGGACCGGCGGCGGTCGACGCGATGCGGTCCCTGCTCGGGCTGCAGGAGACGCTCGGGAGCGCGGACCTGCCGCCCGCCCCGGCGCTCGCCGGGCACGCGTTCGTCGAGCTGGCGGCCGACGCCTCGGCCGAGCCGGAGGTGGCGGAAGCGTTGCGGGGCCTCGGTTTCGCCGAGACGGGCCGGCACCGGTCCAAGCCGGTCCGGTTGTGGCAGCAGGGAACCGCCCGGATCCTGCTCAACAGCTCGGGGCCGGCGACGGGCGCTTCGGTCGGGGCGGTCGCCGTCGAGAGCGCGGACCCGGTCGCGTCGGCCCGGCGCGCCCAGCGGCTGCTCGCGCCGATCCTCCCGCGCAGCCACCGCGTCGACGAGGCGGACCTGTCGGCGATCGCCGCGCCCGACGGGACCTCGGTCTTCTTCTGCCGCACCGGCACCGCGGACGGCTGGCTCGGCGACTTCACCGAAACCCCGGCGGTGGGCGAAGAGGCCGGGGTGACGGGGATCGACCACCTGGCCCTGACCCAGCCGTTCGACCACTTCGACGAGGCGGCGCTGTTCTACCGCGCGGTCCTCGGCCTGGAACCGGAGCCGGTGACGGAGTTCGCGGCGCCGTTCGGGCTGGTGCGCAGCCGCACGGTGGCCGACCCGTCCGGCCGGGTCCGCATCGCGCTCGAATCGGCCCTGCTGCGGCGGGGCGAGTGGGCGCCGGCCGTGCGGGAGCCGCAACGGATCGCGTTGAGCACCGGCGACGCACTGGCGAGCGCCCGCCGGATGCGCGAGCGGGGGGCGCCTCTGCTCGAGATCCCGGGCAACTACTACGACGACCTCGACGCCCGGCTCGCTCCGGACCCTTCGCTGCTGACGGCGTTGCGGCAGCAGTCGGTGCTGTACGACCGCGACGAGCGTGGCGAGCTGCTGCACTTCTTCACCGTCGTGCTCGGCGGCCGCGTGTTCTTCGAGGTGGTGCAACGGATCGGCGGCTACGCGGGCGACGGCGCCGTGAACTCCCCGGTGCGGATGGCCGCCCACCGCAGGCAAGGGCGCGACGCATGACGCCGGGACGAGCGCGGGAACCACGGCCGGGACCGGCGGTGGTTCCCGCGCGGGTCAGTTCTTCCAGACCACCGGGGACTTGTCGTAGCCGTCGCCCTTGTCGTAGGTCGCGGAGCCGACCTCGCTACCTTCGCGGGCGCCCTGCAGCGTGCACGTCTCGAACTTCGCGCCTGCCTTGGTGAAGTCCTTGCCCGCCGTGCCGGACTTGCACTGATCGGTGCTGCCGGTGATGATCACGCCGGTGGAGCGGCCGTCGGCACCGAGGGCGCGCAGGCTCACCGAGGAGTAGGCCAGGTCGGCGCCGTCGACGTTCTCGACGGTCGCGCGCAGGTAGAACGGCGTGATGCCCTTCGCCTTGTCGCCGTACTTCGCGAGGTCGGCGTTGGCGCCCTTCTCGATCGCCGTCACGGTGATCGCGATCGTGCCGGACTTCGTCGTGCCGTACTTGAACGGGACCACCGCGCGCTCGCCGACCTTCAGCTCGGTGCCGGGCTTCGTGACGTCACCGACGGGAGCGGCCGCTTCCGTGGACGACTCCGGGGAAGCCGTCGCCGAGTCCGAGGCCGGAGCGCCGGTGGGGGCGGCAGGCGCGGCCTGACCGGACTCCTCGCCGCACGCGGACAGCAGGAAAGTGGCGGCGCAGGCGGCGAGCAGCGCGGTGGTGCGGACGTGCTTCATGGATCTCCTCGGACAGCCCGCCGGACGGGTTCCGGCCGGGGCGGAGCCGGGCGCCGCGACCGCCCCCAGACGGTCGCGGCCGGAACGGGGCGCCCTCGCGGCTCCGTCAGCGGGACGCTAACCCGGACGCCGCACCGGCGGTGTGGTCCGTTCGCACCACACGGAGGTCACAGATCGTCGACGCCGATCAGGCCGTCCTGGATGGCCCGGGCGACGAGCGCGGCCTTGGTCGGCGCCTCGCGGCCCATGCGCGCGTACTTGACCCGGATCCGTTCCAGGTGCGAGTTCACCGTGGTGGCGGAGATCCCCAGCCGGTGCGCGACGAACTCCTTCGACTCCGACTGGAACCACTCGACGAGCACCTCGGCCTCCCGCGCCGAGAGCGCGGGCCGCGTCTCCGAGCGGTCCCCGGCGAGCGCCCCGGCCAGCGACGGCGGGGTGTAGGGCCGGTCCTGCGCCGCGGCCCGGGTCGCTTCCACCAGGTGCCCGGCGCCTTCGGCCTTCGTCAGGTAGCAGAGCGCGCCCAGCTCGAGGCACTGCAGGGCGACCTCGTCGTCCGCGCGCATCGAGTAGACGACCACCCGGCGCCCGGCCTCGGCCAGGCGCCGCAGGTCGCCGAACGCGGGCGCGGGCCCGCCCAGGTGCAGGTCGAAGATCACCACGTCGGCGGACGCGCCCGCGCCGAGCCAGGCGGCCTTGACGTCCTCGCCCTCGGCGACGACGTCGATCGGCGGGTCGCCGCCGGCCAGCCAGTACGCCACTCCGGCGCGCACCGCCGGGTGGTCGTCGACGACCACGGCCGTCACTCGGGTCGCCACCGCGCCTCCATCCAGGTCTGCCCGTCCCGGGAGTGGGACGTGACGGGGACCGCCGCCGATCCCGCGGGTTCGCTCGCGCCGTCCGCGACGACGGCGACGCGGACGAGTTCGGGGGTGCGCAGCACGCTGACCCGCGCCCGGGTGCGGGCGGCGGCCAGGGCCGTGAGCACGGGGCCGGTCAGCTCTCGGCGGGCTTTCGCGGGGACGTCGACGACGTCCCCGCTCACGGCGAGGGCGACCTCGACCCCGCGCCGCTCGGCGACGTCGAGGCCCGCGGTGACCTCGTGCACGAGCGGGTCGGGCACGTCGTCGTTCTCGGCGAAGAGCCGTCGCAGCTGCGACGCGGCCAGCGCGCAGCGGGCACGGGTGTCCGGCGTGCGGGGGTCGGCGGTGCCGTCGGCGAGTCCGGCCAGCAGGGGAAGGGTGGCCCCGAGCTGTTCGGCGAACCCGGCCCGCAGGTCCCGCCCGGCCTGCGCGGCGAGGGCGGCCCGGATGGCGAGGCGTTCGCGCCCGGCGGCGGCCGCGGCGGCTTCGCCCGCGCGGCGGTCGAGCAGCCGGATCAGCCCGGCGATGGCGAGCTGGAAGACGGTGACCGCGAAGAGCACGATCGCGGCGTCCCCGAGCTCGGTGCGGGTGGGGGAGCCGCCGAGCAGGAACTGGGCGACGCTGGCGGCGGTGTGCACACCGAGCGCGACGAGCAGCGCGGGCGGCCGATCGGCGAGCAGCACGAGCAGATGCCACCCGACGAGCCCGAAGGACCAGTGCGGCTCCCGGAAGAAGGAGTCAGGGGGGAGGGAGGCGGTCGCCGCGGAGGAGGCGACGAGCACGAGAAGGGTGCCGCAGAGAGCGACGATCCCGGGCAGCGGCTTGCGGCGAAGCACCCAGAAGGCGCAGAGAGCGGTGACCGCGGTCAGGACGCTGTAGGCGAGATCGGCGACGAGCGGCGGTTGGTAGGCGGCTTGGTGGCGGAGGAGGGGAGCGAGGCTGAGCCCGGGCTGGATGACGGCGGGCACGCCGAGCAGAACGATCCGGATGGCGGCGGCCAGCCGGACGGCGGGATCGCCGGTTGCGGCGGCGGATTTGGTGGGTGCGGGCGCCTTGCGGCCGGGCGCGGTTCCGGTAGCGGTGGTGGGTGGTGCCGCGGGGTCTTCGGTGCGGGGGTGGTGCGGGCTCGCCACCTCGCTGCCGCCGGTCTCGGTGGTGGGGCGCGCCGAGAGGTCGGTGGTGCCGGGGGAGCCGGTGCCAGCCACGTCGCTGTCGGCTGCGGATGCGGTTGCGTGGCTGCGGGTGGTTCTGGCGGCCGACCCGGTCCCGGCGGCGAGGTGTGTCGCGGGATCGGTGGTGCCGGAGGAGCCCGCGCCAGCCACCTGACCGTCGGCCGTGGGCTCGGTGGCGAGGTCGGATGCGGCGAGGCGCGCCGAGCGGTCGGCGGTGCCCGAGGCGCCACCCACCTCGCCACCCCGGCCGGCCTGATCCTCTGCACCCTCACGCACGGGACCACCTCAACGTCACGACCGTCCCCGCGCCGGGCGCCGACGCAACCTCCGCCGTGCCCCCAGCAGCGCGCATCCGCTCCACCACCGACCCCCGCACCCCGCGCCGCGCCGGAGAAACCGCAGCCGGGTCGAAGCCCCGCCCGTCATCCGCGATCGTCACCACCACCCCGCCCGGCGAAGCACCCAGCCGCACCGAAACCGAACCCGCACCGGAGTGGCGTTCCGCGTTGCGAAGCGCCTCCTCGGCCGCGCGGATCAACGCCAGCGCCGCCGACGCCGGGAGCAGCGGCACCGGCTCCCACTCCGCCTCCACCGGCAGCGCCCGCCCGGCCAGCGTCGCGCGCAGGCCGGCTTCCAGGTCGACCGGGGTGTCCTCCTCGCGGGGCGAGGCCGTCAGGATCGCCAGATCGCGGGCCGCGTACCCCGCTACCGCACCCGGGTCGGCCGCCGCGCCGGAGGCCACCGCCAGGAACGTCGCCGATGCCGTGTCGTGCAGCAAAGCCAAATACTCGCGCTCGCGACGGCGGCGGTCGCGGTCCAGGGCCGCCGTCTGCTCGAGTGCCGCCTGCTCGGCTCGCGCCGCGTCCGTGCGGGCCGTCGAACGGACGAGCAGGACGAACGCCAGCCGCGCCAGCACGCTCTCCACGACCACCCGCAGCGCCACCGGCAGCCAATCCCCGCCGCCCGCTGCCGTCCCCACCGCCAGCAGCACCACCAGTGCCGGCACCGTCAGCCGTGGCGGGTGCTCCCACTGCCAGGTGATCGCCGTGATCGTGAGGACGTTCACCGCCCACAGGCTCGCCTCGCCGGGCACCGACGTGATCCACGGCTGGCACGCGCCCACCGCCCCGGCACGCAGCACGCACAGCGCGAACGACGTGCGCCGCCCGGCGAAGACGTCGGCGGCTCCCGCGGCCAGGGTCACCGCGAGCAGGCCGAAGGGCAGGACACCGCCGGGTGCGGCCACGACACCGAACACGCCGACGACCGTCGTGGCGACCGCTCGCGCGGGCCCGGCGAACCGGGTGACCGACGCCCGGAACTGCGCCTCGACCGGCCCCGGCGTGCTGGCCGTCATCACACCCCCGGCGAACTGCGGAAATCGGACGTCCTGTTTCTACCAGGGCACGTCAGCACCGGGCGTCAGCGCATAATTCTGTCCAATAAGGGCGAACTTCCTGCACTATCACGCACTTGACATGCCCGGTGTTGCTCGCTTTACTGCTGAGCACGTCGGAACGGACGCCCGACGTCAGAGGTACGCCCAGCCGGTATGTCGGCCTCCGCCGCGAGCCCGGACTGAGTCGCCAGGACGCGCACGTGGTCCGAGGCGGGGTCGTGCCCACCATCATCCGGAGTTCGATGATGCCCTCTTCCCGCGTTCAGTTCCTCGCCGGCGCCGCCCTGGCGGCCGTCGTGGTGGCCGGCACCGCGTGTTCCGCCTCCGCGGCACCCGCCGGCACCCAAGCCGTCACGCCGCCGCCGGTCAAGGCCGGCTTCGACTACCAGATCGGTGGCGCCTACACCCCGGCGAGCGACGTCAAGGTCGTCAGCCGCGACCACACCGCCCAGCCCGCCGCGGGCCTCTACAACATCTGCTACGTCAACGCTTTCCAGGCCCAGCCCGGCGCCGAGGGGGAGTGGAACGACCTCCTGCTCCGCGACGCCAACGGCAAGGTCGTCATCGACGAGGACTGGGGCGAAGCCCTGCTCGACCTCCGCACCGCCGACAAGCGCACCCGCGTCGCCGCCAAGGTCAACACCTGGGTCGACGACTGCGCTTCCAAGGGCTACCAGGCGATCGAGCCCGACAACTACGACAGTTACACGCGCTCCAAGGGACTTCTCACCGACGGCAACGCCCAGGCCTACATCCGCCTGCTGTCCGCCCACGCCCACGCGAAGGGCCTGGCGATCGCGCAGAAGAACACCTCCGAGCTGTCCGATCAGCGCCAGGCGAACGGCCTCGACTTCGCCATCGCGGAGGAGTGCGGGCAGCAGAAGAACTGCGGGGAGTTCACCCCCGCGTTCGGCGACCACGTGATCGTCATCGAGTACACCGACAGCGGGCTCAAGACCGCCTGCAGCCGGTGGAGCTCGCTGAGCATCGTGCGCCGCGACCTCGACGTCGTCCCGAAGGGCGAAGCCGGCTACGTCCGCAAGACCTGCTGATGGACCGGCGCGGATTCCTGCGCGGCGCCGGCGGCCTGGTCCTCGGCGCCGCCGTGGCCGGCTGCGGGCCGGCCCGGAGCAGCGGCGGCGGCCCGGTCACCGTCGAGGTCTGGCACGGCCAGACCGACACCGGCAAGAAGGTCCTCGACGCGCTCGTCGCGGACTTCCACCGGACCCACCCCGGGATCCGGATCGACCTGGGCGGCGGCGTGCTCGCCGACGCGATGCTCCAGAAGGTCACCGCGGCGCTCGCGTCGGGGTCCTTCCCGGACATCGCCTACGTCTTCGGCTCGGACCTCGCCAGCGTCGCGCGCAGCCCGAGCGTCGTCGACGTCACCGACCTCGTCGACGCGGGCCCCGGTTTCTGGGCCCCGGCCCGGGAAGCGGTCACCGTCAACGGCCGCGTCCGCGCGGTCCCGGCCCTGCTCGACTCGCTGGCCGTGGTGTGCAACAAGACGCTGTTCGAGCAGACCGGCACGCCCCTGCCCGCCGCAGGCTGGACGTGGGCCGATTTCGTCGGCACGGCGAAGAAACTCACCGACGCGGGCGGCGGCACCTTCGGCACCGCCTGGCCCGCCACCGGCGACGAAGACACCGTCTGGCGGATCTGGCCGATGATCTGGGACCTCGGCGGCGACGTCATCGGCGCGGGCGGGCGCGGCATCGGGTTCGCCGACCAGGGCGTGCGCGCCCTGGAGGTCGTCCGCGACCTCGCCGCGGCCAAGGCCGTCTACCTGGACCCGAAGACCGGCAGCGAGCAGATGTACCAGGCGTTCGAGGCCGGCCACATCGGCATGGTCCCGACCGGACCGTGGCAGCTGCCCGACATCGCCGACGCCGGGATCGACTACGCGATCGTGCCGCTGCCCAGCTTCAGCGGCCGCCCGGTGACCATCTCCGGCCCGGACACCTGGACGCTGTTCGACAACGGCGAGGAGCGCGTCCAGGCGGCGCGCACGTTCCTGTCCTGGCTGGCGGACCCGGCCCAGGACGTCCGCTGGGACGACGGCGCGGGCAGCCTCCCGCTGAGCCGCCGGACGCAGCAACTGCCCGCGTGGCAGGAGAAAACCGCCGAGACGCCGGGCCTGCCGGTGTTCGTCGACGCGCTGGAGAGCGCCCGCGTCCGGCCGGTGCACCCGGCCTACCCCCAGGTGTCGGCGGCCGTCGGCACCGCGATCGTCGCCGTGCTGCTCGGCCAGGCGACGCCGGCCGACGCGCTGCGCGACTGCGCCGCGGCCGCGAACGCCGCCCTGATCATTCCGCGATAGGGAGCCGCCATGCCCGGACTGCCGAGGCCCATCACCGTCACCCCAGCCCCGAATCACGCGAAGAGCCGCCGGCGCCGTGAGACCGCGGCCGCCTGGGCCTACGTCTCGCCCGCCGTCCTCATCATCCTCGGCCTCGGCGTGGTGCCCGTGGCCTGGTCGCTGCTGCTGTCCTTCCAGGTCGACGACCTGGTGACCCCGAGCCGCTGGGTCGGCCTGGACAACTACGCCGCCCTCGCCCAGGACCCGCACTTCGCCCAGGCCGTCGGGAACACCGTGCTGTACACGGTGCTCTACGTCCCGCTCAGCATCTTCTTCGGCTTCCTGCTGGCCCAGGCGCTGAACCGCCGCATCCGTCTCGCCGGGGTCTACCGGACGCTGGTGTTCGTCCCGTTCGTGCTGTCGGCGACGGCCCAGGGCGTGCTGTTCTCGTTCATCCTCGACCCGCAGTTCGGCGCGGCCAACTCGCTGCTGCACCACCTCGGCGTGTCGCCGCAGGGCTTCCTGACCGATCCGGCGCAGGCGCTGCTGGTGCTGGTCGGGATCACGCTGTGGAGCGGCACCGGCTTCTGCGTCGTGGTGTACCTGGCCGCGCTGCAGGACGTCCCGCCGTCGCTGGTCGAGGCCGCGCGCCTCGACGGTGCCGGCACCTGGCGCGTGCTGCGGCACGTGACGCTGCCCGCGATCACCCCGGTGACGGTGTTCCTGGTGCTGTGGCAGCTGATCACGTCGCTGCAGGTGTTCGACCTGGTGTACGTGACGACCAAGGGCGGGCCTCTCGGCTCCACCACGGTGATCGTCTACTTCGTCTGGGAGCAGGCGTTCAAGAACTTCACCGCCGGCTACGGCGCCGCGTCGGCCTACGTGCTCGCGCTCGCCCTGCTGGTCGTCGTGATCGTCCTGCGCGTGCTGCGCCGGCCCGGGAAGGCCCTCCGATGACGACGACCCGGGCCGCCCGCCTCGACGTGCCCGCGACCCCCGCGCTGCCCGTGCCGCGCCGGCCCCGGCTGCCGTTCAGCCCGTGGCACCTGCTGCTCGTGCCGCTGGCGCTGGTGTTCGCGGCGCCGCTGGTGTGGCTGCTGCTCAGCTCCGTGATGAGCAACGCCGAGATCAACCGGTTCCCGCCCGCGCTGTGGCCGTCCCGGGTGGACTTCTCGGGGTACCGCTACGTCTTCGAGAACGCGCTCTTCCTGCGCTGGTTCGGGAACTCGCTGATCGTCTCGGCGGTGACCGTCGGGTCGAACCTGCTCTTCGGCGCGCTGGGCGGGTACGCGTTCGCGCGGATGCGGTTCGCCGGTTCGCGGCCGCTGCTCGCGCTGATGGTGGCGACGATGGCGATCCCGTTCCAGCTCACCATGATCCCGACGTTCCTGGTGATGAAGAAGCTCGGCCTGATCGACAGCCTCGGTGCGCTCATCGTGCCGTCGCTGGTGACGCCGTTCGCGGTGTTCCTGCTGCGCCAGTTCTTCCTGTCGCTGCCGCGCGAGCTGGAAGAGGCGGCCTGGATCGACGGCTGCTCGCGGTTGCGCGTGCTGTTCACGATCGTGCTGCCGCTGTCCCGGCCCGCGCTGAGCACGGTCGCCGTGCTGACGTTCCTGAGCACCTGGAACGACCTGACCTGGCCGCTGATCGCGCTCAACCACGACACCGTCTACACCCTGCAGCTGGGCCTCACGACGTTCCAGGGCCAGCACCACACGAACTGGGCCGCGGTGATGGCGGGCAACGTCATCACCGTGCTGCCGGTGCTGCTCGCTTTCCTCGGCGCGCAGAAGGCGTTCGTCCAGTCCATCACCTCCAGCGGACTCAAAGGGTGACGATGTTCGACCTCCTGGTCGTCGGGGACGCCAACCCCGACATCATCATCGGTCCACTTCGGACGGACCTCGCGTTCGGCCAGCGGGAGCAGCTCGCCGCGTCGGGCACGCTCACCCTCGGCGGCTCCGGCGCCATCACCGCCGCCGGCGCCGCCCGGCTGGGCCTGAAGGTCGCCTTCGCCGGGCGGGTCGGCGACGACGAGGCGGGCCGGTTCGTCCGCGCCGCCCTCGGCGACCGCGGCGTCGACACGAGCGCGCTGCGGACCGACCCCGACCGGCCGACCCCGCTGACCACCGTGCTCACCCGCGACGGCGACCGCGCCATCGTCACCGCTCCCGGCACCCTCGCCACGACGACGGCCGCGGACGTCCCGCCGGAGCTGCTGGCCGTCGCCCGGCACGTCCACTCGTCGTCGTACTTCCTGCTGCCGGAGCTCGCCGCCGGCCTGCCCGCGCTGCTGCGCGCCGCTCGCCGGCACGGCGCGACCACCTCGGTGGACACCAACGACGACCCGGCCGGCCGCTGGGACGTCGGAGACCTGCTGCGGGAGACGGACTTCCTGCTCCCCAACGCCGCCGAGGCCGTCCGGCTGGCCGGCGTGGCCGATGCCCGGCAGGCCGCCGCGGCACTGGCGGCCCGCGGCCCCGCCGTCGTGGTCAAAGACGGCGCCGAGGGAGCCTTTTCCTGCCGGGACGGCGAATTCGCCTTCGCTCCCGGCGTCCCGGCCGAAGCCGTCGACACCGTCGGCGCCGGGGACAGCTTCGACGCCGGCTTCCTCGCCGCCGTCCTGGCCGGGCTGCCGCTCGCGACGGCCCTGCGCTGCGGCGTCGTCTGCGGCGCCGCCTCCGTGCGCGCGCCCGGCGGCACGGCCGGCCAGGCCACGTGGGACGACGTCCTCGTCCACCTCGAACGCACCGGATCGGACCTCGCATGACCCCCAAGATCACCCTCGTCGGCGCGGGCAGCGTCGTGTTCACCCAGGGCCTGCTCGCCGACCTCTTCGCCCACCCGGAGCTGGACGGCGTGCACGTGGCCCTGCACGACATCGACCCCGGCCGGCTGGCGACGGCGCTGGCTGCGGCCCGGCGGATCGCCGATGCGCGGGGTGTCAAGCCGGTCCTCACCGCGCACGCCGACCGCCGGGAAGCCCTGGCGGACGCGGACTTCGTCGTGAACATCGTCCAGATCGGCATGGGGGAGGCGACGCGCACCGACTTCGAGGTCCCGGCGCGCTACGGCCTGCGCCAGACCATCGGCGACACCCTCGGCATCGGCGGGATCTTCCGCGCGCTGCGGACGTTCCCCTTCCTCAAGGAACTCGGCGCGGACATCGCCGACGTCTGCCCGGAGGCGTGGCTGCTGAACTACACCAACCCGATGGCGATGAACGTCCAGTACCTGAGCGAAGCCACCGGGCTGACCCGGGTCGTCGGGCTCTGCCACTCGGTGTACTGGACCGTGCACGGGCTCGCCGAGCTGGTCGGGGTCCCGTTCGACGAGGTCACCTACGTCGCGGCGGGTGTCAACCACCAGGCGTGGGTGCTGCGCTTCGAGCACGCGGGCGCCGACCTCTACCCGCGGCTGCGGGAGCTGGCCGCGGCCGACGAGCAGCTGCGGCGGCGCGTCCGGTTCGACATGCTGCACCGGCTCGGCTACTACCCGACGGAGACCAGCGAGCACTCCGCCGAGTACGTGCCGTGGTACCTCAAGCACGACACCGAAATCGAGCGCCTGCGGCTGCCGATCGGCGCCTACCTCGACATCGTCGCGGAGAACGAAGCCGAGTACGAACGGACCCGGCGGGCGATCGCGGCCGACGAGCCGCTGCCCGTCGAAGGCACGGGGGAGTACGCGCCGCAGATCGTCCACAGTGTCCTCACCGGCACCCCGCGGACCGTCTACGGCAACGTCGTCAACCGGAGCCTGATCGAGAACCTGCCGTCCGGCGGCGTGGTCGAGGTGCCGTGCCTGGTCGACGGCACGGGCGTCCGGCCGACCCGGATCGGGGCGCTGCCGCCGCAGCTGGCCGCGCTCAACCGGACTTACCTGAGCGTCAACGACCTCGTCGTGCGCGCGGCGGTCGAAGACGACCCGCGCCACCTCCGGCACGCCGCGATGACCGACCCGGCCACCGCGGCCGCGCTGCCGGTCGAGCGGATCTTCGAGCTGTGCGACGACCTCGTCCGCGCGCACGGCGACCGTCTTCAGCCCGCCCTGCGCGCCGTTCTCGGCCGCTGACCCGTCGGAAGCAGGAGAACCATGTCGCACACCCTCGACGAGATCACCAGCCAGCCCGCGTGCTGGGCCCGCGTCCTGCGGGAGCTGCCCGACCACGCGCCCGCGCTGCCCGCGCCGGGCGAGCGCGTCGTGGTCATCGGCTGCGGGACGTCGTTGTTCATGGCCCAGAGCTACGCGCGGCTGCGCGAGGACGCGGGCCAGGGCGTCACCGACGTCTTCCCGGCGTCGGAAGCGAAGCTCGACCGGCCCTACGACCGCGTGCTGGCGATGACCCGCTCCGGCACGACGACGGAGATCCTCGACGCGCTCGGCCGCGTCCGCACGGGCACCCGCGTCACGACGATCACCGCGGTGGCCGATTCGCCCGCGGCCCGCGCGTCGGACGACGTCGTCTGCCTGCCTTACGCCGACGAGGTTTCGGTGGTGCAGACCCGGTTCCCGACGACGCAGCTGCTGCTCCTGCGGGCCCACCTCGGCTTGCCGGTGGAGCGGGCGCTCGGCGACGTCACGCGGGCGCTGGCGGAACCGCTCGACGCGTTCGTCACGGCGTCCCAGATCTCCTTCCTGGGCGCGGATTGGCACGTCGGCTTGGCGAACGAGGCGGCGCTGAAGGTCCGCGAGGCCGCGGCGTGGTGGACGGAGTCGTACTCGGCGATGGAGTACCGCCACGGCCCGATCGCGGTGGCGGCCCCGGGCCGCGCGGTCTGGAGCCTGGCCCCGCTCGACGCCGACCTGGTGTCCCGCATCGAGGCGACGGGCGCATTCCTGCGCCAAGGCGCGCTGGACCCGCTGGCCGAGCTGGTCGCGATCCAGCGGCTGGCCGTCGAACTTGCCGAACGCGCCGGGCGCGACCCGGACCGGCCGGCCCACCTCACGCGGTCGGTGGTCCTGGCGAGCTGACGCGAGTTCCCCGCCGGGGCACGGGCGAAACGGCGCTGTCGGGATCCGCACAGCACCGGCGGCACCGCCGGGCCGGGGATAAGGTGCGAGATCGTTCCGCGGTTCAGCCCAGCAGCCGTAGCCCAGCGCCGAGCCTCGCGGCCGGCGCGCGCACTCACCCCGCGGAGGTGGCTTCCCGTGCTCCCCGGAACAGCCGACGGACGGCCGGTCGCCGATGTCCGGTGAGGACTCGTTCGGTGAGGACCCCGGCGCCACCCCGACGTCTCCCCGGTACTCGCTGGACGTGTCCGGCGTGCGGCCGTGGTGGGCCCGTGACGCCCCGCCCGAGGTTATCGGCGGGCGCTACGAGGTCGCGGGCCTGATCGGCAGCGGCGGCACCGCACGCGTCTACCAGGCCTTCGACCAGCGGTTGCGCCGGGACGTCGCGGTCAAGGTGTACGAGCGGGGCGCGGTGGCCGTGGAGCGGCTGCGCCGGGCACGGGAGAAGGCCATCCAGGCCAGCATCGACCACCCCGGCGTCGTCGCCCTGTACGACAGCGGCACCGACGGCGACCGGCCCTACCTGGTGATGCAGCTGGTGCCGGGGGAGAACCTCGCGCAGCGCCTGCTCGCCGGGCCGATGCCGGCGGGGGAGGTGACGGAACTGGCGATCCGGCTCGCCGGAGCGCTGGCCCACGTCCACGACCGGCGGATCGTGCACCGGGACCTCAAGCCCGCCAACGTCCTGCTCGGCGCCGACGGCCCGCTCGTCTCCGACTTCGGCATCGCGCACGAGCTGGATTCGACGCACGTCACCGGCACCGGCCTGGTGACCGGCACGGCCGCGTACCTGGCCCCGGAGCAGGTCGTCGGCGAGCACGCCGGCCCGGCGGCCGACGTCTACGCGCTCGGCCTGATCCTGCTGGAGTGCCTGACCGCGCGGCGCGAGTACCCCGGCACCCTGGCCGAGTCGGCGACGGCGCGGCTGCACCGGTCGCCCCGGGTACCCGCCGAGCTGGGCGCACCGCTGGCCGGCCTCCTCGAGCGGATGACGGACCGGGAGCCCACCCGGCGTCCCACGGCCGGTGAGGTCGTGCGGCTGCTGGCGGAACCGGCCGGGACGGCGGTGGTTTCCGCGCGGTTCCCGCCGGTCCGGGCCGCGGCGCCGCGGAAGCTGGTCGCGGCCGGCGGGCTCGTGACCGCGGCGACGGCGGTGGTGCTCGGGGTGCTGCTCACCCGGCCGGACGTCGTGGCACCCGGCGCGGGCGGGGATCCCGGCACCGGGTCGGTCGTGCCGAGCAGCCCGGCACCGGCGCCCGCGTCGACGGTCCTGATGGGGTCACGGGAGGCGCAGGCCTCGGTGGCGGTGGTGCCCCGGTCCGGTGCGGGCACGTCCGACGTGGTGCGCGTCCCGGTCGCGGAAAGCGGCCCGGCCGCGGACAACGGCCCGGCCGCGGACAACGGGAAAGCCAAGGGGAAGACCCGGGGCAACGGCCCGGTGAAGGGCAAGGGGCAGAGCGGTCCCTGACCGTCAGGTCGGCTCGGCCGGGCGGTGCACGCCGAGGGCGACCGCCCGCAGCAGCGTCGTCAGCTGTTCGCGGAATCGCAACGCGCTGTGCGCCCACCTCGGCACCTCGTCGTACAGCCGGCGCAGGGTCGGCGACGGCCGCGACAGCTGGAACAGGTACGCCGCGCAGCTCATCGCCGCGGTCAGGAGGGTCCGGGCGCCCTCGGGGTCCAGGCCGGCTCCGGTCTCGACCAGGGCCGCCGTCATCGCGTCGAACGCCTCCGACGCGGCGGTCTTGTAGTCCCGCGCCCGCTCCAGCCGGACCGCCCCCTCCAGGCTGAGCCCCACGTGCGTCTGCAGGTCGCAGAACAGCGGCAGCGCGTCCAGGGACCCGGCGACGACCTCGGCGACTTCGACCGGGCCCAAACGGCGCCCCGCGAGGTCGGCGAGCAGGCGC
This sequence comes from Amycolatopsis sp. NPDC005961, assembly GCF_040629235.1. Classification (NCBI taxonomy): domain Bacteria; kingdom Bacillati; phylum Actinomycetota; class Actinomycetes; order Pseudonocardiales; family Pseudonocardiaceae; genus Amycolatopsis; species Amycolatopsis sp. NPDC005961. The sequence continues at coordinate 14,301 of NZ_JBEXVF010000048.1, read as the reverse complement.
TCACGCCAGTCGGCCCAGCCCTGTTGCGCCAGTTCGAGCAGCAGTTCTTCGCGGGATTCGAAGTACCGGCGCAGCGCCGAGGGGTGCAGGCCGACCCGGCTCGTCACCTCGGTGAGGGTGACCTCGCGCACGCCGCGCTCCGCCGCGAGCTCGCGCGCGGCGGTCAGCAAGGCCGTCTTGCGGACCTCTTTGTCCTGGTCGGAGCGGGCGCGCTGGCGGGGCTGGGTCACCCCGCCACGATAACGCAACCGCTTTGACTTAACTCGCCGCCACGCGTACGGTCGAGTTAACGCAAAGGCATTGCGTTAGTGGAGGAGCTTCCCATGAGTTCAGTGTTTTTCGTGACCGGCTCGTCGCGCGGGCTCGGCCGGCAGATCGCCGAGCGGGCTCTGGCCGCCGGGCACCGCGTCGTCGCCACCGCCCGGGACCCGCGGACCCTGGACGACCTCGCGGCCCGCTACGGCGACCGCGTCCACGTCGAGCCGCTGGACGTCACCGACGCCTCGGCCGCCGAAGCCGCGGTCGCCGCCGGGGTCGCCGCGTTCGGCCGGATCGACGTCGTGGTCAACAACGCCGGCCAGGGCGACCGCGCGTCCCTCGAAGACACGACGCTCGCCGTCTTCCGCCGGCAGATCGAGACGAACTTCCTGGGCACGGTCCACGTCACCAAAGCCGCGGTTCCGGTGCTGCGCGGGCAAGGCGGCGGGCGGATCATCCAGATCTCGTCGGTCGGCGGCCGCGTCGGCAGCCCGGGGATGACGGCCTACCAGTCGGCGAAGTGGGCCGTCGGCGGGTTCAGCGAGGCGCTCGCCGCCGAGGTCGCCCCGCTGGGCATCAAGATCACCGTGCTCGAGCCGGGCGGAATGCGCACGGACTGGGCCGGCGCGTCGATGGCCACCCCGCCGATCAGCGAGCCGTACGAGGCGACGGTCGGCGCGTCCGCCCGCGCGATGGCCGACTTCGAGCAGCACGCGAACAGCGACCCGCGGAAGGTCGCCGACCTGGTGCTCACGGTCGCCGGCCTCGACGAGCCGCCGCTGCGCCTGCTGGCGGGCAGCGACGCCTACGAGTACGGCCGCGAGGCGTGGCGGCACCGCGTCGACACGGACGCGAAGTGGGCCCACCTGAGCAGGTCGACGGACCACGCCGAATCCGGCGACGCGTGGCGCCGCCAGCGGGGCACGAGCCTGCCCGACGTGCGGGCCTGACCGACACCGACGGGTGGTCGGAGGTTCCGGAAGGCCGATTCGTGGGTAGCCCAGTGGTGTGAGGCTGAGCAGGCCCTGCCTGCCGGACTAGTGAGAGGTGATCACAATGAGCCAGGGCGATGCTCCGGTCGGGCGATCGGTGAAGACGGCAGCCGCCGGTGTCCGGGATCTCGCCGCGGAAGCGGCACGGGTCGGGGCGGCCGCGGCCGTGCGAGCGGTGGAGATCACCGACCGCAAGCTGTCCGAAAGCGCGGACGAGCTGGCGAAGGTCGGCCGCTCGGCGACCAAGGACTTCGACAAGAGCACCCGGTCTTCGCGCCGGGACGTGCGGAAGCACTCGGTCGCCGCCCGCGACGAGGTGCTGTCCCGCGCGGTGAAGCTGCGCGACCCGGGCCGCAAGGCGGCGCAGGCGATCGCGACGGTGGCGAGCTCGACGGGCGAGTCGAACCGCAAGCGGCGCAAGGCCGTCGCGACGGCGAAGCGAGACTTGGCCGTGGCGCTGGAGGAAGCCAAGAACGTGGCGCGCGGGGCTCGTTCCCGGCGGGCGCGCTGGCCGTGGCTGCTGGCCTTCGCCGCGCTGGCCGCGGGGGTCGCGGCCGTCGTGCGGGCCAAGCGGTCGAACCCGCTGGCGGAGAACGAGGCACCGGGGCCGGTGCCGGCGGACAAGGTGGTGACCCCGGCCGACAAGGCGGTGCCGCCGAAGCCGGCTCCGGTGGCTCCCGCGGCTCCCGCCGCTGCGGCGCCGAAGCCGCCCGAGACCCCGAAGCCGCCGGCCCCCAAGCCGGCCAACGGTGCCAACGGCGCCAACGGCCACGCGGCCGCGGGCAAGGGCAAGACGGAGAACAAGAGCCGGTAGCAGCCGACCGGCCCGAAGCCCGGGGCGCTGTCCACCAGGACAGTGCCCCGGGCTTCGTTCTGCGCCCGGGTTTCACGGCGCCCGAAACGTACGAGCCGCGGGAAAAGGTGCCCGCCACATTCGCGGAACGTTCCGCCTTCCCGGATGTCCGGACCGGCCCTAGATTCGTCCGGACAACCCGAAGGGGGAAAGAAACCATGCCTACAGGCAGATTCGTGCGGCCGGCCGCTGTGCTGGCCGCGGCACTCGTCATGGCGGGGACGGCGGCCGCGCCCGCGTCGGCCGCTTCCGGGCCGAACCTCGAGGTCTCCGTCGTCGCGCAAGAAGGCCGGTGGCTGTCCGGCGACACCGTCGGGCTCGACGTGACGGTGCGCAACATCGGTGACGCCGTCGCCTTCGGCGCGTTCGGCACCGCCTACACGGAGTCCGGGACGCCGCTCTGGATCGACCGGAACCAGTGGGGGGACCTGTCCGACGGCGGCTCCGGCGCGCCCATCGCGCAGGGGGAGACCCGGACCGTCCACCTGACCGGGCAGCTGGGCACGTTCGACGGCGACTCCGTCGTGCACGTCGAGGTCCACGCCGGGCAGGACGTCGACTACAGCGACAACGTCCGGCGCGTCACGCTGCCGATGGCGCGGGGCACCGACCGGGTCGCGGGCGTGCTGTACGGGGACGCGAACGGCGACGGCAAGCCGTCGGCCGGGGAGGCGCTGGCCGGCGCCGAAGCGCACTTCATCGGGGTCGGGACGACGACGGACATGGTCGCCGTCACCGACGCGACGGGCCACTTCTCCTTCGACAACCTCCCGCTGAGCCGGTACGCCTACGTCTCCTTCCAGAAGGTTCCGGGAGGCTGGGTCGACCAGCCCGTGGGGGAGCTGCGGCTGGACGGCCGAGGGGCCTACACGGCACTCGAGGTGCGGGCCGTCCGGCCGCTGTCCGACGTGCTGCACGAGACCCTCGCGCTGGACAAGACGACCTACGCCGCCGGCGACACCGGCAAGGTGACGGTCACGCTCTCGAACTCCGGCACCCAGCCGCTGACCGGCCTCTTCCTCAGCTGCGACGCCGGCGGCTTCGGCTCGGAGCTGCCGGTGACCGACGACCAGTGGGGCGCGTTCGGCTCCCAGCGTCGTGCGGGCACGCTGGCCCCGGGACAGCGGGTCGTGCTGACGGCGACGGCCAAGGTGCCCGACCGGGCGGCCTACACCGGCTCGACCGGGCTCGACTGCACGGCCGACGACGGTCACAGTGGCGGCGCCCCGTACGCCATCGTCACGGCCAAGGTGCCCGGCAAGGTCGCCGACTCCCGGGGACAGGTCTGGCTCGACAAGAACGGCAACGGCACGCTGGACCTCGACGAGGGCCTGGCGTTCCGGAACCTCGTGCTCGTCGAGGACGGCACCATCCGCGCCTACGCGAGGACCGACGCCAACGGCTTCGCGACGTTCAAGAACGTGCCGGTCGGCACCTACCAGCTGCGGGTGCCCGGGCCGTGGAAACCGGCCCCGTTCGAAGGCGACCTCGGCGTCTTCGCGCCGCCGTACGGTGGCGGCGAGTGGCACCTGCGGTTCGTCGCCGGCTGAGCCGGGGCTTTCCGGGCGGCCGCGGCCGCCCGGAAAGCCCTGCCACCCCCTGCCGGGGGTAGGCAGCACGGGGTCTGGCTCGCCGCCGTCACCCGCCACCACCCTGGGGATGTCCGACATCCTCCGAAATCCCCAGGGGCCCACCATGACCGCGATTCCCGAACAGATCACGCTGGGGGACGTCACCGTCACCCGCGTCCAGGAGTTCTCCGGCTCGGTCGAGATGACGCCGGCCGAGTTCTTCCCCGGCAGCCCCCGCGCCTCCTGGGAGGCGAACCGGGCCTGGCTGGCGCCCGACTTCTGGAACCCCGAGACCGACGAGGTCCACGCGGCGGTCCAGACCTGGCTGCTGCGCAGCGAAGGCCGCACCATCCTCGTCGACACCGGCGTCGGCAACCACAAGGAGCGGCCCTACGCCGCGTTGTGGGGGCACCGCGACACCGCCTTCCTCGACACGCTCGCGGCGGCCGGGGTGCGCCCGGCGGACGTCGACCTCGTGATCAACACCCACCTGCACACCGACCACGTCGGCTGGAACACCCGGCTCGAGGGCCGTTCCTGGGTCCCGACCTTCCCCAACGCGACCTACCTGCTGCCGCGGCGGGACTTCGACTTCTGGAACCCCGCCAACGAGCACAAGTCGGTGTTCGGCCGGGGGAACCAGAACGTCTTCGAGGACAGCGTCGCGCCGGTCCACGAGGCCGGGCTGACCGAGCTGTGGGACGGCTCGTACCGCATCGACGGCAACCTTCGGCTCGAGCTCGCGCCCGGCCACACGCCGGGATCTTCGGTGCTGCACCTGGAATCCGGCGGTGACCGGGCGCTGTTCGCCGGCGATCTCGTGCACACCCCGCAGCAGATCGTGGAGCCCGAGGTCAACTCGTGCTTCTGCGAGGACGCGGCGGAGGCCCGCGCGACGCGGCACAAGCTGCTCGGTGCGGCGGCCGAGACCGGCGCGCTCGTGTTCCCGGCCCACCTGCCCGGGCCCGGCGGGGTGCAGGTCCGGCGCGACGGTTCCCGCTTCGCGATCACGGACTGGGCCGGCTTCGCCCGGGTCGCGTGAACTCGGCACCGAGCGGAGGAAAATCCTTGTCCCAGCGAGAAAACCCGGTCGTGCACCTGCCTTCGGGTGCGGTGCGGGGCACCCGGGACCGGTTCGGCGAGCGCTACCGGGCCATTCCTTACGCGGCCGCTCCGATCGGCGGACGCCGTTTCGCCGCGCCCGTGCCGCACCCGGGCTGGTCCGGCGTCCGGGACGGCACCCGGCCTTCGCCCACCGCGCCGCAGCCGTCGCGGGACTTCGGCCGGCTTGACCTGAGCCCGTACTTCGGCCCCGGCTGGGTGCGCGGCGAGGAGTACCTCACCGTGGACGTCCGCACGCCGGCCGCCGACGGCGGGCGGCGGCCGGTGATGGTCTTCGTGCACGGCGGCGGGTTCGTCACCGGGACCGGCGGCGCCGCGCTGTACGACGGCCGGGCCTTCGCCAGGGACGGCGTCGTCCTGGTGACGCTGAACTACCGCCTCGGCATCCCCGGCTTCCTCGTCCTGGACGGCGCACCGGACAACCGCGGCCTGCTGGACGTCCTCGCCGCGCTGCGCTGGGTTCGCGACACGATCGGCGCGTTCGGCGGCGATCCCGGCAACGTCACGGTGTTCGGCCAGTCGGCGGGGGCGACGCTCGTCGCCGGACTGCTGGCGGCCCCGGAGTCGAGCGGGCTGGTCCGGCGGGCGATCATGCAGAGCGGCAGTGGCACCGGCGCGTTCACCCCGGAGCAGGCACGGCGCGTCACGTCGGCCGCGGCCACCGCGCTGGGGGCCGACCCGACGGCCGAGGCTTTCGCGGGTATCCCGGACGATCGGTTCGTGGCGGTCCTGCCCGCGCTGTCCGGTGTGGACTTGCGCACCGAGACGGCCACCGACCCGCTGGCCGGGCTGAGCCCGTTCAGCGTGGTGCTCCCGGCGCAGCCCGCCGACGCGCCGGCCGGCGTCGGCCTGCTCATCGGAACCACCACCGAGGAGGGGAACCTCTACCTGGTGCCGCAGGGGAAGTTCGCCGTCTCCACGGATGCCGACGTGCTCGCCGTCGCGGCGGCGACCCGGGCGGACCCCGAGGCCGCGGTGGCCGCGCTGCGGGCGTCCCGGCCGGACGCGAGCCCGGGGGAGCTGCGATCGGCGCTGCTCGGCGACGCGTTGTTCGGGGCGGGTACGGCGGCGATGATCGCGGCGCAGGAGCCCGGGCGGGCCCACGTGTACTCGTTCGCCCACCGCTCGACGGCCCTGGACGGCCGGCTCGGCGCGGCGCACACCGTCGAGCTGCCGTTCGTCTTCGACCTCGCCGACGAGCCGTGGCTGCACGGCGAGACGGGACTGCTGGGCCCGAACCCCGCGCCGGCCGACCTCGCGGCGCGCATGCACGGGGCGTGGGTGGGTTTCGCCCGCACCGGGGACCCGGGCTGGGCGCCCCACACCGCGGAACGGCCCGTGGTGGAGGTCTTCGGCGGCTGAGGACGGGACGGGGGCTCGCCGAGCGAGCCCCCGTCCCGCTCACGCCTCCGTGGCGTGTTCGTGCAGCCAGCGGGCGAGCGCGAGCAGGGTGGTTTCCGCGCTGGCCGCCATGTCGTCCCGAAGCCCGGCCACCTCGCGCGCGGTCGAGCCGAGCACCGGATCCATCCGCAGCAACCGCCATTCCTGGGTCACGACCGAGCCCGGACCGTCGCCCTCGATGAGCCACCGCCAGCGCACGATGCCGTCGTCGAGACCGCCGACGACGAAGGTGAACTCGCTGGGTGCGTCGGCGGTGAGGACCTGCGAACGGGTGTCCCATTCGCGTTCGCCACGGCGGTTGTGGCCGCCGAACCACGCCCCGGGCACCGCGCCGGCGCCTTCGTCGTAGCGCACGCGGGACGCCGTCGGGCTCCACAGCTCGATCTTGGTGACGTCGCTGACCAGGTCGTAGACGGTCTGCGGGGGCGCGGGGACCCAGACCCGCCGGGTGAACGCGAACGACGCGGGGTCGAGGGTGGGAACGGTGTCAGTGGTCATGACGCCAGGCTGTCCCGGGCCGGGGCACAGCGGCCAGACCGGACGTTTCCTACCCATCGCGGGGGCAGGCTCGGCGGCGGCCGCCCCGGCATACTGGGATCATGGTCGATCAGGGGCAGCTGGCCGAGTACCTGCAGGCGTGCCGGGCGCGGCTGCACCCGGAGGACGTCGGCATGCGCACCTACGGCGAGCGGCGCCGGGTGCCCGGCCTGCGCCGCGAAGAGGTCGCGAGCCTCGCCGGCGTGAGCGCGTCGTACTACATCCGGCTCGAGCAGGGCCAGTCGGTGAACGCCTCCGACGAGGTGGTCGACGGCATCGCCCGCGCGCTCCGGCTGGACGAGGACGAGCACGAGCACCTGCGCGTCCTGGCCCGGCCGGTGCGCCGACGCGCCGCGAAGCGCCCGCCCGTCGAGCGCGTCGACGACGTCACCGCGCAGCTGCTGGCCGGGCTGGGCGACGTGCCGGCGATCCTGCTGGGCCGCCGGACCGACGTGCTGGCGTGGAACCGGCTCGGCCACGCGTTCTTCGCCGGCCACCTCGACTTCTCGGCACCCACTCGCCCCGCCGACCGCCCGAACATGGCGCGCCTGGTCTTCCTCGACGCGCACACCCGCGACCTCTATCCACAGTGGACGTCGAAGGCCCGCGCGGTGGTCGGCAACCTGCGCCTGACCGCGGGCAAGCATCCCGGCGACCGCCTGCTGAGCGCCCTGATCGGCGAGCTCGTGACGGGGAGCGCCGAGTTCGCCGCCCTGTGGGCCGACCACCGGGTCATCGCCTGCACCGCGACGCGGTACGCCATGCGGCACCCACTGGTCGGCGACCTGACCGTGCACCAGCAGACCCTCGCCCTCGCGCACGCTCCCGAGCAGACGCTCGTCGTGGTCACGGCCGAGCCCGGCTCGTCCTCGCAGGCGGCCCTCACCCTGCTGGCCGCGGCCACCGTCCCCGAGCGGCGCTGACCGGTCGCGCGCGGGGCGGTGTGACGTGGGTCGGCTTGAGAGGATGACTCCATCGCGCATAATGAGCACCTGACCGACCGCTTAGCATGTGCCGGGAACCACATCGCGAAGGAGACACACTGCCGTGAACTCGTTCAAGGATCGCGTCGCGATCGTCACCGGGGCCAGCCGGGGCATCGGCCTCGGGATCGCGAAGACGCTCGTCGAACGCGGGGCCAAGGTGTGCATCACCGCGCGCAAGCCCGAGGCCCTCGAAGAGGCCGTCAACGAGCTCGGCGGGCCCGACGTCGCCATGTTCGTGCCGGGCAAGGCCGACGACACCGACCACCAGGACGAGGCCGTCGCGAAGACGATCGAGACCTTCGGCCGGCTCGACTACCTGGTCAACAACACCGGCATCAACCCCGCCTACGGGCCGACCCTCGACATCGACCCCGCCGCCGCGGCGAAGATCCTCGCCGTCAACGTCCTCGCGCCGCTCGGCTGGACCAAGCGGGCCCGCGACGCGTGGATGGGCGAGCACGGCGGTGCCGTCGTCAACGTCGCCTCCGTCGCCGGCCTCGGCGCGTCGCCCGGCATCGGGATGTACGGCGTCAGCAAGGCCGCGCTGATCCGGCTGACCGTCGAGCTCGGCGCCGAGCTGGGGCCGAAGATCCGCGTCAACGCCGTCGCGCCCGCCGTCGTCAAGACGAAGTTCGCCACCGCGCTCTACGAAGGCCGGGAGGAAGAGGTGGCGGCGGCCTACCCGATGAAGCGCCTCGGCGTGCCGTCCGACATCGCCGGCGCCGTCGCGTTCCTGCTGTCCGACGACGCGGGCTGGATCACCGGCCAGACCATGGTGCTCGACGGCGGCGTGACCCTGGGCGGTGGCCTGTGACCGGCGTCGTCGTCACCGGGGGCGGTGGCGGCATCGGCGCCGCGCTGGCCCGTCGCTTCGCCGCCGAAGGTGCCCAGGTCGTCGTCGCCGACCTCGACGGCGACAAGGCCGCCGAAATCGCCGCCGAGATCAAGGGGACGGCCTTCGCGGGTGACGTCGCGAGCGTCGACGGCGTCGCGAAGCTGGTCGAGAGCGCGCGGGAGACCCTGGGCGAGATCGACGTCTTCTGCGCCAACGCGGGCATCGCGCCCTTCGGCGGTCCCGAAAGCCCCGAGGACGTCTGGGCGCGCACCTGGGAAGTCAACGTCATGGCGCACGTCCGGGCGGCCAACCTGCTGCTGCCCGCGTGGCTCGAGCGCGGCAAGGGCCACTTCATCGCGACGGTGTCCGCCGCCGGCCTGCTCACCAGCCTCGGCTCGGCGCCCTACTCGGTGACCAAGCACGGCGCGCTGGCCTTCGCCGAGTACCTGTCCGCGACCTACCGGCACCGTGGCCTCACCGTGCAGGCGATCTGCCCGCAGGGCGTGCGCACGGCGATGCTCGAGAGCACCGGCACCGCGGGCCAGCTGCTCATGGCCGCGTCGGCGATCGAGCCCGAGCAGGTGGCCGACGCCCTGTTCGCGGCCATCGAGTCGAACCGGTTCCTGGTGCTGCCGCACCCCGAGGTCGCGGACTACTACGCGGCCCGCGCGACGCAGACCGACCGCTGGCTCGGCGGCATGAACAAGCTGCAGCGCAAGGTCGAAACGGCCCTCGGAGCCGAATGAACTGGCAGCCGGAGGTCGACGAGATCGCCCGGCGGCGTGAGCTGGCCGAGCGCATGGGCGGGCCGGAGAAGGTGGCCCGCCAGCACGCCGCCGGGCGGTCGACGGTCCGCGAGCGGATCGCCGCCCTCGCCGACCCCGGCAGCTTCGACGAGATCGGGGCGCTCGCCGGCACGGCGTCCTATGTGGACGGCTCACTGGAGTCGTTCACCCCGGCCAACTTCGTCATCGGCACCGCCCGGCTGGACGGCCGTCGCGTGGCCATCGGCGGTGACGACTTCACCGTCCGCGGCGGCGCCGCCGACGCCGCGATCATGGAGAAGCAGGTCCACGCCGAGCGCCTGGCCAACGAGCTGGGCCTGCCGATGGTGCGGCTGATCGAAGGCACCGGGGGCGGCGGCAGCGTCAAGATGCTGGAGCAGCACGGGTTCACCTACGTCCCGGTCAACCCGGGCTGGGACCTCGTGGTGGACAACCTCTCGGCGGTGCCGGTGGTCGCGCTCTGCCTCGGCCCGGTCGCCGGGCTCGGCGCCGCGCGGGCGGTCATGTCCCACCTGAACGTCCTGGTCGAGGACGTCGGACAGCTGTTCGTCGCCGGGCCGCCGGTGGTGAAGCACGCGACGGGGGAGGACCTCACCAAGGAGGAGCTGGGCGGCGCCGACGTCCACCGGCGCAGCGGCGCGATCGACCGGATCGTGGAGTCGGAGGCCCAGGCATTCGCGGTGGTGAAACAGTTCCTGTCCTACCTTCCGTCCTCTGTGGACTCCCTGCCGCCGGTCGGGTCCACCGCGGACCCGGTGGGCCGGCGGGACGAAGCCCTGCTGTCGCTGGTGCCGCGCAACCGGCGTCACCCGTACCGGTTGCGGCCGCTGCTCGACGGCGTCTTCGACGAGGGTTCGGTGTTCGACTACGCCGTGTCGGGCGGCTCGGCCTACGCGGGACTCGCCCGGCTGAACGGGCACCCGGTCGGCGTCCTGGCCACCGACCCGTACCGGGGCGCGACGCTGACCCCCGAGGGCGCCGACGTCATGACCCGGCTGGTCGACCTCTGCGAGACGTTCCACCTGCCGCTGGTGTCGCTGACCGACCAGGCGGGCATGGTGATCGGCGCGGCCGCGGAACGCGCGGGCGCGATCCGCCACGGCGCCCGTGCGGTGACCGCGGTCTACCAGGCGCGGGTCCCGATGGCCGAGGTGATCGTCCGGCGCGTGTTCGGCGTCGGCGGCGCGGGCCAGGTCAACCGCCACCGCCTGGTCCGCCGCTGGGCGTGGCCGTCCGGCGACTGGGGTTCGCTGCCGGTCGAAGGCGGCATCGAAGCGGCGTACCGCGCCGAACTCGACGCCGCCGACGACCGGGAGGCGCGGATCGAGGAGATCCGGGCCCGCCTGGACGCGGTGCGCTCGCCGTTCCGCACGGCGGAGCGGTTCTCGGTCGAGGACGTCATCGACCCGCGCGAAACCCGCGCCCGGCTGTGCGACTGGGTGCCGGACGCCTACGCCGTGCTGCCGAAGCTGGTCGGCCGCCCGTCGTTCGGCATGCGGCCCTAGACCACGCGGTACCAGTTCGGCCGGACGACTTCCAGCCCGACCGGCTTGCCGCCGGGCCGGTCGAACATCCGGACGCCGTCCCCGAGCAGCACCGGCACCGGCAGCGCGAGGATCTCGTCGAGGACGCCGGCGTCGAGGCACTGCCGGGCGACGTCGGCCCCGAGGACGTTGACGTACTTCTCGCCTGCCGCCTTCTTAGCGGCCGCGACCGCGTCGACAAGGTTGTCGACGAAGGTCACCCCGGGCGCCGGCGGCGCGGGCCGGTGGGTGAGGACGAACTGCGGGCCCTCCCAGCCGCCGCCGAAGGCCTTGCCCTCGCCTTCCGTGCCGCGGTGCGGGTCGTCGCCGCCGTACGTCCGGCGGCCGACGAGCAGCGCGCCGATCTCCGGGATCAGCTCGTCGACCAGCGGGTCCGGGCCGAGGTACGGGGTCAGCCAGGACATGTCGCCGCCGGGGCCGGCGATGAAGCCGTCGATCGAGCAGCTGAAGCCGTAGAGCAGTTTCGCCATGGTGTCTCCTTTGGGCCGGTTCGCGGACTTCAGTACTGACGTCGGCGGCCGCGGAAAGTCATCGGCTTCACCCGGCCGTGTCCGGAACGCGACAGGATCACCACGGACCGTTGACAACGGTGTCAGCGCGCGAGGACCGTTCCGATTCGCAGCCTGAACTGCTTGTGCTCAACGGCGAAGGACAAGTGACATGGTCTTGCGTACCCTCCTGCGGCTCACCGCCGCCACCGCCCTGGCCGCCGCCGGCCTGATCCCGACGCCCGCGTCCGCGGCGCAGCTGGTCACCGATCCGGCGTCGCTGGTCAACCCGTTCATCGGCACCTCCAACGCCGCCGACGACTTCCCCGGCGCGGACGTCCCGTTCGGGATGGTCCAGTGGAGTCCGGACACGCCCAGCCGTCCCGACGGCGGCGGGTACGAGTACAAGGACTCGTCCATCACCGGCTTCAGCCTGACGCACCTGTCGGGCCCGGGCTGCGGCGCCGACGGCGACGTCCCGATCCTGCCGACGGTCGGCGCGGTGAACACCGGCGCGAGCGTCTCCTTCAGCCACAGCAACGAATCCGCGAGCCCCGGCGCCTACTCGGTGAACCTCGGCAACGGCGTGAACACCGAGCTGACCGCGGCGCTGCGGTCCGGGATCGGCCGGTTCACGTTCCCGTCGACGTCCCAGGCGAACCTGCAGTTCAAGCTCAACGGCAGCCAGAACGGCACGTCGAACCAGACGTGGACGGTGGTCAGCCCGACCGAAGTGTCCGGTTCGGTCACGTCCGGGCACTTCTGCGGCGCCGGGTTCACCTACACGCTCTACTTCGACGTCGTCTTCGACCGGCCGTTCAGCTCCAGCGGCACGGCCGCGGCCGCCGCGGTCACCCCGAAGGCGTCGCCGGGCAAGCTGCACGGCAGCGCCGCCGCCGCGCCGGCCGTCGCGGACGCCGGCCCGGGCAGCGCGTACGTCCGGTTCGACACGACATCCAACCCGACGGTGCAGGCCAAGGTCGGCATCTCCTACGTTTCGACGGCCAACGCGGTCGCGAACCGCGCGGCCGACATCCCGGCGTTCGACTTCGCCGCGACCAAGCAGGCCGCGCACGACAGCTGGAACTCCCTGCTCGGCCGGATCCAGGTCGCCGGCGGCACCGCGGCGCAGCAGCGCGTCTTCTACACCGCGCTCTACCACTCGCTGTTGCACCCCAACGTGTTCTCCGACCGCAACGGCCAGTACATCGGGTTCGACAACCAGGTGCACACCGTCGCGAGTGGACACTCGGCGCACTACGCCAACTTCTCCGGCTGGGACATCTACCGCACGCAGGCGCAGCTCTCCGCCCTGCTGGCGCCCGCGCAGACCAGCGACATCGCGCAGTCGATGATCGCCGACTACGCCCAGGGCGGCGGGCTGCCCAAGTGGTCGCAGAACAACGGCGAGACGTACGTGATGGTCGGCGACCCCGGCACGGCGATCCTCGCGAGCTACTACGCCTTCGGGGCGCGGAACTTCGACACCGCGGCGGCGTTGCAGGCGATGCTGCACGAAGCGAGCGCGCTGAACAACGTCCGGCCGGGCCTCAACGCGACGAACGCGCCCGGGTACCTGCCGGCGAACGGCACCTACCAGTGCTGCAACTTCTACGGCCCGGTCTCGACGCAGCTGGAGTACGACACGGCGGACTTCGCGCTCTCGGCGTTCGCCGGGGCGCTGGGGGACACCGCGAACCAGGCGTTCTACGCCGGCCGCGCGCAGAACTGGAAGAACACCTTCAACGCCGCCAGCGGGTTCATGCAGCCGAAGGACGCCAGTGGTGCCTGGACCGGCGGCTTCAACCCGGCGAGCGGCTCGAACTTCGTCGAGGGCACGTCGTGGCAGTACACCGGGATGGTGCCGTTCAACGTGGCGGGCCTCGCGGCGGCACGCGGCGGCAACGCGTCGCTGGTCAGTTATCTCGACAGCGTGCTGGCCGGGTTCCACGGCAGCGGCGGGTCGCAGGCGGACCTCGGCAACGAGCCGAGCCTGGAGCTGCCGTGGGAGTACGACTACGTCGGGCAGCCGTACAAGACGCAGAAGGTCGTCCGGCAGGTCCAGGACCAGATCTGGACCGACGCGCCGGGCGGGCTGGCCGGCAACGACGACCTCGGCGCGATGAGCGCGTGGTACGTGTTCTCCGCGCTGGGCTTCTACCCGATGACGCCGGGAACGGCGGACCTGGCGCTGGGCAGCCCGCTGTTCACGCAGGCGGTGGTGACGCTCCCGAGCGGTAACACGCTGACGGTGAACGCCCCGGCGGCGGCGGACAACGCACCGTACGTCCAGAGCGCGTCCTGGAACGGCGCGGCGTGGAACAACGCGTACGCACCCACCTCGACGCTCAGGTCGGGCGGGACTCTCGCGTTCGCACTGGGGACGTCGGCGAACACGTCGTGGGCGGCGTCGAACCCGCCGCCGTCCTACGACGGGACGCTGCCGCACCTGGGCCCGCTGACGTCGGGGATCGCGGGCAAGTGCGCGGACGTGGCGCAGAGCGGCACGGCGAACGGGACGCACGCGCAGCTGTACACGTGCAACAGCACGGGGGCGCAGAAGTGGTTCGCCGGCGCCGACGGGACGTTCCAGGCTCAAGGTGGATGTCTCGACGTGAGCAACAGCGGCACGGCGAACGGCACGAAGGTCCAGCTCTGGCAGTGCAACGGATCCGGCGCCCAGACGTGGCAGGCGGGCACGGGCGGGGCGCTGGTGAACCCGCAGTCGGGCCGCTGCCTGGACGACCCGGGCAGCACGACGACGGACGGGACCCAGCTGCAGATCTACGACTGCAACCAGAGCGCGGCCCAGAAGTGGACCCACGGCTGACGCCGTCGTGAGTGAGAAACAGGGTCGCCGGCGGCGCCGGGGCGATCCTCGACACGAGCGTCAACACCGTCGTCAAGAACAAGCCGGAGCTGAAGGACC
>NZ_JBEXVF010000047.1:0-71400 GCF_040629235.1 Amycolatopsis sp. NPDC005961 | reverse complement strand
TGATCTGGATGTCGTCGGCGTTGACGAGGTACTCGCTCGTGACGCCGAAGCGGCCCGACGCGACCTGCTTGATCGCGCTCCGGCGCTCGGGGTCGTAGAGCCGCTCGGGGTCCTCGCCGCCCTCGCCGGTGTTGGACCGGCCGCCGATCCGGTTCATCGCGATGGCGAGGGTTTCGTGGGCCTCGGCCGAAATCGAGCCGTACGACATCGCGCCCGTGTTGAAGCGCTTGAAGATCGCTTCGGCGGACTCGACCTCGTCGAGCGGGATCGGCTCGCGCACGCCGCTGCGGAAGGAGAACAGCCCGCGCAGCGTGCCGCCTTCGCGGTAGAGGCGGTGCACCTCGTCGGTGTACTTGCGGTACACCTCTTCGCGGCCGGTCTTGGACGCGTGCTGCAGCAGGAACACCGTCTCCGGCGTGAACAGGTGCAGCTCGCCCTCGCGGCGGTAGGCGTACTCGCCGCCGGTGTCGAGTCCACGGTGGACGCGCTCGGTCGGGTTGTCCGGGTACGCCCGGCGGTGCCGGACGGCGACCTCTTCGGCGAGCACGGCCAGGCCGACGCCGCCGAGCTTCGACGACGTCCCGGTGAAGTACTCGTCGAGCAGGTCCTGGGCCAGGCCGAGGGATTCGAAGACCTGGGCGGCGGTGTACGCGCCGACCGTCGAGATGCCCATCTTGGACATGATCTTCAGGACGCCCTTGACCAGCGCCTGCACGTAGTTGCGGATCGCCTTGCGCGGCTCGATGCCGGTGACCGCGCCCTGCCCGATCATGTCCTCGATGGTCTCGAAGGCCAGGTACGGGTTGACCGCGGCGGCGCCGTAGCCGAGCAGCAGCGCGATGTGGTGCACCTCGCGCGCGTCGCCGGATTCGACGACCAGCGCGACGCGCAGGCGTTCCTTGGTGCGGACCAGGTGGTGGTGCACCGCGGACACCAGCAGCAGCGACGGGATCGGCGCCATCCGGTGGTCGGAGTCGCGGTCGGACAGCACGAGCGTGCGTGCGCCGGCGGCGATCGCCTCGGACGCCTCGCGGCGCACCCGCTCGATCGCGCCGGCCAGCGCCTCGGCGCCGCCGTCCACTTCGTACAGTCCGGAAAGGACACTGCAGGCGAACCCGGGGAGGTCGCCGTCGTCGTTGATGTGGATGAGCTTGGCGAGCTCGTCGTTGTCGATGACGGGGTACGGCAGCTTGAGGTGGCGGCAGGACGCCGGGCCGGGGGCCAGGAGGTTGCGCTCCGGGCCCATGATCCGCGCCATGCAGGTGACGAGCTCCTCGCGGATCGCGTCCAGCGGCGGGTTGGTCACCTGCGCGAAGTTCTGCTTGAAGTAGTCGTAGAGCAGCCGGGATCGCTGGGACAGCACCGCGGGCGGGGTGTCCGTGCCCATCGAGCCGATCGGCTCGGCGCCCTTCTCGGCCATCGGCGCGAGCAGGATCTTCAGCTCTTCTTCGGTGTAGCCGAAGGAAAGCTGGCGGCGCAGTACCGAGTCGTGGCTCTGCACGACGTGGTCGCGGTCGGGCAGCTCGGCGAGCTGCAGCAGGCCCGCGTGCAGCCAGCCCTCGTACGGCAGGTCCTTGCCCAGCGCGGACTTGACCTCTTCGTCGTCCACGATCCGGCCGGCCTCGGTGTCCACGAGGAACATCCGGCCCGGCTTGAGGCGTCCCTTGGCCACGACGTCCTTGGGGGCGACGTCCAGGACGCCGGCCTCGCTGGCGAGCACGACGCGGTCGTCGGCCGTGCGCCACCAGCGCGCCGGGCGCAGGCCGTTGCGGTCCAGGACCGCGCCGACGAGCGTGCCGTCGGTGAAGGTGACGCACGCCGGACCGTCCCACGGCTCCATGAGACTCGCGTGGAACTGGTAGAAAGCGCGGCGTTCCGGCTTCATCGTGGCGTGGTTCTCCCACGCCTCCGGGATCATCATGAGCACGGCGTGCGGCAGTGAACGCCCACCCAGGTGCAGCAGCTCCAGGACCTCGTCGAAGGACGCCGAGTCGGACGCGTCCGGCGAGCAGATCGGGAACAGCCGGGACAGGTCGCCGTCGAGGAGGTCGGACTCCAGCAGCGCCTCGCGGGCCCGCATGCGGTTGCGGTTGCCGCGGATGGTGTTGATCTCGCCGTTGTGGGCCACGAACCGAAAGGGGTGGGCCAGCGGCCACGACGGGAAGGTGTTGGTGGAGAAGCGGGAGTGCACCAGCGCGATGGCGCTTTCCAGCCGCTCGTCGCGCAGGTCGGCGAAGAACGCGGGCAGCTGCTCCGGCGTCACCATGCCTTTGTAGACGATCGTCCGCGAGGACAGCGACGGGAAGTACGTGCCACAGCCGGAGTTCGCGCTTTCGTGCTCGACGCGCTTGCGCAGGCAGAAGGCCAGGCGGTCGAGCTCGATGCCCGCTTTGCCTTCCGACGCCACGAAAAGCATGGCGAAGTGCGGCATCACCGAGCGGGCGGTCGGGCCGATGTCGGCGCGGTCGGCGTCGACCGGGACCTCGCGCCAGCCGAGGACTTCGAGTCCTTCTTCGACCGCGATGCGTTCGGCCAGCTCGACGGCTTTGCGGCGCTGCTCGGCGTCTTCGGGCAGGAACGCGATGCCGGCGGCGTAGGCGTGGTCGCCGCGCTCGCCGGGTTCGGGAAGCGCGAAGCCGGCTTCGGCGCGCAGGAGCGTGTCGGGCAGTTGCAAGAGGATTCCGGCACCGTCGCCGCTGGTGGGTTCGGCGCCGGCGGCGCCGCGGTGGTCGAGGTTGGTCAACGCGGCGAGGCCGTCGGTGACGATTCCGTGGGAGCGCCGCCCGCGGATGTCGGCCACCATGGCCACACCGCAGGAGTCCTGTTCGGTCTCGGGGTCGTAGAGACCCTGCTTGCCGGGGATGGCGGAGAAGATCATGAAGGGACCTCCTTCGTCGTCTTGTCGTGCGGGGCCGGGCTACCGGCCGGGGAGCGCACGGGACGACGATGGCCCGCTTGTTAGCGCGACTTTAACACCTGGGAAACATGCCAGCACCCGTTCAGAGCGCCCCGAGCGACGTCGGACGGTAACGATCTGGCTGCGCGGAACGACGTAGTTCCTGATGCGTTCCCGGTAGTTCGTTGTGCTAAGTATACGTCCCGGAAACTCCCGTCAAGCCTAACGTGACGGGCCCGACGTGGCACGTCGGGATTGTGTCCCCCGTCACTAGAACGTGTTACATTTCGCCGCATGATCCTCGATCGGTTCAAGCTCACCGACCAGGTCGCGGTGATCACCGGCGCCGGCCGCGGCATCGGCGCGGCCACCGCCGTGGCCCTCGCCGAAGCGGGCGCCGACGTGGTCATCGCCTCGCGCACCTCCGCCCAGCTCGACGAGGTCGCCGCCCGCGTCGCGGCCGCGGGCCGGCGGGCCCACGCGGTGCCGGTCGACCTCTCCTCACCGGAGGCCGCGGCGGAGCTGGCGTCGACGGCGGTGACCGAGTTCGGCCGCCTCGACCTGGTGGTCAACAACGTCGGCGGCACATACCCGCGGCCCCTGCTGGAGTCTTCGGTGGACTTCATGGAGGAGGCGTTCCGCTTCAACGTGGCGACGGCGCACGCTTTGACGGTCGCCGCGGCACCCGCGTTGGTGAAGACGGGTGGCTCGATCGTCAACATCTCGTCGGTGATGGGCCGGCTGTCCGGCCGCGGTTTCGCGGCCTACGGAACGGCGAAGGCGGCCCTGGCCCACTACACGCGCCTGGCGGCGGCGGATCTGGCGCCGCGGGTGCGGGTGAACGCGATCTCGGTGGGCTCGGTGGCGACGTCGGCCCTGGAGATCGTGGTCGGCAACCCGGAGCTGAAGGAGAAGATGGAGTCGGCGACGCCGTTGGGTCGCATCGGCGAGGCTGAGGACATCGCGGCGACGGTGGTGTTCCTGGCGTCGCGGGCCGGCGGGTACATCACGGGCAAGATCCTCGAGGTCGACGGCGGCCTGCAGGCGCCGAACCTGGAGCTGGGCCTGCCCGACCTCGGCTGACCCCACCTCTCGGGACCTCGTTTCTTGACTTGCGATCAAGAGGCTTCTAGCCTTCGCCTCTACTTGCTCTTGATCGCAAGTCAAGAGCGGCGGGTGAGCTGAGCGGGGCAGGCGATGGAAACTTCGGCCGAGAAGGACAGGTACACGGCGCCGGTGCGGCGGGACGTGTGGTTCGAGTCCGGGGGCGTGCGGTGCGCGGCGTGGCTGTACGCGCCGGCAGCGGAGGGCGGGCCTCGGCCGTTGGTGGTCATGGCGCACGGGCTGGGCGCGGTGCGGGAGTGGCGGCTGGACGCGTTCGCGCAGCGGTTCGCCGCGCAGGGGTGGGTGGTGCTGGTGTTCGACTACCGGTACCTGGGGGCCAGTGAAGGATCTCCTCGGCAGTTGCTCGACATCGGCGACCAGCTCGACGACTGGCGGGCGGCACTGGCCTACGGCCGGTCCCTGCCGGAGGTCGACCCCGACCGGATCGCGGTGTGGGGGACCTCGTTCGGCGGCGGGCACGTGCTGCGGGTCGCGAGCGAGGACCACGATCTGGCCGCCGTGGTGGCCCAGTGTCCGTTCACCGACGGTCCGGCGTCGTTGCTCTCCCGGTTCCGGTCCGGCCCGGTGAGCATGGCCGGGCTCATCATCGCCGCGCTGCTCGATGTCGTCGGGTCGGTGTTCGGGGCGAAGCCGGTGCTGGCTCCGGTGGTCGGGGTGTGGTGGATGCCCGCCTTCCTGGTTTCGCCGACCGCGATCGCCGCGGCGTCCCAGCTCATCCCGGCGGGGTCTCGGCTCTCGCCTCGCACCGCCGGGGTCCTGGCCCGGGTTTCCGCACTGGGCAAGGGGTTGTCCGCGACCGTCGAGACGGGTGGGCGGCCGTTCCGCCCGGGCGACACCGCTGTCGGCCGCGACACGATCTGGGGTGTCATGAGTGGCCCGGACGGTGGCGGCGACAGCGCCAACGCGGTCGCGGCCCGGCTCGCGTTGCGGTTACCGCTGTACCGGCCCGGCAAAGACTTGCGCAAGATCGCCGCGGCGACCCTGGTGTGCGTGTGCGACGACGACCGCGCCGCCCCCGCGCGCACCACGGCCCGCCTCGCGGCCGGGCAGGACCACGTCCAGGTCAACCACTACGACGGTGACCACTTCGACATCTACGTCGGTGACCTGTTCGAGCGGGCGGTCGCCGACCAGATCCGGTTCCTCGCGGCCCGGTTCACGGCCGCGGCGATCCGGTAGCCGGCACGGCGGCGATGCCGCGGGCGCTGCGCACCAACGTCTCGACGACGGCGCGATCGCCCACGGCGTCGCCCGCGTGGGTCAGCATCCCTTCGACGACGAACACCCCGATCCGGGTCATCGCGGCCTGCTCGGTCTCCGGCACGCCCAACGCGGCCAGGTGCCACCGCAGGATCGCCTCCACCTGCGCGTGGAAACCGTCGTGCCAGACCCGCAGTGCCTCCGATGCCGCGACCCTGGCGTGCACCGTCGTGATCAGCCGGTCGACCCGCCGCAGCTCGGTGACCGCCCACAGCAACTGCTCGACCGGCGGTTCGGCCGAGCGTTCCGCCACGCCGGCCAGGAACTGCGCGAACAGCGCGTCCAGAACAGCGACCAGTACCTCGTCCTTGTCCTTGAAGTACCAGTAGACGGTGTTGGAGGTGACCCCCGCCTCGCGCCCGATCCGCGTCACCGTCGTGGGGTCGTAGCCGTCCTCCACGAACAACCGCGTGGCCGCGGCGACGATCTCACCGCGTTTCTCTTCCCGGTCCTGCGGGCGTCGGTTACGCGGCATCCCTCACCTGGCCAGATCGGTCACGCCGGAATCCCACGGCAAAGGGACGCGGTGCCGGTCAGCTCTCGTCGGTCTTCTTCGGCTCTTCGGCCGGGGTGTCCTCCGACGCGGGCTTCTCCAATGCCGGAGCCTCGGCCGCCACCTTCGCGTGCTCGGGCTCCTCTTCCGAGGCGGGCTCCTCCGCGACCGGCGTCTCCTCCGGGCCGGGAGCATCCTTGCTCCGCAGCGTCTCCGGCAGCTCCCGCGGCCCCCGCTTCCCGGCGAGCACGAAGTACACCACCGCCGCGACGAACAGCAGGATCGACGTCCACACGTTCACCCGCAGCCCGAGGATGTGGTTCGCGGTGTCGGTGCGCATCATCTCGATCCAGCCGCGCCCGACCGTGTAGCCCGCCACGTACAGCGCGAACACGCGACCGTGGCCCAGCTTGAACTTGCGGTCCGCCCACACCACCAGCAGCGCGACCAGCAGGTTCCAGAGCAGCTCGTACAGGAACGTCGGGTGGACCGGGCTCTCCGGCAGCGGGATGTGCCCCGTCGCGACGCCGTTCAGCAGGTTGTCCGGGTCCTCCGGGTTGAAGCGCTGGTAGACCTCCAGGCCCCACGGCAGGTCCGTGTGCGCGCCGTAGAGCTCCTGGTTGAAGTAGTTGCCGATGCGGCCGATGGCCTGCGCGACGACGATGCCCGGGGCGATCGCGTCCGCCATCGCCGGCAGCGGGACGCCCTTGCGGCGGCACGCGATGAGCGCGCCCACCGCGCCGAGGGCGATGGCGCCCCAGATGCCGAGGCCGCCGTCCCAGATCGCGAACGCGTTCCAGGGGTTCTTGCCCTCGGTGAAGTACAGCTCGGGGTCGGTGATCACGTGGTACAACCGGCCGCCGACCAGGCCGAACGGCACGGCGTAGACGGCCATGTCGATCACGGTGCCCTTGGTGCCGCCGCGGGCGGCCCAGCGCCGCTCCCCCCACCAGATCGCCACGATGATGCCGGCGATGATGCACAGGGCGTACGCACGGACCGGGATCGGCCCCAGGTGCCAGACGCCCTGGTCGGGGCTCGGGATCGTCGCGAGGTAGGCGCTCATCACGCGGCCACCGTAGCGCTACTGCGCCGTTCGTTACCAACCCGGCCACAGTTACGGCCGAAGGCTGATCGGCAATGGTTACGCGCCGCTGCGGGGGCGGCCTGCTTCCCGCCGGGTCGGCAACGCGGCCGGCGCCTCCAAGGCGGCCAGGTACCCCGCCACCAGCGCGTGCGCCACCTGGACCACAGCCTGGTCGCGCGGGAGGAACTGGTCGTCGTGCAGGCTCGGCACGCCCGCGGTGTCGCCGAGGCCGACGAACAGCATCAGGCCGCGCGTCGCGCCGCCGCAGTAGTGGGCGAAGTCGTCCGCGCCGAACGAGCGGAACTCGTCGTCGACGACGAAGCCGGCGTGCCTCAGCCACCGCTGCGCGCCCGTCGCCAGCGCGGCGTCGTTGTCCAGCACCGGCTCGCACGGGCTGATCTCCAGCTCGGCGGTGCAGCCGTGCGCCTTCGCCGTGCCGTGCACGATCTCGGCGAGCACCTCCTGCGCGCGCTCGCGGTCGATCTGGCGCATCAGGCGCAGCGAGCCGAACGCGCTCGCGCTGTTCGGGACGACGTTGGCCGCCGCGCCGCCCTGGATCCGGCCGACCGAGCAGACCGCGCCGTGCACCGGGTCGATCCGCCGCGACGCGAGCTGCTGCAGGCTCACCACCAGCTGCGACAGCGCCAGGATCGGGTCGCGCAGCAGGTGCGGGTAGCCGGCGTGGCCGCCCTGGCCGCGCATCGTCACCTCGAACTCGTCGGTCGACGCGTTCACCGGGCCGGGCACCGCCGCGACGACGCCGTGCGCGAGCCGCGGCTGGACGTGCGCGCCGATCACCGCGTCCACCCCGGCCTCGGCCAGCACGCCGGACTCGACGATGTCGAGCGCGCCGGGCGGCGACGTCTCCTCCCGGGGCTGCAGCAGCGCCAGGATCGGCCGCGGGACGCCGACGCGCACCGCGGCCCGGCCGACCGCGACCAGCGCCGCGAGGTGGACGTCGTGGCCGCACGCGTGCATCAGCTCGTTGCCCGACGCCCACGGCACGCCGGTGCCCTCCAGCACCGGCAGGGCGTCGAGCTCCGCGCGCAGCGCCACGACCGGGCCGTCGCCGCCGGGCAGCGGGATCGCGCGGCCGGTCTTGGCGACGCGGGTGCCGTCACCGGCGCCGAGGGCTTCGGCCACCAGCCGGGCGGTGTCCTCCTCGTCGCCGGAGCCGCGCGGGTCGGCGTGCACCGCGTGCCGGAGTTCGATCGCGGCGGGCAGTTCCTCGTCGATCGCCCGCGTCCAGCGGTCCCAAAGGTCGTTCACCCGTTCTCCAAGCGGTAGATCCTCTTCGCGTTCTCGTGTCCCACCAAAGCACACAGCCGGACGGCGTCCACTTCGGACATCGCACCGGCGGCGAGCCCGGCGCGCAGGAAGTCCGAAAGTCCCTGACGGAACAGGGCCGTGCCCAGGTGGTACAGCTCGGCCAGGCCGAAGGCGTCGGTGGAGAAGAGGACCTTCCCGAACGGCGCGATCTCCAGCAGCTCGGCCAGGATCGCCGGCGCGCGGAAGCCCGCGTTGTGCGTGGCGAGGCCGACGTCGACGAAGACGTGCTCGAAGACCTGCGCGAGGTAGGCGGCGTTGCGGTGGAACGGGTAGTTGTGCAGCAGCAGGATCGGCACGCCGCGGTCGCGCGTGGCCCGCAGCAGCGCGGTGAGCCGCAGCGGGTCGCAGCGGTGCAGGTCGACGTCGGAATCGCCGTACCCGACGTGGAACTGCACCGGCAGGCCGAGGTCGAGGCCGGTGAACACCAGGAACCGGTGCAGGACCTCGTCGGCGAGGCGGGTGCCGCCCGCGGCGAGCCATCGGCCGGCGGCGGCTTCGACCTCCGCCCGCGACGGCCGCTCCCCCGCCAGCTCCAGGCCGACGCGGTAGGCCGCGATCGACTTGAAGCCGGCCGCGGTGGCCGCGCGTTTCCCCAGCTCATCGGTGAAAGCGGCGGCGAACCCGGACGCCGTGGTCCCCCGGATCACGTCCTCCGCGACCTGTTCCAGCCGGACGACGTCGTGCGCGCGGGTGCCGGCCAGCTCCGCGAACTCCCCCGTCGTGGTCAGCGAGTCCGGCCGGAACCCGCCGTCCAGCAGGAAGTCCGTCGTGCCGGTGGCGCGCAGGAACCGCCGCGCCACCTCGGCCGCGCCCAGCTCGGCACGGCGTTCGAGGTAGCCGTCGGCGGGAGCGTGCTTCGGCAGGTCGAGCACGGGCGCGCAGCGTTCGCGCACGGCCAGCCCGATCAGCGAGTCGAACAGGCTCGTGCCCAGCGGCGACGTCGTGTCCGCCTCGGTCAGCATCGCCTCGAAGTCCGCGCGGGCCACGCCACCGGTGGCGACACCGTGGCAGTGGTGGTCCACCAGTGGCAGGTCCGCGACGAACGGGAGCAGGTCGGTCATGCGCCTCCGTCCAGGTCGGTCACCCTCTCCCCCACCCTACGAGCGAACCCGGGCGCGGACAGCACCAAGATCACCGCCGACAGCAGCACCGCGCCGGCCACCACGGGGAACCACCGCGCGGGGCCTTCGGTCGGATACGGCACGACGTTGACGTAGACGGTGTACCCGAGCACGGCGAGCGCGCCGATCGGGAAGACGAGGTACCACACCGGCACGCGCATCCGCCGCTTCACGAACAGCAGCAGGATCGCGCCGATGGTCGTGAGCAGGTAGATCACCAGCAGGATCAGCGTCCCGATCGAGCCGGACCACGCGAAGGTGTCCGACGCCGTCGCGCCGAAGAACAGCGCGCACACCAGGATGATCAGCGCCGCCGCGCCGGTGACCACGCTGACCGCGGCCACCGGGGTGCCGCGGCCGGACGTCCGGCCGATGCCGCGGCCGCCGTAGGCGTCGCGCCCGAGGGCGAACAGCAGCCGCGAGCCGCCGACGACGCAGGCCAGGCAGCAGCCGAACGCGCTGATCGCGGCGCCGACGCTGATCACGTCGCCGACCCACGCGCCCGCGTAGCGGCTGGCGAGGTCACCGAGCAGGGACGGCGAGTCGTGGAACGCCGTCGCGTCCGTGCCGAACGCCATCATCTCGACCGCGGTGACGACGACGAAGTAGATCCCGCCGAAGATCGCCGTGCCGAGGATCGCGCGCGGGATGTTGCGCTTCGGGTCGTGGGTCTCTTCGCCGAGCGTCGCGGCGGCCTCGAACCCGGCGAAGGACAGGAAGCCGAACACCGCGCCGAGGAACACCCCGGACAAACCGGTTTCGGGGACGAAGACGTCCATCGTGAACCGCGCGCCGCCCGGCGCGCTCCCGGCGAGCAGCCGGACCAGGATCACGACCGTGACCAGCAGGATCACCGCGATGGTCGCGCCTTCGACGGCCAGCAGCGTGCTCGTCCCGCGGCGCGCGGGCACCACGGACAGCAGCCAGGCGCCGACCAGCGCGACGGCCGTCAGCACGAACGGCCCCCAGGACGGCGGGTCCGGCCAGATGCCCACCTGGGTCAGGAACGCCGTGCCGAGCGTGCCCGCGGCCGAGCTCGTGACGACGGCGTAGAACGTGTACGTGCCGAGGAGGCCGATGCCGGAGACGACGCCGGCGCGCGGTCCGAGTGTCGCGCCGACGAACGCGTACACCGAGCCGGCGTGCTGGTAGTACTGGCACAGTTTGACGAAGCCGTACGCGACCAGCAGGACGCCGACCGCCGAGAGCAGGAAGGCGAGCGGGACGGCGCGGCCGGCGGCGGACGCGGTCTGCTGGGGGTTGATGTTGGCGGCCATGCTGGGGGCCATCAACGCGACGGACAGGCCGACGGCCTGCCAGACGGAGAGGGAGCGGCGCAGCCCTGGACGGGTTTCGACGGTGTCTGACACGATCTCCACCTCTTTCTCAAGAGTATTCAGTGAACATCGACGGGGGCAGGATGAGCCAGCTCGACCGGGCGGAACTCGCACAGCAGGGCGCGTTGCGGGCGGACGGCCTGCGCGCGGCCGGCGTCGAGCTGGTCGCGCTGACCTTCGTGGACAACAGCGGCATCGCCCGGGTCAAGGCCGTCCCGGTGGACCGGCTGTGGTCGGCGGCGGCGTGGGGCGTCGGCGCATCGAACTCGTTCGACTTCTTCCTGGCCACCGACGAGATCACCGACGGCGCGTACTCCCGGGGTCCCGTCGGCGACCTGCGGCTGCACCCCGACCTCGACGCGCTCGTGCCGCTGGCCGCGCAGCCGGGCTGGGCGTGGGCCCCGGTCCGGAAGTACGACCAGGAGGGCGAGCCGCACCCGCAGGACGCGCGGGCGCTGGCCGCGACCGCGGCGGCCCGGCTCGCGTCGCTCGGCTACAACGTGCGGACGGCCTTCGAGATCGAGTGGGTGATCACGGCGGCGGACGCGCCGGACGACCCGCGGTCGGCGACGGCGGGCCCGGCCTACGGCTTCGCGCGGCTTTCCGCGCAGGCGGGCTACCTGCGCGCACTGGTGTCCACGTTGTCCGCTCAGGGGGTGACGGTCGAGCAGATCCACCCCGAGTACGCGGCCGGGCAGTTCGAGCTGTCGGTCGCCCCGGACGACCCGGTGCGCGCGGCGGACATCGCGGTGCTGACGCGCGAGACGATCCGGATGGTGAGCGAGCAGCACGGGCTGCGGGCGTCGTTCACGCCGAAGTTCTCGCCGGACGGGGTCGGCAACGGCGGCCACGTCCACCTGAGCCTCTGGGACGGCGACCGCAACCTGTGCTCCGGCGGCGACGGGCGGTTCGGCCTGACACCGACGGCGGAGGCGTTCGGCGCCGGGATCTTCTCGCGGCTGCCGGCACTGCTGGCGATCGGCGCGCCGTCGGTGGTCAGCTACCTGCGCCTGGAGCCGCACCACTGGGCCGGGGTGTTTTCGGTGTGGGGCTTGGAGAATCGCGAAGCACCGCTGCGGCTGGTGCAGGGCCCGGCCGGGCAGCGCGACCGGGCGGCGAACTTCGAGGTCAAGTGCTTCGATCTCACGGCGAACCCGTACCTGGTGGTGGCGGCGCTGCTGTTCGCGGGCCTGGCCGGGGTTTCGGCGTCGGCTTCGCTGCCGGAGCCGGTGGACGTCGACCCGGGGACGCTCCCGTCGGCGGTCCGCCTGCCGACCTCCTTGGCGGACGCGGTGAAGGCGTTCGAAGCGGACTCCGAGCTGACATCGGCGTTCGGCGCGGAGCTGGCGACGACGTTGATGGACGTGCGCCGCGGGGAGATCGCCCGCCTGGGTTCCCTGCCGCCGGACGAGCTGTGCTCGGTCATGCGCTACCTACATTGACGCGGCCACTTCGTCGCGCAGCTGCGGGAGTTTCGCGTAGAGGCGATCGCCGGGGCATTCGGTGTTGTAGTAGTCGCGGTGGCCCTTGATCTCCTCGACGGGAATGCCGTACTGGCGGCAGATGTAGGCGCAGAAGGTCACGAGTGACACCCACTGCGCCTCGGGCGGCTCGACGCTGGTGTAGGTGCCTTCGTTTTCGATGCCGATGGCGTTGGTGTTCTGGCCCGGGCAGTGCGCGCCCTGGATCATGGTGGTGCGGCTCTTGAGCGCATCCAGGCTGCCATGCCGCCCTTCGAGCCGGTACCCGCCGCGGCTGACGGTGAAGTGCTGGCCGGTGTCGGACCAGCCGTTGTTGTCCATGTGGTCGTGCTGGTCGTCACGCGCGACCTGGAAGGCGTGCGCGAGGGAGTAGTCGGTGCTGTTGGGGCAGGCGATGTGGTGGATGAGGACGCGGTTGGCCGGGTGGTCGAGGGTGGTGAGGGGGTCGGAAGGCGGCCGGGCACCCCACTCGGCACAGCTGTAGATCCGGGGTTCGGCTTGCGCACGGGCCGTCGCGGGGAGCAGGAGTCCGGCGCCGACCGCGGCGGCCAGACCGGCGGCGCCACGGAGAAAGGTGCGCCGCGGGAGGTGGCTGAGGTCCATGGGACGGACTCTCCCGCGCCGCTGTACAGCTTTCGTACAAACGCCGTCAGAGCTTGAGGGTGGCCTCGAAGGGGCGGGTGAGGTGGAGTTCGCCGTTCTCGCTCTTGGCTATGGGCGCGTACTCGCCGCCTTCGAGCGCGAAGAGCGTGGCGCTGACCGGCTCCGGCGGCTCGACCAGGAGGTAGTACGGGACCAGGGCCTCGGCGTAGATCGCCCGTTTGAGGATCCGGTCCTGCATCTTCGTCGAAGGCGACACGATCTCCGCCGCCAGCAGGACATCGCTCGCCGCGTAGACCAAGGTGTCAACCTCGGCGCAGGTCAAGATCACCAGGTCGGGAGTCAGCAGTCTCCGCGCTGCGAGGCGGACGTTTACCCCGGGCAGCACCTCGGTGCCATCCGGCAATGCGGGCGCGCAGGCGGATTGGAGCTTCCCCAGAAGCCGCTGGTGTTCCAGTCCCGGCCATGGGCTGACGAGCAGCATCCCGTCGACGAGTTCGACTCGGTGCAGCAAGGTTTGTTCTTCGGGCAGGGCGAGAACGTCGTCGGCCGTCCAGCCGTCCGGTCGTGGCGGCAAGAGGAACTCGTGGTGGATCATCACACGAGGAGTATGCGGACCGCCACCGACAGTTCTGGTTCAGGTGATGGCGTCACGCGGGCGTGACAGCCAGCTCCCCCGCGCCGCTGTACAGCCGGATCTTGAACTGGATGTGCTCCTGGTGCTCCCGCAGCCGCGAGATCTGCGACGCCACCCGGGCCTCGTGCTCCCTCAGCACTTCCACCCGCTCCTCGCGCGTCGCTTCACCGGAGCGCAGCAGCTCCACGAACCGCAGCATCTCCGCCACCGGCATCCCCGTGTAGCGCAAGCACCGCAGCAGCTGCAGGAACTCGACGTCCTGCTCGGTGAACACCCGCCTCCCGCCGGCCGTGCGGCCGACGTGGTGGAGCAAGCCGATGCGCTCGTAGTACCGCAGGGTGTCGATCGTGAAACCGGTCTTTTCGGTCACCTGGGCCGGGGTGTAGGACGTCACCGACCCAGAGTGGCACCTGGAGTGCACTCCAGGTCAAGCGGTGGCGACCGCCCGGCGCACGCCCTCGGCCAGCTCGGCGGACAGCGCCCGGACGCCGGAAGGGCCCTCGGCCGCCGCCGTGACCAGGGCTGATCCCACGATCACCGCGTCCGCGAACGACGCCACCTGGGCCGCCTGCTCGCCCGAGCGCACGCCCAGCCCCACGCCGATCGGCAGGGACGTGTGCGTCCGCGTGCGGCGGACCAGCTCCTCCGCGCCCGCGCCGACCTGGTCGCGCGCGCCGGTCACGCCCATCACCGCGGTCGCGTAGATGAACCCCGACGACGCCGACGCCGTCAACGCCAGCCGCTCCTCCGACGACGAAGGCGCCACCAGGAACGTCCGGTCCAGGCCGTGCGCCTTGGACGCGTCCATCCAGGCACCGGCCTCGTCCGGGATCAGGTCCGGGGTGATCAACCCGAGCCCGCCCGCCGAAGCGAGGTCACGCGCGAAGCGGTCCACGCCGTAGCGGTTGACCGGGTTCCAGTACGTCATGACGACCGCCCGGCCGCCGCGCGCCGACACCGACTCGACGACCTCGAACACGTGCTTGAGGCGGAAGCCGTTGTCCAGCGCGGTCACGGACGCGGCCTGAATGGTCGGGCCGTCCATCACCGGGTCCGAATACGGGACGCCGACCTCGATCAGGTCCGCGCCGCCGTCGACGCACGCCGCGATCAGCTCCTTCGACCCCTCCACCGTCGGGAAGCCCGCCGGGAGGTAGCCGACCAGGGCGCCGCGGCCCTCCGCGCGCGTCGTCGCGAAGAGGTCGTCCAGCCCGCTCATCCGTTCACCAGCCCGAACCACTTCGCCGCCGTGTCCATGTCCTTGTCGCCGCGGCCCGACAGGTTGACGACGATCAGGCCGTCGGGGCCCAGTTCGCGGCCCAGCACCAGCGCGCCGGCCAGCGCGTGCGCCGACTCGATCGCCGGGATGATGCCCTCGGTGCGGGACAGCAGCTTGAACGCGTCCATCGCCTCGGCGTCGGTGACCGGCCGGTACTCGGCCCGGCCGGTGTCCTTGAGCCACGCGTGCTCCGGGCCGACGCCCGGGTAGTCGAGCCCGGCCGAGATCGAGTGCGACTCGACCGTCTGGCCGTCCTCGTCCTGCAGCAGGTACGTCATCGCGCCGTGCAGGTTGCCCGGGGTGCCCTTCGTGAGCGTCGCCCCGTGGCGGTTGCCCTCGATACCCTCGCCGCCCGGCTCCAGGCCGACCAGCCGCACCGACGGGTCGTCGTAGAAGCCCGAGAAGATGCCGATCGCGTTCGACCCGCCGCCGACGCACGCCGCGACGACGTCGGGCAGGCGGCCGGCCTGCTCGAGGATCTGCTCGCGGGCCTCGGTGCCGATGACGTGGTGGAAGTTGCGGACCATCGTCGGGAACGGCGCCGGACCGGCCGCCGTGCCGAACAGGTAGTGCGTGGTGTCGGCGTTGGTGACCCAGTCGCGCAGCGCCTCGTTGATCGCGTCCTTCAGCGTCCGCGAACCGGTCTTGACCGGGATGACCTCGGCGCCGAGCAGCCGCATGCGGGCCACGTTCAGCGCCTGGCGCTCGGTGTCGACCTCGCCCATGTAGACGACGCAGTCGAGGTCGAGCAGCGCGCACGCGGTGGCCGTCGCGACGCCGTGCTGGCCCGCGCCGGTCTCGGCGATGACGCGCTTCTTGCCCATGCGCTTGGTGAGCAGCGCCTGGCCCAGCACGTTGTTGATCTTGTGCGAGCCGGTGTGGTTCAGGTCTTCGCGCTTGAGGAAGACGCGCGCGCCCCCGGCGTGCTCGCCGAAGCGCTTGGCCTCGGTGAGCAGCGACGGGCGGCCCGCGTAGTCCTTCAGCAGGCGGTTGAACTCGTTCAGGAACTCCGGGTCGTGCCGGGCCTTCTCGTACTCGGCGGCGACCTCGTCGACGACGCCGATCAGCGCCTCCGGCATGAACCGGCCGCCGTACGGGCCGTAGTAGCCACGGTCGTCCGGGTCGTGCTTGTCGTGCTCTGTGGTCACCGGGAAGGCCTCGGGCAGGCGGGGTGGGAACCGGCGGTGACCAGCTTGACCAGGGAGCCCTTCGGGTCGCCGGAGGCGACGAGCCCCTCGCCGACCAGCACCGCGTCGGCGCCGTGGCCGGCGTACGACATCAGGTCGCCCGGCCCGCGGACACCCGACTCGGCGACCTTGTAGACGTCCATCGGCAGGCCGGGGGCCAGCCGCGAGAAGACGTCGCGGTCCACCTCGAGGGTGTGCAGATTGCGCGCGTTGACGCCGATGACCTTGGCGCCCGCCTCGAGGGCCTTGTCGGCCTCCTCGGCGTTGTGGATCTCCACCAGCGCGGTCATCCCGAGCGACTCGACGCGGTCGAGCAGCGCGGCGAGCGCGTTCTTCTCCAGCGCGGCGACGATCAGCAGCACCATGTCGGCGCCGTGCAGGCGGGCCTCGTGCACCTGGTAGGGGCTGACGATGAAGTCCTTGCGCAGGATCGGGATGTCGACCGCCGCGCGCACCGCGTCCAGGTCGGCCAGCGAACCGCCGAAACGGCGCTCCTCGGTCAGCACGCTGATCACGCGTGCGCCGCCGTCTTCGTAGTCCTTCGCCAGCGCGGCGGGGTCGGGGATGTCGGCCAGCTCGCCCTTGGAGGGGCTGCGCCGCTTCACCTCGGCGATCACGCCGATGCCGGACTCGCGCAGCGCCGACATCACGTCGCGGGGCGCCGGGGCGGCCGCCGCGCGGATCTTCAGCTCGTCGAACGGCAGCACGGACTCGCGTGCCGCGAGGTCCTCGCGGACGCCGGCGACGATGTCTTCGAGCACGGTCACCGGGCGCCCCCGCCCTGGTATGCGCTCACGGTTTCCTTCGCAAGGTCGCTCACAAAAACCTTCCCCTTCCCGCCGAAACGATGCTAACCCCCGCATCTGGAGTGCCCGGTTCCGGGTGCGCGCGTTACTCCGAATGCCTCCCCCGGACGTCGGTCGGATCCTCTCCTTCCGAGAGTGCTTCCCACAGCTCGGCGTCCGGATCACGCGCCTTCTTGCGCGTGGCCGGAGCCGCGTACCGGGCCCCGAGCCGCGCGGCACCGGCACCCTTGACGGCTGCCAACCCGCCGGCCGCGACGAGAATTCCCCCGAGCACGGCCAGGCCACGTCCGAGCAGCATCTGCGTCACGGGCAGCCCGTCGGCCCAGCCGGAGAACTTCACCCCGGACACGCCGGCCCAGACCGCGGCGACGCCGGCCAGCGCGAGGACGACGCCCAGCACGCGCCGGGCCCAGCCACCGGTCGCGATCACCCCGGCCACGCCGGCCAGTGCGAGCAGGGCCAGCGGCACGAGCGCCGTCGCGCGCTGCTCGCCGGTCTCGCGGTAGAGGACCGTGCCGCGCACGCCGCCGTCGCGGAACTCGGCGAACCACGTCAGCCGTGACGCGCCCCACAGCGCGAGCGCGGCGAGCAGGAGCGCGACCACGATCATCCACAGTGGACGGCGCGACGGCTTGGCGGTCTCCGGCGCCTCGGCCGGTGCCTCAGACATGCGCGGCGTCCGCGGCCGGGTCGAGCACGCCCGCCGCGACCATCGTCTGCGCGGCGGCCACGGCCGACAGCACCGTGCGGGCCTTGTTCAGCGACTCGGTGTCCTCGTAGGCCGGCACCGAGTCGGCGACGACGCCGCCACCGGCCTGGACGTGCGCGATCCCGTCCTTGACCAGCGCCGTGCGGATCGCGATCGCGGTGTCCGCGTCGCCGGCGAAGTCGAGGTAGCCGACGACGCCGCCGTACAGCGCGCGGCGGACCGGCTCCAGCTCCTCGATCAGCTGCATCGCGCGGACCTTCGGCGCGCCGGACAGCGTCCCGGCCGGGAAGCACGCCGTGACCGCGTCGAACGCCGTCTTGCCCTCGGCCAGCTCGCCGGTGACGGTCGACACGATGTGCATGACGTGGCTGTACCGCTCGATCTGGAAGAAGTCGACGACGCGCACGGTGCCCGGCTTGCAGACCTTGCCGAGGTCGTTGCGGCCGAGGTCGACGAGCATCAGGTGCTCCGACCGCTCCTTCTCGTCGGCGAGGAGGTCCTTCGCGAGCTGCGCGTCCTCCTCCGGGTCGGCGCCGCGCCAGCGCGTGCCCGCGATCGGGTGCGTGGTCGCGCGGCCGTCCCGCACGGTGACGAGCGACTCGGGGCTGGAGCCGACGATGTCGAAACCCTCCAGCCGCAGCAGGTACATGTACGGGCTCGGGTTGGACGTCCGCAGCACGCGGTAGATGTCGAGCGCGTCGGCGGCGGTCGGGATCTCGAAGCGTTGCGACGGCACGATCTGGAACGCTTCGCCGGCCTTGATCGCCTCGACGGCCTTCTCGACCGCGGCGTGGAAGTCCGCCTTGGAGCGCTTGCGCGTGAACTCGGGCTCGGGCCGGTCGAACGCGGCGACCGTGGCCGGCGCGGGCACCTGCAGCTGCTCCGTCATCGCGCTCAGCCGGGCGACCGCGTCGTCGTAGGCCGCGTCCACGCGCTCGGGCGAGTCGTCCCAGTTGACGGCGTTCGCGATGAGCGTGACCGTGCCCTCGTGGTGGTCGAACGCCGCGAGGTCGGTGGCCAGGAGCATGGTCAGCTCGGGGATGTCGAGGTCGCGCTCGGCCAGCTCCGGCAGTTTTTCGAGCCAGCGCACGGAGTCGTAGCCGATGTAGCCGACCATGCCGCCGGTCAGCGGCGGCAATCCGGGCAACGGCTCGGTGTGCAACGCTTCGATCGTTTCACGCAGCACGGTGAGCGGGTTGCCCTCGGACGGCAGGCCGACCGGCGGGGTGCCGGTCCAGACCGCTTGGCCGTCGCGGACGGTGAGTGCAGCCGGGCTGCGGACGCCGATGAACGACCAGCGCGTCCAGGAGGCGCCGTTCTCCGCGGACTCGAACAGGAACGTGCCCGGGCGGTCGGCGGCGAGCTTGCGGTAGACCCCGATCGGCGTTTCACCGTCGGCGAGGACCCGGCGCACGACCGGTATGACGCGGCGGCTCTCGGCGAGGGCGCGGAAGTCCTCACGGGACGGGCTGACCGAACCGGGACCGGACTTGCTGCTCGAGGTGCTGACCATGCCCCTCATTGTGCTGCACCCCCCGGAAGGGGTTTTCCCAGACCCTGAATTCAATGAATGTTGAATTCAGGGTGGACGTGCGTCATGATGAAAGGGTGAGCACCGCTGAGCCTACTTCGCGACGCCGCGGGCGGCGCCCCGCCGGCCAGGACACCCGCACGGCGCTGATCGAAGCCGCGCGGGCCGTGTTCGCCGAGAACGGCTACGACGGGGCCACCGTGCGCGCGATCGCCACCCGCGCGGGCGTCGACGCCGCCATGGTCAACCACTGGTTCGGCGGCAAGGAGGGCTTGTTCGCGCGGGCCGTGCTCGAGCTGCCGTTCGACCCGCTGGAGCTGCTGAAGATCCTGCGGAACGGCCCGGACGAGGAGCTCGGCGAGCGGATCGTCCGCACCTTCATCACCCGCTGGGACGGCGCGGGCGGCGGCGTGTTCGTCGCGCTCATCCGCAGCGTCAGCGGGAACGAGCAGGCCGGGCAGGTGCTGCGCGAGTTCTTCCAGAAGTTCTTCACCGCGCTGATCTCCTCGATCGGCTCGGACGACATCTCGCTGCGCATGACGCTCTGCGCGTCCCAGATGGTCGGCATGGGCATGATCCGGTACGTGGCGAAGTTCGAGCCGCTCGCCTCCGAAGACGTCGAGGTCGTGGTGCGCGCGGTCGCGCCGACCCTGCAGCGCTACCTCACGGGCGAGATCGGCTGACCGGCCCCCGGATCGCGTGGACGGCCAGGACGTACGGGCGGTCCACGGTTCCCACGACCATCGCCTTGCCCCGGCCGCCGACCCAGGCCTGCTTGTTCTTCCAGCCGGCCGACGGCGACAGCCGGAGGAACGCCCAGGAGCGGCGGAGGGCGACCGCCGTCCCGTCGCGGAACTCCGCGTCCAGGTACCCCCCTTGGCGTCCTCCCCACTGGTGGTCGGTCACGCCGGCCTGCCGCCACCCGGTGCGCTCGACGGCCCGGATCCGGCGCCACCAGCCGGCCGCCGCCCCGATCGAGAACGGCAGGCCGAACAGGGCGGCCAGCACCGGGACCATGCCGACCGAGAGCTGAGCCTGGTCTTCGTTCTGTTCGTCAGCGGTGCGCACACGCGCCGGGTCGGCCGGGTCGTAGATGACGACCACCCGCTCGCCGACGTGGTAGTCGCGGTTCGAGTGCCAGACGAGCTCGTCGGTCCGGTCGCCGTGGCTCACCCGGATGTGCGACGTGCCCTTGGGGTTGTGGAACACGCCGACCACCACACCGGGCTCGTGGAAGCCGGTGGCGAGCAGGTCGTCGGCGGCGGTGTCCACCAGGGCGACCTGGGTCAACCCGGCCGCGAACACCGCCGCCCAGCCCGCGGCGAAGGCCGTCGCGCGGCGGGAAGCCCGGCGCAGGCGGGCGTCCAGTTCCGGGTGGGCGCCGTCGTTCGGGTGGGCACCGTCTTTCGGGTGGGCACCGGCGGCGGCCGGCGCGTCGCGGTCCAGGACCCGCAGCACGTACCAGCCGAAGGCGGCGAACGCGAGGGAACCGGTCAGGAGGATCACGTTGGCCGGCAGATCGTCGTCGCCGGAGAAGAGCGAGTACACCGTGGCCGTGGCGCCGATCCCGGAGAGGACCGAAAAGACGACGGCGATGACCACCCAGAATGCCCGCATGGAGTGATGGTAGGCGCGCTGACCAGCGTGGAAGCTGCGAGAAACGGCACAGGGCGAGGAGACAACCGGAAGGCCTTGTCGAGCGTGTAAGCGAGCAGGCGTCACCTTTCGCTGACACCGTTCGCGCATTCGGGGAATCGACGGGATTCGTATGCTTCGTCCGTGAAGCCAACGTCTTCAAGCCCGGCGGCGAGAACGCTCGCCGCTTCTCTGCGCGAAGAACGCGAAGCGCGCAAAGTCGGCCTTCGCCGGCTCGCGGAGCAATTGGGAATCCTGCCGCAAGTGCTGTCGCTGTGGGAGAAGGGGCAGCGGTTGCCGAGCGTCGAGGACGTGTCGGCGATCCTCGCGCTGCTCGGGGTGACCGGGGAGAAACGGGACCGGATCCGGACGCTGGCGAGGCACGCCCGGGAACCCAACTGGCTGGCGTCGAGCAACTCGGACATCCCGTTCGCCCTCACCACTCGGCTCAATCTGGAAAGCACCGCAACCGGCATCACCACGTGGTCGCCGCTGATCGTTCCCGGGCTGCTGCAAACCCCGGACTACATCCGCTCGATCATGGATGAATCCCCGGTATCGGTCGAGCAAGCCGACAACCGGCTCCGGGTCAGGCTCGATCGGCAGCGGATCCTCACCCGCCGGGATCCGGTGCGGTTCAGCGCCCTGATCGGCGAGCAGTCCCTCCGGGAAAACTTCGGCGGCGTCGAGGTCATGTCCGACCAGATCGATCACCTGCTGGAAATGTCCGGGCGCGCGAACATCAGCCTGCGCATCGTGCCGTCCGGAATCGGTTACCACCCCGGCCTGGTCGGCCCGTTCGACATCTACGAATTCGCCGACTCACCGCCGATCGCCTCGGTCGAACATGTCAGCTCGACGGCATTCCTCCACGAGGAATCCCAGACCACAGGCCATAAACACGATGCTAAGGTGCTACGCGGACTAGCTCTGAGCGAAGAGGCTTCCCGGACCCTGCTTCGGGAAGCCGCCCGATAACGGAGGCGATCGTGGGCTCGACCGGTTGGCGCAAGTCTTCCTACAGCGGCCCCAACGACAACTGTGTCGAGGTGGCGCTGGGGCCGGTCGTCGGCGTGCGGGACACCAAGGCCCGGCGGGCCGGTCAGCTCACCGTCTCCGCGCAGGCCTGGCGGTCCGCGCTCGATCACGCGTTCTCGCGCCGGGCCGGCGCGAACGCCGGCACCGCGTAGGCCCTTTCCGCTTCGGCCTAGCGGGCGATCAGCAGCGCGATCAGGGCCAGCGCGGCCGGCAGCACCTGCACGAACAGGATCCGCTTGCTGGCCGTCGCGGCGCCGTAGAGGCCGGCGATGATCACGCACACCAGGCCGTACAGCTTGAGCTGGAACCCGGTCGGGTCGCTCGCGATGAGGCCCCACACCAGCGCTAGCGCCAGGAAGTCGTTGTACAGCCCCTGGTTCGCGGCCAGCGTCTTGGACTCCTCGGCGAACTCCGGCGTCGTGCCGAAGGCCGCGCGGGCCCGGGGCGTCGTCCAGAGGAACATCTCCAGGACGACGATGTAGACGTGGATCAGGGCGACCAGCCCGACCAGGACGTCGGCGACGATTGTCACGCGTGCTCTTTCTCATCGGCCAGGAGCAGGCGCTCCTCGGTGTCGAAACAGGTGTGCGTGCCGGTGTGACAGGCCGGGCCGGTCTGGTCGACGCGCAGCAGGACAGTATCGCCGTCGCAGTCGATCCGCACCTCGCGGACGTGCTGGTAGTGGCCGGACGTCTCGCCCTTGACCCACAGCTTCCCCCGGCTGCGCGACCAGTACGTGCCGCGGCGGGTGGCGAGGGTCGCGGCGAGCGCGTCGTCGTTCATCCAGGCCATCATCAGCACGTCCGAAGTGGCGTGCTCGACGACGACCGCGGAGATCAGGCCGTCGGCGTTGCGCTTGAGGCGCGCCGAGACGGCCGCGTCCAGGGTCATGCGCGTACTCCCAGGATGTGCCGCTTCAGCGGCATCGAGTTGAACAGGACGAACGCGTAGCCGTACCCGGCGAAGGACAGGCCGGAGAACAGCTTGTTCCACCACAGCGCGGCGGCGAGCAGCAGGAACGCGTGCAGCAGCGCGAACACCACGGTGACGACGAGCCCGCCGATCCGGGCGCTGCCCAGCTTGAGCACGAGCCCGGTCGTCACGACGCCGCCGAGGATGAGCGCGAGCGCGGGGATCCGGAAGATCTCCAGGCCCGAGCCGGCGCCGAGCACCGGGACCAGGTCGAGCAGCGCCCACGCCACCGGCAGCCCGACCAGCAGGGCGGCGGTGACCTTGACCTCGACGGGTGCTTGCCAGGACTTCATCGGACCTCGACCCCGCCTTCCCGCAGCGCGTCCTTGACGTCGCCGATCTTGAGCTGTCCGAAGTGGAACACACTGGCCGCGAGGACCGCGTCGGCGCCCGTTCGCACGGCCGGCAGGAAGTGCTCGACCGCGCCCGCTCCCCCGCTGGCGATCACCGGGACCCGGACGGCCTTGCGGACCAGCTCGATGAGCTCGAGGTCGAAGCCGTTCTTGGTGCCGTCGGCGTCCATGGAGTTCAGCAGGATCTCGCCGACGCCGAGCTCTTCGCCGCGCGCGGCCCACTCGACGGCGTCGATACCGGTGCCGCGGCGGCCGCCGTGGGTGGTGACCTCGAAGCCGGACGCGGTGGGCTCGCCGCCCTCGGGCACGCGGCGGGCGTCGACCGACAGGACGATGCACTGGGCGCCGAACCGGCGCGAGGCCTCGTGGAGGAACTCCGGCCGGGCGATCGCGGCGGTGTTGATGCTGACCTTGTCCGCGCCGGTGCGCAGCAGCCGGTTGACGTCGTCGTTGCTGCGGACGCCGCCGCCGACGGTGAGCGGGATGAACACCTGCTCGGCGGTGCGGCGGACCACGTCGTAGGTGGTTTCGCGGTCGCCGGAGGACGCCGTGACGTCGAGGAACGTCAGCTCGTCGGCTCCCTCGGCGTCATAGCGCCGGGCCAGCTCGACGGGGTCGCCGGCGTCGCGGAGGCCGGCGAAGTTGACGCCCTTGACGACCCGGCCCGCGTCGACGTCGAGACAGGGGATCACCCGCACCGCGACAGACATGGTCACCAGCGTAGTCAAGAGCGTTCTAAGCTCGACCGATGGCACGGGCGGGGCGGCGGCCGGGGCAGACCGAGACGCGGGAGAAGATCCTCGACGCGGCCCGGCACCGATTCGCCGAGCTGGGGTACGACGGCGCGACGGTCCGCGGGATCGCCGCCGACGCGGGCGTGAACGCGGCCCTGCTGCACCACTTCTTCGGCAGCAAGCAGCAGCTCTTCGCGGCGGCGATGAACCTGCCGGTGAACCCGGCCGAGCTGGTCCCGGCGATCCTGGCGGGTCCGCGCGCCTCCCTGGGTGAACGGCTGGTGCGCGCGTTCCTGGCGGTCTGGGCGGTGCCGGAGGGGCGCACGCCGTTCATCGCGATGCTGCGCGCGGCGGCGACGAACGAGCAGGTCGCGCTGATGATGCGCCAGTTCATCGAGCGCACGGTGCTGGCCGAGGTGGCGAAGGCACTGGACGTGCCGCGGATCCGGGTGACGGGGATCGCGGCGCAGATGATGGGCGTCGCGCTGCTGCGGTACGTGATCAAGCTGCCCCCGCTGGCCGAGGCGGACGACGAGGAGATCGTGGCCCTGCTCGCGCCGGTGGCGCAGTACTACCTCGACGGCCGGAAACTCGACAGTGGACAACTCGACGGCGGGCAGCTCGACAGCGGAAAAACTGTCGGTCCCCCGCCGTAAAGTGGAGACCGGGGGCTGCGCCACACCGCACGTTCACGTCCCGGCCACCCGATTCGTCTACTTTGCGCCGGTGCGCAGACTCCTTCCGGTGGCCGTCGCCGCCGTCTCCCTGCTGACCGCCGTCCCCGCCTCCGCCGCGCCCCGCGATCCCTCCCCGGTCCGCCAGACCCAGGCCTTCGCCGAGCCCGCCGACGCCGACGACCCCGCCATCTGGGTCCACCCCCACGACCCGTCGCGCAGCATCGTGCTCGGGACGCTGAAGCAGGGCGGCCTCGCGGCGTTCGACCTGGACGCGAGGACGCTGCAGCGGGTCCCGGCCGGGCCGGGCGGCCGGTTCAACAACGTCGACGTCGTCGGCGACCTGGCCGTGGTGAGCGACCGCGGCCAGGACCGCATCCGGGTCTACCGGATCGACCCGCGCGGCGCGGCGGCGGGCGCGGGGGTGCTGCGCGACGTCACCGACCCGGCCACCGCCCGGGTGTTCCCGGAGTCCGGAGTGGACGAACAGCGCACGGCGTACGGCCTGGCGGCGGGCCGCGACCCGGTCACCGGCATCCGCTGGGTGGCGGTGACCCGCCGCCACGAGACGCGGGTGGCGCTGCTGCGGCTGGTCGACA
Organism: Amycolatopsis sp. NPDC005961; assembly: GCF_040629235.1. Lineage (NCBI taxonomy): Bacteria > Bacillati > Actinomycetota > Actinomycetes > Pseudonocardiales > Pseudonocardiaceae > Amycolatopsis > Amycolatopsis sp. NPDC005961. Next base: position 46,517 of record NZ_JBEXVF010000047.1, on the reverse strand, counting down.
AGCCGGGCGGCGTCGGCACGGCCCCACTCGGGGTCGTGGACCTGCCGTCGTCGTTCCGGCTGCCGGACGGCGTGCCCTGGTCGCCGTGCGAGGAGCCGGGCGAGGGCCCGCAGCTGGAGGGCTCGGTGCTCGACGGCCGGACGCTCTACACCGCGCAGGAGGACGTCGGGATCTGGCGGATCCCGGTCGGGCCGTCGGGCTTCGGCCGGCCCGAGCTGGTCGACCGGGTGCGCTCGTACGGCGTCCCGCGGCGCTGGGACGACGTCGCCGAGGAGTGCGTGCCGGACGGCGCCGACCCGGGCTTCGGCGGCAAGTGGCTCACCGCGGACGCCGAGGGCCTGGCGGTGGCGCACGGCACGCTGTTCGCCTCCAGCCAGGGCGACTCCCGGTTCGTCGTGTACGGCCCCGGCCGCACACGTGACCTGCGGATCGTCGCGGGCCGCGGCACGGACTCGGTGGAGCATTCGGACGGTTCGGCGATCAGCACGGCGTACCTGGGCCGCCGGTTCCCGCACGGCCTGCTGGTGGTCCACGACGGCGAGCGGCGCCCGGCGGTGGGCGATTCGGCGACCACGGGCTTCGCTTTCCTCCGGCTGGAGGACGCCATCCCCCGGTAAGGGGATGATTTCATTGTCCAGCATTTGTCCAGTGGCCGGTCACGTGATTCTTTAACCGTGACCGGCCGCCTGCCGAACGACCGGAGTGTTCCACTGATGGCGGTATTCCCCCCATCGATTTCGCGTAGGTTCACGGCATGCCGCGCCCCCATTCCGCGCTCGTCGTCCTGCTCACGGCCGCCTTCGTCATTCCCGTTTTCCCGGCCGCCGCGCCCGCCGCCGTCGCCGCTGCCGCACTCACGGGGGCCGTCTGCGACCACCAGCCCGCCCTGAACCCGCAGGCCCCGGCCGGTGCCGTGGTCGTCGACGCGGGCGTCGAGGGCGACCTGTCGGTCAAGACGCGGTCCGCGGCACCCGGGACCACCTTCTGGCTGCCACCGGGCACCCACCACCTGGCCGCGGACCAGTTCGGCCAGGTCATCCCCAAGGACGGCGACGTCTACCTCGGCGCACCCGGCGCCGTGCTCGACGGCGGCGGGGTCAACCAGGCCGCGTTCACCCAGCAGGCGAAGGACGTCGTCATCCGCGGCCTCACCATCCAGAACTTCGTCGCCCCGCAGGACCAGGGCGTGGTCAACCACGACTCCGGCGAGCACTGGGTGATCGAGAACAGCACCATTCAGAACAACCGCGGCGCCGCGTTGATGGCGGGGGTCCGCCAGGTTGTGCGGGCGAACTGCCTGCGCGGCAACGGGCAGTACGGGATGAACGCCTACCGCCCCGACAATGCGATCACCGGGCTCGTCGTCGAGGGCAACGAAATCTCGGACAACAACGTCGACGACTGGGAAACGCGCAACCCCGGCTGCGGGTGCAGCGGTGGAATCAAGTTCTGGGCCGTGAACGGCGCCGACGTCCGCGGCAATTGGATCCACCACAACCACGGCGCCGGCCTGTGGGCCGACACCAACGACAACGATTTCCTGATCGAAGACAACCTCATCGAGGACAACGACGCCGAAGCGATCTTCTACGAGATCAGCTACAACGTCGTCATCCGGCACAACGTCATCCGCCGCAACAACGTGGTGGCCGGCAGCCGCCGCGCGTCCCGCGGCGACAACTTCCCGTCCGCGGCGGTGTACCTGTCCGAGTCCGGCGGCGAACCGCGCGTCCCGGCCCGCACCGACGTCCTCGACGTCTACGGCAACACCTTCGAGGACAACTGGTCCGCGATCACGCTGTGGGAGAACGCCGACCGCTTCTGCAACAGCCCGGCGAACACGTCCAGCGCGAGCTGCACCAAGCTGGTCACCGACCGGACCCGGTGCTCGGCGCCGGGCATCGACGACGAGCCGTTGTTCGACGACTGCCGGTGGAAGACCCAGCGGGTCGAAATCCACTCGAACACCTTCCGCTTCGACCCCGCCCGGCCGGGCTGCGCCGGCCTGTGCGGCCGGATGGCGGTGCTGTCGAACTACGGCACCTACCCGGCGTGGTCGCCGTACCGGGCGACCGTCGTGCAGGAGGCGATCACCCACGACCAGGACAACTACTGGTACAGCAACGACTACGTCGGCCCGTGGACGTTCGTCGCCGGCGACAGCTCCCGCACCCTCACCCCGGAGCAGTGGCAGAACGACCCGTGGAACCAGGACGACTGCGCGTCCTTCGACGGCGTGACGCCGAACTGCTGAAAAATCTCCGCCCGCGTGCAGCACCCGGGCGCCCTCGTGCGTCCATAGGGGGTGGGATTCGAAGAGTTCGTGGCGGAGCGGCTGGAGGGGCTGCTGCGCTACGCGACCGTCCTGACGAACGACCCGCACCTCGCGCAGGACATCGTCCAGGACGTGCTGCTGCGCGCCCAGCAGCGCTGGGACGGCATCGACGCGCCGCCGGCCTACGTCCGGCGGATGATCACCAACGAGTACCTGTCGTGGCGCCGGCGGGCGGTGCGGCGGATGGTGCCGAGCAGTCACGACGTCCTCGACGCGCTCGGCCCGCCGCAAGCCGACCCGTCGGCCGCCTACGACGAGCGGGACGCCATGCTCGGCCTCCTGGCGACGCTGCCCCGCAAGCAGCGCGCGGCGATCGTCCTGCGCTACTACGAGAACTACTCCGACGCCGAGATCGCCGCCGTCCTGCGCTGCGGCACCTCCACCGTGCGCAGCCAGATCTCCCGCGCCCTCGCGGCCCTGCGCCAGGCCCCGCACCCCACGATCCTCACCGGAGCCCCCGAATGACCCGCAGCGAGCACGACACCGAGACGCTGATCCGGGACAGCCTCGACCGCCTCGCCGCCCGCGCCCCGGACGGCGACGCGGTCCGGGACGCGCTGGCCCGGGCCGGGCGGCAGCGGCGTCCGGCGACGAAGCTGGCCCTGGTCGCCGCGGCGGTGGTCGTGCTGGTCGCCGGGGTCTTCGTGGGTACGCGGGCGATCACCACTCCGGACCTCGACCCGGCCGCGAGCCGCCCGGTGCTCGGCTACAGCCCCGGCTGGCTGCCGGACGGCTTCACCGAGCAGTACCGCGAAGGGGGACCCGGCACCGCGCCGCAGGTCCGGCGGTGGTTCGCCGGCCCCGCGGAGGTCACGCTGTCGGTCTACTCGACCGCCGACCCCGAGTGGTCGCAGACGGAGCTGCGGATCGCGTCGATCCGCGACCAGGTCCTGGTGCGCGGCCGCGTCGCGATGGTCACCGGCGACACCGGGACGGCCGCGCTGATCACCTGGCTCGCCGACGACGACCACGTCTTGACCGCGCGGGTCGCCGGGGTCCCGGAAGCCCGCTTGGTGGCCCTGTGGATCGCTCAAGGGGTCACCGCCGCGCCGGTCGGCGTCCGCGGGGAGCTGCGGTTCGGCGCGCTCCCGGCGGGGCTGACCGAACGGTCCGCCGCCGTGAAGGGCACCGGCCCGGGCGACGCGAGCACCGAGCTGACCGCGGCCGACTCCGCGCGGCCGTCGGTGCCGGCGGTCCGCGTCACGGCGAGCGCGGGCTCCCCCGGCGTGAGCGGTGCCGCCCCCGTCACCGTCCGCGGCGGCCAGGGGTTCTTCGTGGCCGGCCGGGAAGCGACCGTCGCCGTCCGCCTGCCGTCCGGGCGCTGGCTGACGGTGTCGGGCGCGCGGCCGGAGGCCGAGCTGGTCGCCGTCGCGGACGGCGTCCGGCTCGACCCCTCGCCGGATTACCGCTGGCTCGGGCGGGCTACCAGCTGACCATGGGGAACCAGATGATCCCGAGCCGGCCGAGCACGCGAACGTCCCAGTAGAGCAGCGTGAACGTGCCGCCGACGAGCAGCGCCGCGCCGGTCACCGTCGCGATCCGGGCGGGTTTCGCGGCGAGCCAGCGCTGCACGCGGCCGCCGGTGGCGTGCGTGAGGAGCAGGAACAGCACCGCCATGACGACGATGTTGCCGACCGACTGCAGCGCGAACGCGGCCGCGCCGTACAGGACGTTGTGCTCCTCGGCGGCGCTGCGGAACATGATCCGGAACAGCGGGTACGGGCGGCCGATGAGGAACCCGCCGATGAGCGCGCCCATCAGGACGAGCGGGGCCGCGGGGTGGCGGGCGACGAACCCGGCGAACGGGTTCGGGAGGATGCCGAGCGCGATCAGGCCCATGGCCAGGAACACCAGCCCGACGACACCGAACGCGACCATCGACTGGACGCTGCGCGGGCTCAGCCCGGACGTCTGCGCGGTGGAGAACTGCGGCATCCGGGTGCCGACCAGTGCGACGATGACGCCGTAGACGATCGACACCGCGAGCATGCCCGCGGCGATCCAGCCCAGCGGCTTGAGCGTGGTGGCGAAGCGCCGTTTCTCCCCGGCCTGGCCGCCGACGAGCGGGGCGACCGCGCCGAACGCGGCGATGTTGCAGGCGGTGAAGGACCCCGCGAGGCCGGAGACGAACGCGAAGAGCGTCCCGGCGAGGACTCCGCTGATCGGCGTGGCTTTCGCGTCGTAACCGAGCAGCCCGTTCGCGACGCTGTCGCCGATGACGGAGTCGACGAACGGCGCGGACCACAGGGCGGTCAGCGCGAAGCCGGCGAGGACCGCGACGACGGCGATCGCCACGCGGCGCGTGGGATAGGGCCCCGCGCCGAAGAACTGTGCTTGCGGATGAACCGGTACCTGCTGTGTGACGGCCATCGACATGCCCTCCGGATCAGGAAACCCCCCAGTCCATAAAGCGTTTCAGACGCAGGTGTTGAAACGCTTCCGCCGGTCGTGTGGGGTTCCCCCGGCGAACGGACTAGGCGTTTTTCACGCCGCCCGGCGGGCTCTTGACTCCGGGAACTCACCGAGCGCAGAATTAAACACATGACTAATTCTGCGCTCGAGGTCACCGGCCTGCGGGTCCGGCGCGGAGGCCGGACGGTGGTGCGGGACGTGAGCTTCGCGGTGCCGCGCGGTGCCGTCACCGGGCTGCTCGGCCCGAGCGGCTGCGGCAAGACCACGCTGATGCGGGCGATCGTCGGCGTGCAGATCGTCGAAGGCGGCACCGTCACCGTGCTGGGCCTGCCCGCCGGCAGCCCGCCGCTGCGGCGCCGGATCGGGTACGCCACCCAGAATCCGGCGATCTACGCCGACCTGACCGTGCGCGAAGCGTTGCGCTACTTCGCCGCGGTGCTGCGCGCGCCGGCGTCCGATGTGGACCGGGTGATCGACGAAGTCGGCCTGGCGGACCACGCCGGCAAGCTCGTCGGGTCACTGTCGGGCGGGCAGCACAACCGCGCGAACCTCGCCGTCGCGCTGCTCGGCGAGCCGGAACTGCTCGTGCTCGACGAGCCCACCGTCGGGCTCGACCCCGTGCTGCGCGACGAGCTCTGGGCGCTCTTCCGCCGGCTCGCCGACGGCGGCGCCACGCTGCTCGTGTCCAGCCACGTCATGGACGAGGCCGCGCGCTGCGACCGGCTCCTGCTGATGCGCGAAGGTGTCCTGCTGGCCGACGACGCACCGCTCGCCCTGCGCGAACGCACCGGCGCCGCCGACCTCGAAGGCGCCTTCCTGCACCTCGTGCGGGCCGCGTCGTGAACCCGGCGCTGACGCTCGCCACCACCCGGCGCATCCTCACGCAGCTGCGGCACGACCCGCGCACCGTCGTGATGCTGATCGTGGTGCCCACGCTCCTGATGGTGCTGCTGCGCTACGTCTTCAACTCGACGCTGGTGTTCAGCCGCATCGCGCCCGCGCTGCTCGGGGTGTTCCCGTTCCTGATCATGTTCCTCATCGCGTCGATCACGACGCTGCGGGAGCGGACCACGGCCACCCTCGAACGCCTGATGACGCTCCCCATCGGCCGGCTCGACCTGCTCTTCGGCTACGCGCTGGCGTTCGGCTCGATCGCCGTCGTCCAGGTGGCGCTCGCGGCGGGCGTCTCGCTGGGGTGGCTCGGTCTCGACCTCGCCGGTTCGGTCGTGATGCTGCTGGTGATCGCCGTCCTCGACGCGCTGCTGGGCATGGCGCTCGGGCTGTTCGTCAGCGCGTTCGCGCGCACCGAGTTCCAGGCCATCCAGTTCATGCCGGTGTTCGTGCTGCCGCAGATCCTGCTGTGCGGGCTGTTCGTGCCCCGTGCCGACATGGGCTGGCTGCTGCGGTGGCTGTCGGACGTCATGCCGCTGTCGTACGCGGTCGAAGCGCTGACCCGCGTCACGGCGTCCAGCACGATCGACGCGGTGATCCTGCGCAACCTCGTGGTGGTGGCCTGCTGCGCGCTGCTGGCGCTGGTGCTCGGCGCGGCGACCTTGCGGCGCCGGACGCCGTGACTACCGTGGTGCCATGGCATCCGAAACGGACCGGCTCGCGGCCGAGCGTTACGTCGTCCTGACCACGTTCCGCCGCGACGGGCGCGCGGTGCCGACCCCGATCTGGGTGGCGGGCGACGGCGGCGAGCTCGTCTTCAACTCCGTGCGCGACGTCGGCAAGGTCAAGCGCATCGGCAACAGCGGCCGGGTGGAGGTGCAGGCCTGCGACCTCCGCGGCCGCAAGACCCACGGCGCGAAGGTCAGCGGGCAGGCCCGGCTGCTGGACCTCGACGACACCCGGCGGGTCCAGGGCGTGATCGGGCGCAAGTACGGTGTCTTGGGGCGCCTGTCGATGTTCTTCTCGAAGCTGCGCGGCCCGGCCGACCGGACGGTCGGGATCGCCGTCAAGCTGGACGACTGAACCCGCGGAAGCCGCGGCGCAGGTAGTTCGGCAGGGCGTTCGGGTGATCGAGCGTCGAGGTGTGCAGCCAGACCCTTTTGGTGCCGGGGAGTGCCCACGCGTCGGCCACGACGAGGGTGAGCGCGTAGCCGCCGAGCCCCTTGCCGACGAACTCCGGCAGCAGGCCGAAGGTGGTGATCTCGACGTCGCCGCCGGGCTGCGACTCGACGTCGGCGGCGCCCGCGACGTCGCCGCGGTATTCGATGAGCCGGTACCGCCGGTTCGGTTCGGCCAGCCAGCTTTCCCAGTCCTCGTCGGTCCTGGACGCACTCGGCCACCGGTACGGCGTGCCGATCCGGACGTGCAGGTCGCGGATCACCGGCCCCGGTCCGGCGGGTTCGAGCGCGACGCCGTCGACGACCGGCGCCGGGTTGAGCTGGTCGGCGGCGGTCATTTCGAGCTGGGTGACGATCTCCTCCACCCGCGGCAACCTACGGCCCCCGGCCGCCGCTGTCAGCCCCTTATCGGGGCACGCTCGCCGCGCGCATCGCCGCGGCCATGGCGGCCGAGTCGTGGTCCGGGCCGCAGCCTTCGACGAGCACCAGGTCACCGGGGATGTGGTCGGCGCGCAGCCGCAGGATCTCGCGGTAGGCGGGTGAGCCGTACCACTCGCGCGCGGCGTCGAGGCCCGGGAACTCGATGACGACGAGCGCGCCGGGCCATTCGCCTTCCACGACGTGCACCGGCGAACCGTGCACGACGAACTTCCCGCCGTACGGATCGAGCGTCGCCTGGATGCGTTCCAGGTACTCGAAGACGTCCTCCGGCAGCACGGCGGGCGGGCGCAGGTGGGCGAGTCCGTAGGCGGTCATGGCGTCCCTTTCGTTGTCGTGAAAGGAATCCTGACGCTTCTCGCGACCACCGTCGATTACGCCGGAGGTAATGACGGCGCCGCACGAACCGTGACCCGCCCGGCTAGACCTTCGCGACCGCGGCCAGCGCCTCGGGGAGTGTGAAGGCCCCCGCGTACAGAGCCTTCCCGACGATCGAGCCCTCGACCCCGTCCGAAGCCAGCCCGGCCAGCGCGACCAGGTCGTCCACACTGGACACGCCGCCGGAGGCGATCACCGGTGCGTCGGTGCGGGCGACGACGTCGCGCAGCAGCTCGAGGTTCGGGCCGCGCAGGGTGCCGTCCTTGCTCACGTCCGTCACGACGTAGCGGGACGCGCCGTCGCGGTCCAGGCGGTCGAGGACCTCCCACAGGTCGCCGCCGTCGGAGGTCCAGCCGCGGGCCGACAGGCGGTGGCCCGCCTCGGTGATCCGCACGTCGAGGCCGATCGCGACGCGGTCGCCGTACTCGCCGATCACGCGGGCGGTCCACTCCGGGTCCTCGAGCGCGGCGGTGCCGAGGTTGACGCGGCGGGCACCGGTGGCCAGCGCGGCCTTCAGCGACGCGTCGTCGCGGATGCCGCCGGAGAGCTCGACCTGGACGTCCAGCCGGCCGACGACGTCGGCGAGCAGCTCGCGGTTGCTGCCCTTGCCGAAGGCGGCGTCGAGGTCGACCAGGTGGATCCACTCGGCGCCGTCGCGCTCCCAGGCGAGCGCCGCTTCCAGCGGGCTGCCATAGGAGGTCTCGGTGCCGGCCTCGCCCTGGACGAGTCGCACGGCCTGGCCATCGGCCACATCAACGGCGGGAAGCAGCGTGAAAGTCACGCCGGTAACTCTAAAGCGGAGACCCCCGTCACCCGGTCAGAGGGTCGCGAGCCAGTTCTTCAGCAGCTGCGCGCCCGCGTCGCCGGACTTCTCCGGGTGGAACTGGGTGGCCCAGAGCGGCCCGTTTTCGACCGCCGCGACGAAGTCCTCGCCGTGGTTGGCCCAGGTGACCTTGGGTGCCTGGCCGATCCCGGATTCCAGCTCCCACTTGCGCGCCGCGTAGGAGTGCACGAAGTAGAAGCGCTCCGCGGGGTCGAGCCCGGCGAAGAGCTGCGAATCGGCCGGCGCGCGCACCGTGTTCCAGCCCATGTGCGGCAGGACGTCGGCGTTCAGCCGGTCGACGACGCCCGGCCACTCCCCCGTGCCCTCGGTCTCCTCGCCGTGCTCGACGCCGCGGGAGAAGAGGATCTGCATGCCGACGCAGATGCCGAGCACGGGACGGCCGCCGGCGAGGCGCTTGCCGATGATCCGGTGGCCCTTGACGTCCAGCAGTCCCGCCATGCACGCCGAGTACGCGCCGACCCCGGGCACGACCAGGCCGTCGGCCTCGATCGCGGCATGCGGGTCGGCGGTGACCTCGACTTCGGCCCCGGCGCGCGCCACGGCGCGTTCGGCGGAGCGGAGGTTGCCGGAGCCGTAGTCGAGAATCACCACACGAGACACGCCACCCAGCGTAGCCGCCGCCCTCAGCGGCGCTCGAACGAATAGACGTCCGTCACGGTGTTGCACGGTGCGGGCGGCACGACCTCGACGCGCAGCACGCCGGCGTCGTAGTCGACGCCCTCCGGCGTGAACGTGCCGGTGCAGGTGCTGACCAGCGGGACCTGGCCGATTTCGCGCACCTTCGCCGTGACGTCGTGGCCGGTGAGGGGCCGCGGGAGGTCGATCTGCAGGAGCTGCAGGTTCGTCGGGAACAGGTCGTTGTACGGGTCGCTGGTCGCGCAGATCAGGCGGGTGGGGCTGACGAAGTCGCAGCCCTGGGCGCTGCGGATGTGGTGGTCGAGGTGGATGCGGGCGGCGACGGGCAGGTCGCCGGCGGTCTTCGGGCCGCGCGGGTTGAGGAACGGCGTCGGGGAGACGTAGAGGCGGTCGATCTCGCCGAGCGGGCCGGAGACGAGCCACTGGCCGTCGGGGGTGGCCGCGACCTGGGCGTTGGCGTTCGGGGCGGGCTCGTCGGCCTGCAGCGGGTGGACGAACTCCGTCGTCGTGCCGTCCGGCTGGGTGACCAGGTACATCTTCCTGGTGGGCGTCGGAGCGACGGTGTCCTGGTAGACGTCGAAGACGTAGCCGCGCAGCGAGTCCGGGTCGCCGACGTGTCCCCAGCCCTCGTCCTTGAGCGGCTGCGGGATGGTGGCGCCGTTGCGGTAGACGATTTCGGGGGCGTGGCCGGGCAGGCGCAGCGTGGTGAGGCCCTCGCCGCTGACGCGGTTCTCGGCGGTGGTGTGCCCGGTCCGGCGCCAGGAGCTTTCGTGCGCCGTGGCGACCCCGGTGGCGCCGAGCAGGATGGCGGTGGTGAGAGCGAGCAGACTGGCCGCGCGCATGTGCGCTCCTCGGGAGTAGAGGCCTTGGCGGCGGCGACGCGATTCTGCCATGGCGGGGTCGCGGGCCGGAAGAATCTTGGCGAAGGACGTTTGGGCGTCCCGCTCGCTGGGTACTCAGCCATCCGATCGTGTGGGTGACCCTCGCGCGACCGGACGCCAGGAGGCGAAGATGGCCGAGGACGACTTGCTGTCCCAGATGCTGCACGCCTGGCGCGACGACATCGAGAGCGTGCCGTTTCCGCAGTTCACCGAGCTGCTGATCCCCCGTCAGCAGATCCGGCCGCGGTGTTCGCCGTCTGCGTCTGCTGCCCGCGTGACGAACGCCACGCGGAGGACAGACGCCTGACTGTGGTTTCCTGCGAGGGCCGCATCGCCGCGTCCCCCGGGAGCCCTCATGAGCCGCACCCCTGATCCGCACGACTTCCTCGACCTCGACGCCGGGCTCGCCGAGGAAGAGCGCGGCATCCGCGACGCCGTTCGCGCGTACGCGAAGGACAACCTGCTCGACCACGTCGCCGATTGGTACGAATCGGGCGCGCTGCCGGCCGCCGAGCTGGCCAAGGGCTTCGGTTCGCTGGGGCTGCTGGGCATGCACCTGGAGGGCTACGGCTGCGCGGGCACCAGCGCGGTCGCGTACGGCATCGCCTGCCGCGAGCTGGAAGCCGTCGACTCGGGGCTGCGCAGCTTCGTGTCGGTGCAGGGTTCGCTGGCGATGTACGCGATCCACAAGTGGGGCAGCGAGGAGCAGCGCCAGGAGTGGCTGCCGCGGATGGCCACCGGCGACGCGCTGGGCTGCTTCGGGCTGACCGAGCCGGACGCGGGCAGCGACCCGGGCGCGATGCGGACGCGGGCGGTGCGCGACGGGCCGGACTGGGTGCTTTCGGGCACGAAGATGTGGATCACCAACGGAACGGTCGCCGACGTGGCGGTCGTCTGGGCCCAGACCGACGACGGCATCCGCGGCTTCGTCGTCCCGACGTCGACACCGGGGTTCACGGCCAACGAGGTCAAGCACAAGCTGTCGCTGCGGGCGTCACTGACGGCGGAACTGGTCCTCGACGGCGTGCGGCTCCCCTCTTCTGCCGCGTTCCCCGAGGTCCGGGGCTTGCGCGGCCCGCTGTCGTGCTTGAACGAAGCCCGCTACGGGATCTTGTTCGGCGTGGTCGGGGCGGCTCGCGCGTGCTACGAGTCGGCGCTGGAGTACACGCTGTCGCGGTCGCAGTTCGGCAAGCCGCTGGCCGGGTTCCAGCTGACCCAGCGCAAGCTGGCCGACCTGCTGGTGGAGGTCAACCGGGCCGGCCTGGTGGCGCTGCAGATCGGGCGGCTCAAGGACGCGGGGACGTTGCACCACAACCACGTGAGCTTCGGCAAGATGGCGAACGTCCGATCGGCTCTTTCCGCGGCGCGTGAAGCCCGCTCGATGCTGGGCGCGAACGGGATTTCGCTGGAGTACCCGGTGATGCGGCACATGGCGAACCTGGAGACGGTCCTGACGTACGAGGGCACGGAGGAGATGCACGCGCTGTCCCTGGGCCAGGCGGTGACGGGGCTGGCGGCGTTCCGCTGATCAGTTTTTGTCGGTGGTGGTCTCTAGTGTGCGGGCCGTGGACTTTTCATCGTTCGAGACGGTGCTGGAACTGCGCCGCTACACCCTGCACCCCGGCCGGCGCGACGAGCTGATCGCGCTGTTCGAGCGCGAGTTCGTTTCGCCGCAAGAGGCGGTGGGGGCGCATCTGTTCGGGCTGTTCCGGACTCCGTCGTCCCCGGACGAGTTCGTGTGGTTGCGGGGGTTCTCTTCCTTGGCTGCGCGCGCGGACGCGCTTTCCGCGTTCTACACGGGACCGGTGTGGCGCCGTTTCCGCGACGAGGCGAACGCGACGATGGTGGACTCGGACAACGTGCTGCTGCTGCGTCCGGTCCGTCGTGGGCTGACTTCCCCACCCCCGGGTTCGGGGTTGTACGTCTCCTTCGAGGCGTCGCCGTCGGCGTTCGCGGTGTTCGAGACGGAGCCCGCGCCGAACAACTTCCCGCAGCTGCCGGTGCGGACGGACGGGCCGTTCACGGTGTCGTTCAGCCGCGAATCACCGGGAGAGAGGCTGGAGCCGACGGCGCGATCACCGCTCCGATGAGAGCAGTTCGATGAGCCCGTTGGGGTAGAGGATCTTGCTGCCGTTCTCGAACTCCTCGACGGCCACCCACTGCGCGGTGGCGGGGTCGTCGAGGATCTTCATCTCGTCCCGGGCGTACAAGTCGGAGTCGACGAACTCGGCCTCGTAGACGAAGGCGATCTCATGCCCGGGGCGGCTTCGCCAGGTGAAGACGTTCTCGAGCACGCCCAGCCGTTTGCCGACTTTGATCTCGGCGTCGAGCTCTTCGCGAAACTCCCTCTTGAGGGCGTCCTCGCTGTTCTCCCCGAACTCGACCCCACCACCGAGGGGCCGGTAGTAGGTCTCGTCTTTGACGTCGTCACGCCCTTCGAAGACAAGGATTTCATCGCGCCGCCGTAGCAGACCGAGCGCGATCGGCCGAATGCTGGACCCCATGGAGGCCACGCTATCGGCCCGTCGCGTTCGAAGCACCAGCCACCCAAGGGCCGCTACGATCGCCGCCAGCGAGAGGGTCCAGCCAAGCCCGAACTCCCCAGAAGCCGCCACGGCCACTACACCCACAACCGGGTAGCACCAGACCGAAATGCCGATCACCACCTCGTTCCAGCTGGTCGACTGTGCGTGCATGCTGGCCTACGATGGTTCGATCCTGGTGGGCGGGGGTGCAAGACGTGCGAGCTTGGCGACTCATCCACCGGATAACCCTGCTCACCGAGTATCCGCCCTTCTCCCTGCCCGGGATCGAGAAGCTGATCGAGCAGGAGGAGATCGACTGCCGGAGGTGCGGGACGACTCTGGAGCTCTACTATCGCAAGCCGTACTGTCCCTTCTGCGGGAAGTTCGTCAAGTTCAACGCTGACGGAACTCAGAAGTGACGTCGCCGTCGGTGGCCGACGCGGCGGTCGGTCTCGGTGCCCGCATCGGCCGATACTTCAGCATCGTCAGCATGGTGCCATCGCTCTTCCTGGTCGTGTGGAGTACCGCCCTGGTGGCGAGCGACGCTTGGCAGTCCGAGCCGAATTTGTCCCGGATGGTTCCTCGGCTCGCCGATATCGGTTTCGCCTCGATCACCTGGCTGCTTCTGGCCACCATCATCGTGGCACTGTTCCTGCATCCCCTTCAGCTGGCAATGACCCGGTTCCTCGAAGGCTACTGGGGCAGCTCACCAATGGCCGTCAAGTTGTTGAGCATGCGGATAACACACTACCGGAAGCAGCGGCGCAGCCTCCACACACAGGAACGCGAGCTTTCGAATATCCTCAAAAGGCGCCTGAAGATCTTTCTTGCCGAACAGTACTTTCTTGACCTGCTCGACGAGGAACCGAATATCGTCCATCCCGAGAATCTCAGCAAGGAGGATCGGAAAGAGGCCGAACTGGGCATGTTCGGAAGCGACCGAGCACACGAGCTCTCCGGTTTGAAAGCCGCACTGGAGTCAATCAGGCAAGAGAAGAGCCGCTACCCTGAGATCGACCGGATGATGCCGACACGCTTGGGCAACGCTCTGCGCCAAGCCGAAGACTCCGTCGGCCGGCAGTACGGACTGAGCGCCATTCGCACAGCACCGTACTTGGCCTTGATCTCACCCGAACTCGATCGAAGCTACCTCAACGACACCAGGCAACAACTGGACACCTCGGTCAGACTTTGCGTCGTCGCCTTGCTGGCGACCATCGAAACGGTCGCGTGCCTGTTCACCGACGGTTTTTGGCTCTTGCTCGCCCTCGGTCCCTACCTCCTCGCCTATCTCGCATACCGTGGCGCCATCGCGGCAGCCGACACCTATATGGCTGTTGTCCGCACCGTTCTCGACCTGAACCGGTTCAAGCTCTACGAGAGCTTGCACGTGCGCCTCCCGACGAGCACGCTCCAGGAGCGCAAAGCCAATGGCGCGTTGATGGATCTCCTCGGGGGAAGTGACGAAGTCAATGTCCGCTACAAACACCCCAGCACCGGAACTCCGCCTACTCCCCCAGGAAGTCCTTGATCGACAACCTCAACGACCCGGCGTCCAGCCCATGGGCCAGATCATGGTCACCGATCTCCCCATAAGTCCGCACCTCGGCATCCCGCCGAACCCCCAAAGACCGCAACCGATGCGGCAGATCCGACAAAGCCTCCGAAACCCAGTAAGCCGAAGTCCCCGCCGAATAAGGCTCCACGAGAACAACCGAACCAGAAGCCGAAAGCACCGCCGACCGCAAACCAGCCGAATCAAACGGCCGAATGGTCGACGCATACAACACCGTCACATCCAGACCCGCACACGCCCGCAGCACCCGATCCAGCATCGGCCCCACAGCAACGACAACACCAGACGCTCCGAACCGCAGCCGAGTGAACCCAACCCCCAAATGCGGCGAAGCGTTAGCCTGAGCCGAAAGCCGCAGATAAACCCGCCCATCCCCAGGAATTGACTCCAGCAACAATCGACGGGCCTCGGCAGCGTGCCCCGGCACATGCACCGTCCACCCCGGCAAGGAGTCGATCAAAGCAACATCACCCGGCGACTGGTGCGTCCGCCCCGCCATCGACATGTCGTACGACGCCCCGTACGACACCAGAACCCCACCCACCTCCTGGTGCGAAAAGTCCAGCTTGATCTGCTCGAACGCACGCTCCACCAGGAACGACGGGAACGTGTGCACGATCGGCCGCAACCCCGCCAGCGCCAACCCCGCACCGGCGCTGACCAGCAGCTGCTCACGGATCCCCACGTTGATCACCCGGTCGGGATGACGGCGAGCCGCGCCGGCCAGCTGGGCCGCCGAGATGTCCGCCAAGACCACCGCCACGTCCGGGTCCGCGTCCAGAATCTCTTCCGTCGTCTTCAAAAATGTTTCCCTCATGGAAAATCAGCCCTTCGGTTCGACGACGGCGACCACGGCCAGCGGCCGGCCGGAATGGGCGTCGGTGAACGCCGAGTACAGCGCCGCATGGTCGCGGCCGGACACCGTGCGTGTCTCCCAGCCCTCCACCTCGAAACGGCGGGCGACGCCTCCCGGCCAGCCGTGCGTCGACGATCGGTTGTCGATCACCACCGTCGTCAGGTTCTCCAGACCGGTGCGCGCCGCGACGACGATCGCCTCGTGGTTCGATCCCTCGTCCAGCTCGGCGTCGCCGATCAGCGTCACGACCTTCGACGGCAGCCCGCGGGCGCGCAGCCCGAGCGCCGTGCCGAACGCGATCGGCAGGCCGTGGCCGAGGGAGCCGCTGGAGATCTCGACGCCGGGGACGCGCCGGCGGTCCGGGTGGCGGCCGAGGCGCGACAGCGCGTTGGACCACATCGGCAGCTCGGCTTCGTCGAGAAAGCCCTTCACCGTCAGCACGGCGTAGTACGCCATCGGCCCGTGTCCCTTGGACAGCAGGAAACGGTCGCGGTCCGGCGAGCGGAAGTTCGCCGGCGTGACGTCGAGCACGCGGTCGTAGAGCACCCACAGGACGTCCACAGTGGACTCCGCGGCGGCGTGGTGCTTGTCGTCGCCGGTCATCAGCGAGATCAGTCGCGGTAGCTCGGCGTAGCCCGGTTCGGTCGCAGTGGTCATACTCCGACGATGCAACCTCGACTAAACTCGAAGTCAAGGATAGCCTGAGCTGGTGACGAGGCTCGCTGAACATCTCAGCATCGGACAGGTGGCGGACCGCAGCGGCGTGCCGCACACGGCACTGCGGTTCTACGAGGAGAAAGGCCTGATCAGCTCGGAGCGGTCGGCGGGCAACCAGCGCCGCTACCCACGCTCGGTGCTGCGGCGGATCGCGTTCATCCGCGCCGCGCAACGGGTCGGGCTCTCCCTCGAAGACATCAGCGCGGCGCTGGCGTCACTGCCCGCCGACCACGCCCCGACGAAGACCGACTGGGCGCGGCTGTCGCGCGACTGGCAGCACGAGCTCGACGCGCGGATCGACGCCCTGCAACGGCTTCGCGACCGGCTTACCGGCTGCGTCGGCTGCGGGTGCCTGTCGCTGCGCAGCTGCGCGCTCTACAACAACGACGACGAGCTGGCGCGCTTCGGGCCGGGAGCGAGCAAGCTGCGTCCGGCGGTCGAGGGCGGCATCTAAATCGCTTGCCCGCCGCGGGATCCTGGGGAGGAAATGAACGAGAAAGAACTGATCCGCATCTCCAAACGGATGTCACTGCACCTGCGCCACAACCCGGCCGCGGCCGGCCTCACCCTCTCGCCCGACGGCTGGGTCGAGGTGGACGCGCTGCTGCGCGCGCTGAAGATCACGCGCGAACAGCTCGACGAAGTGGTCGAGACGAACAACAAGCGCCGCTTCGCGTTCGACGAGACCGGCGCGCGCATCCGTGCGAGCCAGGGCCACAGCGTCTCGGTCGACCTCGGCCTGGCGGACGCGCAGCCGCCGGACGTGCTCTACCACGGCACGGTGGCAAAGTTCCTCGACGCGATCCTGCGCGAAGGGCTGCGCCCGATGAACCGCCACGCGGTCCACCTTTCGGAAACGGTCGACACGGCCCGGACGGTAGGCGCCCGACGGGGCAAGCCGGTGATCCTCCGAGTCGACGCCGCGGCAATGTCCGAGACGGGACACGCGTTCCAGGTGAGCGCGAACGGAGTCTGGCTGACGGCGAGCGTGCCACCGAAGTACCTCTACCGCATCGGTTGAGGCGCGCCGCAGCGGACGACACGCGTACCCGGACGGCCGACACGCGTGCCCAGGCGGACGACACGCGCGCCGGAAGCCGGATCTCGCGCGAATGGGCGCGCGACCCGCGTGATCAGCGAGGCATCACGCGTGACCGGGCGGGCATCACGCGTGACTGGCGAGGCATATCGCGTGATCAGCGAGGCATCTCGCGTGACTGGGCGGGCATCTCGCGTGATCAGAGGGTCGACACCGCTGTGGGGGTTCGGCGGCGGGGGCGGCCGAGCAGGCGGCGGCCCACATCCAGCAGTTCCGTGCGCAGGACGTCGTCGCTCAGGCGGGCCAGGTCCGGGGAACCGCCGGCCATCGCGATGCCCGTCAGCGCCACCATCGCGTTGACCCGCGCCGCCGGCGTCGGGTCCGGGCCCGACAGGATGCCCAGCAGTGCCTGACCGAAGCCCTCCATGCCGCCGTGCGCCGACTTCTCGATCGCGCGGACCAGGCCCGGGTCGCTCGAAAACAGCGCCACCAGCGCGCGGTGCCGGATCACCAGGTCGACGAACCCCTCCAGCAGCAGGTCCACCTGCGTGCCGCGGCGCTTCTGCGCGGCCGCGCGCAGCACCAGCTCGTCCAGATCGCGCACGCCGGGCTCGGCGACGGCCTCGGTGATCTCCGCCTTCGTCTTGAAGTGGTAGTAGACCGCCGCCTTCGTGATGCCGAGCGCGTCGGCGATCATCTGCAGCGACGTGCCCTCGACCCCGTGTTCGGTGAACAGCCGCAACGCGGTCTGCAGCAGTCGGGTCCGGGTGTCCTCGGCCGGGCCGGCGGTCATTCTTCCTCCTCATCGAGCCGTCGGAGCGTACGTCACTCCCTGTCGATCGGCAAACCAGCCACTAGCCGATCGGCTGGGATAAACCTTGCTGTTCGGCAAGTCACATACTTGCCGATCGGCTTGGACCTCTGCTTGCCGATCGGCTAGCTTGGTCAGTAATCAGATGGAGTGAACCGACCCCGTTCGGGCGAAACGGAGCTGACTCGTGGCGACCTTCCTGTACCGGCTCGGCCGGTTGTCCTTCCGGCGGCGAGCGCTGGTCGCCGCCGTCTGGGCGGCCGTCCTCGTGGCGCTCGGGCTGGGCGCGCTCACGCTGTCCGGCCAGCTGTCGAACTCGGTGACGATCCCCGGCACCGAGTCGCAGCGGGCCGTCGACCTGCTGACCGAGAAGTTCCCGCAGGCCAACGCCGGTGGCGCCACCGCGCGCGTCGTGATCGAGGCGCCGGCCGGCACCTCCGTCTCCGACGCGAAGGGCAAGGCGGCCGTCGAGACGCTGGTCGGGCAGCTGAAGACCGCGCCGAAGGTCGCGGTGGTCGTCGACCCGTTCCAGGCGCAGTCGATCTCCCCCGACAAGCGCGTCGCGCTCGCCCAGGTCAGCTACGGCGCGAAGGCCTACGAGCTCACCGACGGTGACCGTCAGGCGCTGCTCGACGCGGCGAACGCCACCCGCGCGGCCGGGTTCACCGTCGAGTTCGGCGGTGACGCCGTCCAGGGCGTCCCCGAGACCGGCGCGACCGAGGGCCTGGGTGTCGCGGTCGCCGCCGTCGTGCTGATCATCACCTTCGGCTCGCTCGTCGCCGCCGGGATCCCGCTGCTCACCGCGCTGATCGGCGTCGGCACCGGGATGGGCGGCATCTTCCTCGCCTCCGGCTTCCTGGAGCTGAACTCGAACACGCCGATCCTCGCGCTGATGATCGGGCTGGCCGTCGGCATCGACTACGCGCTGTTCATCGTGTCGCGCTACCGGCACGAGCTGAAGCTCGGCCGCGATCCTGAGGAGGCCGCGGGCCGCGCCACCGGCACCGCCGGTTCGGCTGTCGTGTTCGCCGGGCTCACCGTCATCATCGCGCTGGCCGGCCTGACCGTCATCGGCATCCCGTTCCTCGGCCAGATGGGCGTCGCCGCGGCCGTGACCGTGGCGGTCGCCGTGGTCATCGCCCTGACGCTGCTGCCCGCGATCCTCGGCTTCGCCGGCACCCGGGTCGCCGGCGAGCGCATCCGGCTGCGCCGCAAGCCCGTCGAAACGACGCACGGCGAGCGTTGGGCGCGGTTCGTCGCCCGCCACCGGTGGCCGGTGCTGCTCGTCGCGCTGGCCGGGATGGCCGTCGTCGCGCTGCCCGCGCTCGGCATGCAGCTCGGCCTGCCCAACGACGCGACCGCCGCGCCGGAGTCCACGCAGCACAAGGCGTACGAGATCGCCAGCCGCAGCTTCGGCGAAGGCTCGAACGGGCCGCTGCTGGTCGTCGTCGACACCGGCGCGAGCACCAACCGGCAGGCCGCGCTCGGCCAGGCCGCGGCCGACATCCAGAAGCTCCCCGACGTCGCCGCCGTCACTCCGCCGCGGGTCAACCAGACCGGTGACACGGCGTTGCTCACGGTGATCCCCAAGAGCGGGCCGAGCAGCACCCAGACCGAGGACCTGGTGGCCGCGATCCGCACCGAGTCCGGCGCGCTGGAGAACGCGACCGGCGCGAAGCTGGCCGTCACCGGGCAGACCGCCGCGAACATCGACGTCTCGGAGAAGCTGTCCGACGCGATGTTGCCCTACCTCGCGCTGATCGTCGGGCTGGCGTTCGTGCTGCTGATGCTGGTGTTCCGCTCGGTCGTGGTGCCGCTGAAGGCGACGATCGGCTTCCTCGGCTCGGTCGCGGCGACGTTCGGCGCGGTGGTCGCGGTGTTCCAGTGGGGCTGGCTGACGGACCTGCTCGGCGTCAAGTCGACCGGGCCGATCATGAGCATGCTGCCGATCCTGCTGATCGGCGTCCTCTTCGGACTGGCGATGGACTACCAGGTGTTCCTGGTGACGCGGATGCGCGAGGAGCACGTCCACGGCGCGGAGCCGCAGGAGGCGATGGTCACCGGCTTCCGCCACGGCGCGCGGGTGGTCGTCGCGGCGGCGCTGATCATGATCAGCGTGTTCGCCGGGTTCATCCTGGCCGAGTCGGCGCTGATCCAGTCGATCGGCTTCGCGCTGGCGTTCGGCGTGCTGGTGGACGCGTTCGTGGTCCGGATGACGCTGGTGCCGGCGGTGATGTCGCTGCTGGGCCGCGGCGCGTGGTGGCTGCCGAAGTGGCTGGACCGCATCCTGCCGGACGTCGACGTGGAGGGCGAGAAGCTCACGAAGCACCTCGACACCGCACCCGACGACGACGAGCGCGAACTGGTCGGCGCGAGCCGGTGAGCCGCTGGTTGTCCACAGCCCGGGAGGGTTGTGGACAACCAGGCTCCGGCCGCCGGTTTGTCGGCCGGGGCCGATAGACTGGACCAGGGACGCCCCCCAGGGAGGGCGGGGGTTCCGGCAAAGTCTTGTGGCCTGGTTGCAGGCGGGCACGGCCCTCATCGATCATGTGATTGCCTAGGTCCCATGATCGTGTGAGAGAGCTGTGCCCGCTGCACAATCGTGCCTGATCCCTGTCGTACTTGGGGTCTTTCCTGGCGCTCGCCGCCGCAGCCGTCGTGGCCGGAGCCCAGTCGTTCACCGCGATCGGTGAATGGGCCGCCGACGCACCCCGGCCGGTCCTGGCCGCCCCCGGCGCCCGATTCGATCCCCGCCACCCCCGATACGTGGCACCCGATGAAGCCACCGTGCGACGCGTCGCCGGACGGGTCGACGGCGACATCGTCGACGACGTGATCAGCAAACTGGCTCACCGACCACGACACCAGCACCCACCGACCCGGCCCAGACCGCGCCGGCGGCGATCGCGGTGGACGGCAAAAATCCCTACGCGGCACCTTCGGCCGTTTCGTGGGTGATCGCGGCGAGCAGGTGTACTCCGGCTGCACCCCAAGTCATGGCCAGCCTGCGTAACCTCGCCACCAGCGCACACCGCCACACCGGGCACACCACCATCACCCAAGCGCTTCGCCGCACCGCCCGCAACGCCACCCGAGCCCATACCCTGTTCGGAATACCCACCTGAACAGAACAAACGACTTCGCCGCAACCGTGCCGGAGAGGGTGGCGGTCAGTCTCTGCGCGGTCAGCCCGGTGCGGGAACGCCGTCGAGGATGATCACCGGGAACACCCGGCCCGCGTTCCTCACCAGACGTCACGATCGCCAGACCCCGCCCCTCTGGGAGGGCGGGGTCTTTTCTGGGGCCCTAGCTGGCGAACCAGAAGATCGCGCCGCCGATGGCAAGCAGGGCCGCGACGCCCAGCACGCCTGCCATGAACTTGGCCGTCTTCCACGTCGAGTAGACCCCGCCCACAAGGAAGCCCCCGAGGGCGAGCAGGAGGACTCCGACGACTTCCTTGCTCACAGAACGCCCTTCGTGGACGGGATGCCGGCCGCGCGCGGGTCCGGCTCCGTCGCCGCCCGCAACGCGCGGGCCACCGCCTTGTACTCCGCCTCCGCGATGTGGTGCGGGTCGCGGCCGTGGATCACCCTTACGTGCAGCGCGATCTGCGCGTGGAACGACAGCGAGTCGAACACGTGCCGCGTCAGCACGAACGGGTAGTTGCCGCCGATCGTGAAGGTGTTGAACTGCTCCGGCTCGCCCACGTGCACGCAGTACGGGCGCCCCGACACGTCGATCGCCGCGTGGGCCAGGGTCTCGTCCATCGGGATCCACGCGTCGCCGAAGCGGCGGATGCCGCTCTTGTCGCCCAGGGCCTGGCGGATCGCCTGGCCCAGCACGATCGCCGTGTCCTCGACCGTGTGGTGCGCGTCGATGTGGATGTCGCCGGTCGCCTCGACCTTGAGGTCCAGGGAGCCGTGGACGCCGAACGCCGTCAGCATGTGGTCGTAGAACGGCACGCCGGTCGAGATCTCGACCTCGCCCGTGCCGTCGAGGTCCAGCTGCACGGAGATCGAGGACTCCTTGGTGGTCCGCTCGATCTTGCCGATCCGGGTCATCGGGAAACTTCCTTACTCGCCTCGAGGAAGGCGTCGTTCTCTTCCGGGGTGCCGATGCTCACGCGCAGGTGCCCGTCGATGCCGGGGTCACGGATCAGCACACCTTTGTCCAAATAGGACTTCCAAGCGGCCGCGGGCGAGGCGAACGGTCCGAAGAGGACGAAGTTCGAGTCGCTCGGCACCGGGTCGAACCCGAGGCCCGCCAACGCCTCCACGACGCGGTCGCGCTCGGCGGCCAGCTTGTGCACGCTGTCCAAAGTGGCGTCCGCGTGCCGCAGCGCCGCCCGTGCGGCCGCCTGTGTGAGCCGCGACAGGTGGTACGGCAACCGCACCAGCTGCAGCGCGTCGACGACCGCCGGGGCCGCGGCCAGGTAGCCGAGCCGCCCGCCGGCGAACGCGAACGCCTTGCTCATCGTGCGTGAGACGATCAACGACGCCGGGTAGTCGGCCAGCAGCTCCACCGCGCTCGGCTGCGACGAGAACTCCGCGTACGCCTCGTCGACCACCACGATCCCCGTGGCCGCGTCCAGGGCGGCACGCAGCTCCGGCAGCGGGATCGAGCCGCCGGTCGGGTTGTTCGGGCTGGTGACGAACACGATGTCCGGCCGCTTCTCGGCGATCAGCGCCGCCGCCGCGGCCGTGTCGAGCGTGAAGTCGGCGCGGCGCGGGGCCGGGACCCACTCGGTGCGCGTGCCCGACGCGATGATCGGGTGCATCGAGTACGACGGCTCGAACCCCAGCGCGCTGCGCCCCGGGCCGCCGAAAGCCTGGAGGATCTGCTGCAGCACCTCGTTGGACCCGTTGGCGGCCCAGACGTTCGCCTCCGACAGCACCACCCGCGTCGACACGCTCAGGTAGTCGGCCAGGTCCTGGCGCAGCGCCAGGGCGTCGCGGTCCGGGTAGCGGTGCAGCTCGGCAGCCTCAAGACGGACGGCTTCGGCCACGTCCGCGACCAGCTCGGGCGGCGGCGGGTACGGGTTCTCGTTGGTGTTGAGCCGGACCGGGACGTCCAGCTGCGGCGCGCCGTACGGCGTCTTCCCGCGCAGGTCGTCGCGCAGCGGCAGCTGGTCCAGGGTGACGTCCTCGCCGATGGTCATCGGACGGAACCTCCGAAGCGCGCGGCGACGGCCTCGCCGTGCGCGGGCAGGTCCTCGGCGTCGGCCAGCGCGACGACGCGGCCGGCGACCTCGCGCAGCGCGTCCTCGGAGTAGTCCACGACGTGGATGCCCTTGAGGAAGCTCTGCACGGACAGGCCCGAGGAGTGGCGGGCGAAGCCGCCGGTGGGCAGGACGTGGTTGGACCCGGCGCAGTAGTCGCCGAGCGACACCGGGGCGTACGCGCCGACGAAAATCGCGCCCGCGTTGCGGACCCGGGCGGCGACCGCGCGCGCGTCCGCCGTCTGGATCTCGAGGTGCTCGGCGGCATAGGCGTCGACGACGCGCAGGCCGTCGTCCACTGTGGACACCAGGATGACGCCGGACTGCTTGCCGCCCAAGGCCTCGGCGACGCGTTCGGAGTGCTTCGTCGCCGTGACGCGGTTCACCAGGTCCTTGTCGACGGCGTCGGCCAGCTCGACGGAAGTCGTCACCAGGACGCTCGCCGCCAGGGGGTCGTGCTCGGCCTGGCTGACCAGGTCGGCGGCGACGTGCACCGGGTCGGCCGTCTCGTCGGCGAGGATGGCGATCTCGGTCGGGCCGGCCTCGGAGTCGATGCCGATCAGGCCGCGCAGCATCCGCTTCGCCGCGGTCAGGTAGATGTTGCCCGGGCCGGTGACGACGTCGACCGGGGTGAGCTCCGTGCCGTCGGTGTCCGTGCCGCCGTACGCGAGCAGCGCGACGGCCTGGGCGCCTCCCACCGCCCACACCTCGTCGACGCCGAGGAGCTCGGCCGCGGCGAGGATGGTCGGGTGCGGCAGGCCGTCGAACGCGGCCTGCGGCGGTGAGCAGACGACCAGCGAGCCGACTCCCGCGATCTGCGCCGGGACGACGTTCATCACCACGGTCGAGGGGTACACGGCCAGCCCGCCCGGGGCGTACAGCCCGACGCGCTCGACCGGCACCCACTTCTCGGTGACCGTGCCGCCGTCGACGACCGTGGTCGTGACGTCGGTGCGGCGCTGCTCTTCGTGCACCTTCCGGGCGCGGGTGATCGACTCCTCCAGCGCGGCGCGCACGGCCGGGTCCAGCTCGGCCAGCGCCTTCGTCAACGAAGCACGCGGCACCCGCACGGACGCCGGCCGCACCTTGTCGAACTTCTCCGTGTACTCGAGGACGGCTTCGACACCGCGGTCACGGACCGCCTCGACCACCGGGCGCACGTGATGCAGCGCCGCGTCCACGTCGTATTCGGCGCGGGGAAGCGTGGCGCGCAGTTCGGCGGCGGTCGGGACCTGCCCACGCAGGTCGGTGCGGTTCAACATGCCACCAGGGTACGAGGTCACGCCGAAGGGGTTTTCAGCGATACTCCCCGGTGACGGCGGATCCCAGCATGCAGGAGGCAGCGGTGGCGCGAATCGCGTTGTGCCAGGTCAACTCGGGTGACGACCCGGAGGCGAACCTGAAGCTCGTTCGCTCCGGGGTGGAAGCCGCGGTGGCCGACGGCGCGCGGATCGTCGTGTTCCCCGAGGCGACGATGGCCCGCTTCGGGCGTCCGCTGGCGCCGGTCGCGGAGGAGCTGGACGGGCCGTGGGCCTCGGCGGTGGCCACGGTGGCCGCCGAGCACGACGTGGTGGTCGTCGCCGGGATGTTCACCCCCGCGGACGGCGGCCGGGTGCGCAACACGCTGCTGGTCACCGGCGCCGGGCAGCACCGCGGCTACGACAAGATCCACCTCTACGACGCGTTCGGCTTCGCGGAGTCGGACACGGTGGCGCCCGGCGCGTCGGTGACCACGTTCGAGCTGGACGGCGTCGTCTACGGTGTCGCGACCTGCTACGACGTGCGGTTCCCGGAGCTGTTCCGCGCGCTGGCCGACGACGGTGCCGACGTCGTGCTGCTGCCTGCGTCCTGGGGCGCGGGCGAGGGCAAGCGCGAGCAGTGGGAGGTGCTGGTGCGCGCGCGGGCCCTCGATTCGGGCTGCTGGGTGCTGGCCTGCGGCCAGGCGGACCCGGCGGCGACGGGCCTCACGGTGAACCCGAAGGCCCCGACCGGGATCGGGTATTCGCTGGTCGCGGACGGTTTCGGCCGGGTGCACGCCGCCGCGGGCGCGGCCCCGGAGACGCTGGTGGTCGACATCGACACCTCGGTGTCGGCCAAGGCCCGCACGGCGACGGGAGCCCTGGCCAACCGCCGTCTCTGAACCCGGCCGGACACAGCTTTCACGGGAAAGCTCGGGACGGGCCTAGCGGAGCAGGCCCTCGCGGATGGCGACGCGCACGAAGCCCGCGCGCCGCCGTTCGCCCGTCTTGTCGCGGATCCGGTCCAGGTACGACCGGACCGTGCGGACGCTGATGTTGAGGATCTCCGCCACGTCGACGTCGCGCTCCCCCGCCGCCACCAGGCGGAGCACCTGCTTCTCGCGCTCCGACAGGACGATCTTCGGCCCCGCGTGCCGCTCCTCGCTGTCCTGGATGATCATCCCGGCCAGCGTCGGCGAGACGTAGGCGTTGTCGTCGGCGATCGTGCGGATCGCGCGCAGCAGCTCGTCGCCGTCGACGTCCTTCGACAAGAAGCCCTTCGCGCCCGCCTGCATCGCGCCGAGCACCTCCGGCTGTTCCGCGTGCGCGGACACCACCAGCACCTTGTGCCCCATCTGCCCCACTTCCAGGACCGCGGCCGCATCCTGGACACCCCGGAGCTTCAGGTCGAGGACCACGACGCTGCCGGCCGGCTGGTCCTGCACCGCGAACCGGGCCACCGAGTCGGCGACGGCGCCGAGCTCGATGTCCGCGGCCTCGGTGAGCACGCGGGTGAGCGCGTACCGGTAGAGCGGGTGGTCCTCGATGACCCCGACGTGGATCCGCCGGGGCGCCTTGGCCGCCGCCTGGTCGTCGTCGCTCATTTGCGGCCGCCGCGCCGCGGGCCGGAGCCGCCGATCAGGCCGCGCCGGATGGCTTCCTTGACCAGGCCCGGCCGACGCCGTTCGCCGGTCTTGTCGCGGATGCGGTCGAGGTAGCCCCGCACCGTCCGGACGCCGATGCCGAGGATCAGCGCGATGTCGACGTCGCGCTCCCCCGCCGCCACCAGCCGCAGCACCTGCTCTTCACGCGGCGACAGCTCGACGTCCGCCGAGACGGCGGGCCGGTCCGCGTTGTCCTTCATGATCATCCCGGCGACCACCGCCGAGACGTACGCGCCGCCGTCGGCGACCGTCTTGATCGCGATCAGCAGCTCGTCCCCGTCGACGTCCTTGGAGAGGAAGCCGCGCGCCCCCGCGGCGATCGCCCCCAGCACGACTTCGGGCTCCGCCTGCGCGGAGACCACGAGGACGTGGTGCCCGAGCTCGCAGACCTCCAGGACCGCCGCCGCCCCGGCGACGCCCGGGAGGCCCAGGTCCAGCAGCACCACGCTGCCCGGTGGCTGCCGGTGGACGTGGAACCGCGCCACCGAGTCGACCACCGCCCCCAGCTCGATGAATTCGGCTTCGGCCAGCACCCGCTCCACCGAAACGCGGTACAGCGGGTGGTCTTCGATGACCGCGACCCGGACCCGGCCCCGGTCCAGATCGTCCTCGGCCGAGCGCTCTTGTGTCATGTGCACGACTTTCACCCCGTTCCACCCGACGGGGCCGGCTGCCCGGCCGTGGCCGGGTCCAGCGCGGGGCCCATCGGCACCAATGCCAGCAAACTACCGTTGACCGGTGACTTGGCCACGTTTCCGTAGCCGAGCGAGGCCACTGCCTGCGCGTTCACCACCGGGTACTTCCGGCCCGTGTCGGTCACCAGGTAAGTGGTGGCCGAGCCGGATTCGACGACGACGGCTCCCCCCGACGGAGGTACCCACACCTCGTCCGCCACCCGTGCTTCGGTCCTCGTGGCGACCTGGATTGCTTTCGCGCCAGGGGAAAGCGGGAATTCGGCCGAAACGAGCAACCGGCTGCCCTGGATGCACAGCACGACGGAGTTACCGGTGATCGGCGCCTTGCCCGGGATGCGGTCGGGGAACGCAGCTGGGTCAGCACCGCCGGCGCGGGGCGCGGCGACCTTCGGCACGGCGGCGACGTCGGCCGCGCGGGCGTCGACCGGCGCCGGCCTGCCGGGGTACGCGGCCGCGTTGGCCTCCGTCGTCACCAGGAGGCTCGCTTCGGTCTGCCCGACCGGCTCGAGGCCGTCCCGGCGGACCAGGTAGTACGACGTCGCGGAGCCGGGCGCGGCCATCGCGTCCACGACGGCGAGGACCTCACCGACGCGGGTGTCGCGGCCGCCCACCTCGGGGCCCCGGTCGCCGGCGCCGTCGACCGGCAGCGCGGTCAGGTCACGCCCGGCCGGGACGGTGTCGATCCACCGCGCGGACACCGCGATCGTCGGGTAGCTGTCGAACTGCAGCGCGGTCGCGGCCTCGTCGGACAGCTTGTAGCGGCGGCCGCCGGTGAGCAGGAACCGGTCGCCCTCGGGCAGCCGGACGATCACGCCCTGGTCGCGGGGCAGCTCGACCCCGGACGCGGGCGCGGCGAGCAGGACGGCGGTGCGCGGCTCGGCCGACGCGGGCGCGTCCTGCGTGGTGCGGCTGCAGCTCGTCCACGGCGTCGTGACCAGCGCTCCGGCGGCGGGCACCGAGTCGGGCGCCCCCGGGATGCCGATCGGGGTGCCGCGGCCGGCCTTGCCGAGGTTCTCCGGCGAGACGGACACGGTCGCGTCGCCGTTGCCGCCGGCCAGCAGCCGCGCGGAGGCGTAGTTGAGGACGGGGTGCAGGACGCCGTCGGCGCCGAGCACGAACCGCGCGCCGGTGCCCTCCTCGACGATCACCTTGCCGCCGGCCAGCCAGTCCTTGCCACCGGAGGGGTTCAGCAGGCCGATGATCCCGAAGACGGCGGTGACGAGCAGGGCGGCCACGAGCCCCAGCACCGTGCCGAGCACGAGCCGCCGGCTGGGCGAGACGGGGTGGTTGGCGTCACCCGCGACGAGAGCGGAAACGAGCCTGCGGCGGAGGAACTGGTACGCCTGGATCTGGTCCCGCTGCGTCCACACGCGCTGTGCCCCCGGCTGTGTGCGTCGTCCTCCCGAGTGCTCGATGCTAGGCACCCGAATGGTGCAAGGGGAGGGTAATTTTTACGCCCACACGGCATCCGGGGAGGCAGTAGCGTCGCAGACCCGGGGAAAGGGGAGCCCGTGTCCGTCGAAACCGCCGGCGCCGTGCGCCCGGCACCGCCGCGGCCCGCGTCCACGCCGCTGCCCTGGCTGCTGCCGATCCGGCCGCTGCAGGCCGCGCTGTGGGAGATCGCGGGCATCGCCGTCCTGCTCGCGTGGATGGTCGACACGGTCTCGCAGCCGGTGCGGATCGCGGTCAGCGCGGCGGCCGGGCTCGTGGTGCTGCTGACGTCCGTGCGCTTCGCCGGGCGGCACCTGGCGGGCTGGGCCCTGACCTGGACGGCGTTCCGGCTGCGGCGCCACGACACGCGCCGCGACAGCCCGGATCCGCTGCTTTCGGTGGCCGGCCCGGTCAAGGTGCGCCAGCACGTCGACCGCGCGGGCAACCGCTTCGGCGTCGCCGAGGTCGACGGCGGCTGGAGCGCGCTGGTGCGGCTGACGCAGGGGCCGGGAGCGCCGGGGCCGCTGGTGGCGGCGTTGCGTTCGGCTTACGCGTGCACGGACGTACCGCTGGCGTCGGCGCAGCTGCTGACGTGGGCCATCCCGCGCGGGGAGCAGGTGCTGCGGGTGCGCTGGCTGGCGGTCCGGTACCGGCCGGACCTGGCCCCGATCGCGGCATTGGCCCGTGGTGGTGGCGACCTGGGTGCGTTGCGGAGCACGGCGTCGGCGGCGTTGAGCTTGATGGGGGCGCTGGCCGAGGCGGGGTACCAGAGCACGGTGCTGGAGGCCGGGGAGCTGGCGAAGGAGCTTCGGGTCGCTCTGGGTGTCCAGGGGGCGGCTTCCGCTCCGCCGAACCGGTGGAAGTCTTGGACTTGGGGTGACTCGGCGCAGGTTTGCTTCCGGCCGAGGACGTCGAAGGTGGTGGATTTCGCGGTGCCGGGAGCGGCTTTCACGGCGACTTCGTACCTGCTGACGCGGACCGCCGGGGGGCGGGAAAAGGCTGAAGTGACGGTGCGGGTGGGGGCTCGGCCCGGGGCCGCGGTCCCGTCGCCGAGGATTCCGGTGGTTCCGTTGCACGGCCGGCACGGCGCCGCGGTGCGGCGGACTCTTCCGCTGGCGCTGGACAGCTGAGCACGAGTCAGTCGTGGGATCCGGGCGGATGTTCTGCGGCGCCGGTCGACGGAATTCCCAAGTCTCGCCGGAAGGACTCATTCAGCTGTCGAGCCGCTGACTCGATCCGGGGATACAGGTCGTTCGAGTCCCGGGCGATCTCGCTGATCATGGCCGCGTCGGCTTCGCGGCCTTCTCCGGTCGGGTACTGCAGATAAAGGAATCTCAGAGTACGCAGAAAGCCACTGAGCGACTTCAGCTGTGCGGACGTTTCGGCCGACCCGACTATCTCGACCTTCCCCAGCTGAGCGTGAACCACTTTGGTCACCGAATCAAGCCTGGAGCTGGCTGTTCCGATCTCGGAATGGCTGGACACGAAAGGGTCGTAGGAGCCGAGGACCGGTGATCACCTGACCGACCACCACACCCGCGACACCCAAGATCGCAACGACAATGGGCCGCCGCAGCCGTCGTCGTCAGCGGCGGTGGCGGCCCATTACCCCTCAGCCGCGGACCGCTTCGTACACCCCCGCGATCATGCCCACGAACGGCACCAGCGAAAGCAGCACCAGGAACTCCGAAACGTCCAAAAGCCGCGACCAGTAAGGCGAACGCAGCCCGCGCGCGACCCGCGTCGCGTAAACCAGGCACACCACCGCCGCCAGGACGACCGCGCAGCCCGCTGCGAACACCACCGTCCGGTTGCCCGACGCCACCAGCCACACCCCGGCGCACACCAGCGAAAGCACGCCGAACCCGACCAGCACCAGACGCTGGACCCGGCCCGCGTACGACCGTGATCGCAGGATCCACGCCAAGCCCAGCACCCCGGCCAGCCCGGCGTCCCACGGCCCGCCCGCCGACAGCACCACCGACGACGCCAGCACCACCAGGCCCAGGCCCACCAGCAGCCCCGTCAGCACGGCCTGGGCCCGGGATGTCCGGCCGATCATCTCCGTGCCCAGCGACGGCTGTTCGTCCGCGCGGAACGCCTCCATGTCGTCCGGCACGCGGGGCAGCGGCAGCCGGGCCAGGCGCAGCGACAGCATCGGGGCCACCGCCGCCAAAGCCGTGCTCAGCACCGAGACCACCGCGGCCGCCGACACGGGAGAAACGCCGGCCAGCAGGACCACGCCCGTCGTGATCGCGCCGAAGCCCGCCGCGGTCGTGATCGCCACGAACCACGGCAGCCGGTCGGCCACCGAAACCGCCGCCAGGACGCCGTACACCGTCACCGCCGCCAGCCCGGCCGCCAACGGCCCCGCCGCCAGCGAAAACAGCGGATGCGGCGCCAGGACGGACATCCCGGCCAGCAGCGCGACGCCGACGCCCGCCACCGCGCCGGCCGCGCCGGCCTCGGCGTCGCCGTACGCGCGGCTCAGCGCGCCGCCGCCGAGGAGCAGCACCAGGGCCAGCAGGCCCGTCCCGATCGGGGCCAGGACGCTGCCGGACGCCGCCGACTGCACCAGCAGGCCGCCGGCCA
Organism: Amycolatopsis sp. NPDC005961; assembly: GCF_040629235.1. Classification (NCBI taxonomy): domain Bacteria; kingdom Bacillati; phylum Actinomycetota; class Actinomycetes; order Pseudonocardiales; family Pseudonocardiaceae; genus Amycolatopsis; species Amycolatopsis sp. NPDC005961. The sequence continues at coordinate 16,162 of NZ_JBEXVF010000047.1, read as the reverse complement.
GCAGCAGCACCACCGCGGCCACCAGCCCCGACCGCCGCGCGACCGACGGCCCCCAGCCGCCGGCGGAATCGGCGACGCTCGCGATCGAGTCGACGACGTCGTCGAACAGCAGCGGACCCCGCGGGCGTTCCCGCGGGGTCAGGTGGAGGACTTCGCCGTCCCGGATCTGGGCGGCCGCCACGCTCAGGCCGAGCGCCAACGGCGCGCCGCCGAGCCGGGACAGCACCCAGCCCGGATGTTCGGCCGACGCCTGCCCGGACGCCCCGGCCAGCCGCACCAGCTGCGGCACCAGCTCGGCGAACGTCGACTGCTGCGGCAGCGCGACGTCCACCCGGGCCCTCGGCGTCACCACCGTGACCCGGCGGGTCGTGCCTGTCAGAGAAGCGGTAGTCATGCCGCCTCCGCGGAAAAAAGTACGTCGGCGGTGGTCATCAGACGTTCTTCGCGGCCGAGATCACCGGGGCGAACTTGGCGTTCGACGCCTCGGCGAGCTTCTGCAGCCCGGCGTTCACCGCCTCGAGGACGATCTCCGAGAGGTTGCGGGCGTCGTACTCGCGGATCGCGCGGGGGTCGATGTCGATCGAGGTGAACCGGCCGTCGCCGCGGAGGGTGACGGTGACCTCGTTCTGCCGCGAGTGCGCCTTGACCTCCATCGCCTCGACCGTGCGCTGGATCCGCTGGACCTCCTCGGTCTGCTTGCGCACCTGCGCGAGCAGCTCGTCCATGTCCGGCACCGCGTACGGATCGGTCACTGTTGCATCCCTTCGTGCTGGCGGACGCGGACACTGCCCACGAACCGCTGGAAACCGGGTGAGAGCCGCCGCGCGGTCGCGGGCGCGGCCGTGCAGGCGAGCTCGAGCACCAGCCGGTCCGCCGGCGCGGGGCCGGGAACCGTCAGGTGCACCTGGGTCTGGATCAGCTCTTCGCCTTCGCCGGTGCGCAGGCGCAGCAGCTGCATGACGCCGGGCGCGGCCGGGGCGCCGACGTCGCGGCGGCTCAGCACTTCCAGGCCGGCCATCGTGAGCGACAGGCGTTCGACGGCCTCGGCGGCGATGGCGTCGATCGACGCTTCGTCGGGCCGCTGCTGGACGCTGACCGTGATGTTCGGGACGAACTCGCCCGGCGGAGCGTCGTGCACGGCGACGAACACCGCGCCCGACTCGCCCGGGTCGACGGCCGTCCAGCCGTCCGGGATGACGAAGTCCAGGGGAAGGGTCATCACAGCCCCACGTAAGAAACGGCGTCGTCCCAAGCGGATCCGACGGCGTTGGCCGCGTCGTTCGCCGCGGTCCCGACGTAGTCCGCGGCCGCGCCACCGTACTCGGTGATGGTGTGGCCGAGCTTCGGCAGGTCGATGTCGATCTTCGCGCCGACCCCGGCGCCGAGGCCCAGCGCCGCGCCCGCCTTGAAGTTGACCTTGATGTGCCCGGCGTCGTAGGTGGCCTGGGCGTCGAGCTGCGCGCCGATGCCGTACTGCAGGGTGCCGTTCGCGCCGACGCCGATGCCCGCGACGTCCGCGGCCACCTCGCCTTCGACCTTGCCGCCGGCGAAGACGTTCGCGTGCGCGCCGACGCCGTGCGCCCCGATCGTGCCGGACGCGCTCGCCTCCCCACCCGCGAAGACCGTGCCCTTGGCGTGCGCCGCGGCGGGACCCCAGTCGCCCTTCAGCTCGGCCTCTTCCTTCACCGCGGCCAGCTCGGTGTGCCCGGACGCGCCGACGTCCCAGCCCTTCGACGTGATCTTGCCGTCGTACTCCGGGGTGAGCCCGTCCTGCTCGTGCTTGAACTTGTAGTACGTGATCTCGGTGTTGTTGCCGAGCTTGTCCTTGAACCCCTCGGGCTTCGGCTGCCCGAACGGCGTGTCCGCCTTCTTCGGCGCGCGAGTGCCTTCCAGGCCGTCCCAGGTGAGCTTCTTCCAGCCCGAGTTGCCGAACCACGACGGCGCGCCGCGCGGCCGCTTGCGCCCGTCGAGGGTGCTGCCGTTGAGCCAGCCCAAGGGGCCCCAGGTCTTCTTGCCCAGCTTGTACTCCAGCCGCTGGGTGCCCTCGGGCGGGAACAGCTCGGCCAGCGCGTCGGAGAACTCGTCGACGACCTGGCGGGCGGCCTGGACGCTCTGCTCCCCGAGCTGCCGCGCGGCCTGGATGAACGCGCCGACCGAGCCGGAGTTCACCGCGCGCGCCTGCGCGGTCAGCTGCTGGGCGTACTGGTCGAACTGCGCGATGACCGAGTCGACGGCGGCCTTCGCCGACTGGACGAGCTGCGCCGCCGTCGAAAGCCGTTTCGCCTGGTCGTCGAGCTTCGTGGCGGCGTCCGTCAGCTCCTCGCCCAGTTTCCCGGCGGCCGTCGCGAACGCGGTGTAGGCGTCGCCGTCCCAGTCCGCGTGCAGGGTCTTCGCGGACTCGTCGATCTCCTTCGCCTTGCCCGAGACCGTCGAGGCCTGGGTGGCGACCCGCTGCGCCGCGGCGCTCAGCGCACCGGGGTCACCGGTGACGCGCCGCTGGCACTCGAGAAGAACCTGCCGGTAGCCGGACAGCACGGAGCTGACCACCCCCGACGCGTCGACGACCCCCGAGGACCACATGGCTAGTTCCCGGCCGCGTCGTAACCGACGTGCTGGCTGAAGTGCTTGCCGTTGTAGTCCATGGCGATGTCGAGGTCGAAGTCCTGGCCGCCCGGAGCCTCCACAGTGGACTCACCGGTGGTGAGGTTGGTGTGGATGACGACCTCGTCGGGGTGCGCGGGCGCCGGCGCGGGGATCGGAGCCGGGGCCGGGGGAACCGAACCGGTGGCCGGCGTCGTCGAAGCGTGGTCGACGGGGATCCAGCTGTTCGAGGGGTTCAGCGGGGTCCCGTTGGCGGTCACCGGCACGGTCGCGCCGTTCGCTCCCGTGCCGGTGCCCGAACCGCCGCCGGTGGCGAGCGCGGGCGGGGTGTAGTCGGTGAACGAAGGCTGCTGCGGGATCCCCCCGCCGCTCCCGCCCGCCACCGCCTGCTGCCCGGCCGGACTCGCCACCGACGACGGGGCCTGGGGCGCCGTGACCGGGGTGTTCCCGATCGACGGCGTCGTCGCGCCCGCACCGCCGGAGTCGTGGTGGAAGAGCTTCTCGATCTGGCCGATGACCTGCGCGAGCTGGGTGATCTGCTGGGCGAGGTCGACCGCGCCGAGCGCCTTGAGCAGCGCGCCGATAGCGGTGATGAACGCCCGCAGCGACGCGCTCGTCGCGGTCGACAAAGCGACCGCCGCGCCGTAGGTCCACCAGTTCGACATCAGCGCGGCGACCGTCGGGTTCACCGCCGAGACGACCGCGCGGTAGGCCTCCTGCGCGGTCTTGATCAGCGTCCCGGAGACCCCCAGCAGCTCGGCGCCCTTCTGGACCACGTTGATGATCTTCGTGAGCTGGTCGAGCGATTCGCTGATCTTCTTCAGCGCCGACTCGCTCGCCGCGCCCGACCAGATCTTGCCGAGCTGGTCGGCGGCCTTGGTGAGCTCGGTGTACATGCTCAGGAACTGCTCGGCCTTCTTGACCAGGTCGGCCACGTGCTGCGCGATCTGCTCCGGCTGGCCGGTGACGATCTGCGGCAGGATGGTGATCGGCCCGCCCGAGGACGCGGTCGCGTCCATCGCGCTGGAGTTCGGGAAAGTCAGCATCGGACCTCACAAAGGTTCTGTAGTGCCAGACAGGACGATCAGGCGACGACGGAGGCGGGCCGGTAGACGCTGACCTTCGCCAGGCCGCCGATGCGAGCGTCGAGGAGCCCGTGGTTGTACAGGCGGCCGCCGTCGCCGGCGACGCCGATGACCGGCTGGCGGTCGGAGAACAGCAACGGCTCGACGACCACGACGTCCCCGCTGTGCACGCCGCCGGGAACGTCGGAGAACGTGCGCGCGGTGCCGGCGTAGACCTCGATGAGGCCGACGCGCGCCTGGTTGTCGGCGTCGCCGGCGAGCCAGTCGTTGAAGTCGGCGACACCGTGGAAGCGCGTGTCGGTGATCGGGTGGTCCCCGAGCCTGCCGAGCCGCGCGTCCCCCAGGTAGCGCAGCACGTTCCCGACCGACGACGGCTCGCCGTGGGCGCCCGCGCTGTCGTTGATCGCCAGGGTGGCGAGCTCGGAGGCGTGTGAGCTGCCCCAGATCGACGACGTGGGCGTGGTGGATCCGTCGTGACCCCCGCCGTAGCCGGCGGCCGCCGCCCGGTCCGCCGCCTGGTAGGCGTCGGCACTGGCCTTGACCAGCCCGTTGACCTGCTGCAGCAGCTGCAGGAGCGTGCGGACGGCGGTGACCTGGCTGGAGTGCAGGGCGGCGTTGGCGGCGGCGACGGCACTGCCGAAGCCCGCGAACGACATCGGCTGCACGACGAGCCGTTCGAGGTCGGCCACGGCGTTGATGCCGTGCGCGATGATGCCGCCGACGTTGCCGACGGACGAGCGCATCGCCTCGGGCTCCGCCCGGTACTCGCCGGCCATGGCTCTCCTTCCGCGGGTGGCTGCTCGGCAGAGCGTAAGTTCGGCCCCGGAAGCGGGCGGACGGCAAAAGTACCCACCGCGCCGTGTCGGCAAGTGGCCAAAATACCGGTCAGAGCCACCCCGATCTGCTGGAGCCTTACCTCATGAGCCTGTCGCCGGAGCGCCCTTCCGAGATCGTGCTGCAGTCGCCGCCGATGCTCCCGAAGAGCTCGTCCGGCGGGATGATGCAGCTGATGATGTTCCTGCCGATGATGCTCGGCATGGGCGCGATGTCGTTCGTCTACATCGGACGCGACGGCGGCGTGATGACCTACATCTTCGGCGCGCTGTTCATCTGCGCCATGGGCGGCATGGTCGTGATGTCGCTGGGCCGCGGCGGCATGGCGAAGAAGGCGCAGATCAACGACGAGCGCCGCGACTACCAGCGCTACCTGTCCGGGCTGCGGGCCCAGGTCCGGGACATCGCCGACGGCCAGCGCGCCGCGATGATCGCCGTCCAGCCCGACCCCGCCGACCTCTGGGCCTACGTCGAGACCGGGAAGCTGTGGGACCGGCGGCGCACCGACGGCCAGTTCGCGCAGGTCCGCGCGGGCACCGGGCCGCAGCGGCTGGCGACCCCGCTGAAGGCGCCGCAGACGGTGCCGCTGGAAGACCTCGACCCGGTGTGCTCGACCAGCCTCAAGCACTTCATCCGCACCTACTCGACGGTCGACGACCTGCCGGTGGCGCTGTCGCTGCGCTCGTTCGCCGCGGTCACCGTGGCCGGGCGGCGGCCGGACGTGCTCGGCCTGGTGCGGTCGCTGCTGTGCCAGCTCGTCACCTTCCACTCCCCGTCCGACCTGCGGGTCGCGGTGTGCGTCCCGCAGGACCGGCAGCACGACTGGGAGTGGGCGAAGTGGCTGCCGCACGCGACCGCGGCCGGCGCGGCCGACGCCGTCGGCTCCCGTCGCCTGGCCGCCGACTCGGCGGCCGGCCTGGCCGAGCTGCTCGGCGCGGACCTCGGCGAACGCCCCGCGTTCAGCCGCCGCGCGGCGGCCGAGCTGGACCTGCCGCACCTGGTGGTCGTCGTCGACGGCGGCAACGCCCACGGCGAGCCCCGGCTGATCGGCGACGACGGCAGGCTCGGCGTCACGGTCCTGGAGATCGGGCAGGAGCACCCGCGGACGTACTCGACCGAGCGGCTGCTGAGCCTGCACACCGCGCCCGACTCCCTCGGCATGGTCGTCGGCGACGCCACCGAGCAGCGGCTCGGGTTCCTCGGCCGCCCGGACATCCTGGACCGCGGCGCCGCGGAAGCGCTGGCCCGCATGCTGACGCCGTTGCACACCCCGGCCGCCGTCGTCGGCGACAAGCCGATGTCGGCGACGTTCGGGTTGTCCGGGCTGCTCGGCATCGGCGACCCGCGCGACACCGACACGACCATCACGTGGGCGCCGCGCGCCGCGCGCGACCGGCTGCGGATCCCGCTGGGCGTCAACCCGGAGGGCCGCCCGGTGGAGCTGGACCTCAAGGAGTCGGCCGAGGGCGGGATGGGGCCGCACGGCCTGGTCATCGGCGCGACCGGCTCGGGCAAGAGCGAGCTGCTGCGGACGCTGGTGACGGCGCTGGCGGTGATGCACTCGTCGGAGACGCTGAACCTGGCGCTGATCGACTTCAAGGGCGGCGCGACCTTCGCCGGCATGACCGACCTGCCGCACACCTGCGCCGTCATCACGAACCTCTCCGACGACCTCGCGCTGGTCGACCGCATGGCGGACGCGCTCAACGGCGAGCTGCTGCGGCGCCAGGAACTGCTGCACGCCGCCGGGAACTACGCGTCGGTGCGCGACTACGAGAAGGCGCGCGCGGACGGCGTGGCGCTGGAGCCGCTGCCGTCGCTGCTGGTGATCATCGACGAGTTCAGCGAGCTGCTGTCCGCGCGGCCGGAGTTCATCGACCTGTTCGTCGCGATCGGCAGGCTCGGGCGCTCGCTCGGCATCCACCTGCTGCTGGCGTCGCAGCGGCTGGAGGAGGGCCGGCTGCGCGGGCTCGACTCGCACCTGTCGTACCGGATCGGCCTGCGGACGTTCTCGGCGTCGGAAAGCCGGACCGTGCTGGGCGTCGCCGACGCCTACCACCTCCCGCCGGTGCCGGGCTCGGCGTACCTGAAGTCCGACACCGAAACGCTCATCCGGCTCAAGGCCGCGTACGTCTCCGGGGAGCTGCCGCCGCGCAGCACGGTCGTGCGCGAGGACGGGCAGGAGCTGGGCGTGCTGCCGTTCTCCCTGGCCCCGGTGGAGATCCCGGTGACGACGGAGATCTCCTCGGCGCCTTCGGAGGAGGGCACCGGCGAGACGATCATCCACGCGATGCTCTCGCGCCTGGAGGGCCGCGGGCCGGCCGCGCACCAGATCTGGCTGCCGCCGCTGAACGAGCCGCCGACGCTGGAGCAGCTCCTGCCGCCGCTGGGCGAGGACGCCGCGCGCGGCCTGTGTCCGCTCGGCTGGGGCGGCAACGGCAAGCTGACCATCCCGGTCGCGCTGGTGGACAAGCCGTTCGAGCAGCGCCGGGACATGCTGTGGGCCGACTTCTCCGGCGCGGGCGGGCACGCGCTGATCGTCGGCGCCCCGCAGAGCGGCAAGTCGACGCTGATGAAGGACATCGCGGGCATGCTCGCGCTGACCCACACCCCGGCCGAGGTGCAGCTGTTCGTGCTGGACATGGGTGGCGGCGCGCTGGCGCCGATCGCGGGCCTGCCGCACACGTCCGGCTACGCCACCCGCCGTGACGCGCAGCGCTGCCGCCGGGTCGTCGCCGAGCTGACGACGTTGCTCGAACAGCGCGAAGAGTTCTTCTCCGCCAACGGGATCGAGTCGATCACGACGTTCCGCCAGCGGCGCGCGGAGTTCACCGAGAGCACCGACGGACGCGAGTTCGGCGACGTGTTCCTGCTGGTGGACAACTGGACCACGATCCGCCAGGAGTACGAGCAGCTGGAGGAGCAGATCACCGGGCTCGCCGCGCGCGGGCTCGGGTTCGGCATCCACGTGATCGTCTCGCTGAACCAGTGGATCGGCGTCCGCGCGCAGCTGCGCGACGCGATCGGCACGCGCTTCGAGCTGCGTCTGGGCGACCCGATGGACTCCTCGATCGACCGCAAGGTCGCGGTGAACGTCCCGGCCGACCGGCCCGGGCGCGGCATCACGGCGGAGAAGCTGCACTTCCTCGCGGCGCTCCCCCGCATCGACGGCGACCAGCGCCCGGAGACGGTCGGCGCGGGCGGCGTGGACCTCGTCCGGAAGATTTCGGACGCGTGGAAGGGACCGCGCGCGCCGCAGGTCCGGCTGCTGCCCCCCGAGGTGCCCCTGGACGGGTTGCCCGCGGCGCCTTCGCGTCAGGTCACCTTGGGCATCGCCGAATCGACGTTGCGGCCGGTGTACCTGGACTTCGCGGCGGACCCGCACTTCGTGGCCTTCGGCGACGTCGAGTCCGGCAAGAGCTCGTTGCTGCGTGCTCTGGCGCAGGGCATCACGTCGGCGTACACCCCGGACGAGGCGGCGATCATCGTCGCGGACTACCGCCGCGGCCTGCTGGGCGCGGTGCCGGAGGCGCACCTGCTGGGCTACGCGGGAGCCGAGGGCAAGCTGACGGAGCTGATCACCGAGTGCGCGCAGGCCATGCGCAACCGGCTGCCGGGTCCGTCGGTGACGCCGGAGCAGCTGCGCAACCGGTCGTGGTGGCGCGGGCCGGAGCTGTTCGTCCTGGTGGACGACTACGAGCTGGTGGCGACGGTGGGACGGAACCCGTTGCAGCCGTTGCTGGAGTTCCTCCCGCAGGCGCGGGACATCGGGCTGCACGTGATCATCGTCCGCGGTTCCGGCGGCGCGGGACGGGCGTTGTTCGAACCGGTGCTGCAGCGGCTGCGGGAGCTGGGCTCGCCGGGGCTGATCATGTCGGGCACGAAGGACGAAGGGGCGTTGCTGGCGGACGTGAAGCCGTCGCCGCAGCCGCCGGGCCGGGGAACGCTGGTGTCCCGGCGGCACGGGACGGGGCTGGTCCAGGTGGCGTGGACCAAGCCGGCGGAGTCCTGACGCACGGACCGCGACCAGAGCGCCGGTCACCGTCGGCAAGTTACCGACTTCGGTAGGTACCCGGCAAACCCTCACGAACCTACTTTTGTGCTCGTCGCCCGGTTTCGGGGCCGACATCCGGATCACCTGGCCGAAGGGCATTTTCATGCGAATGTCGAGGGCTGTTGCCGCGGTGGGTGCCGCCGCCGCGGCGCTGAGCTTGGTCTCAGCGGGGGTTGCGGACGCCCAGGAGGACATCATCGGCGGGACCACCGTCTCCTCCGCGCCGTGGGGTGCCCAGATCTACTGGAACAACGTGACGACCTACGGCGGGTTCGAGTGCTCGGGGACGATCATCGCCCCGCAGTGGGTGCTCACCGCGCAGCACTGCCTGAACGCGCCGGGCATGCACGTCAAGGTCGGCAACGTGACGCTCCAGCAGGGCACGAACGCCAACGTCGACCAGCAGAAGGCCTCGCCCAACGGCGACATCGCGCTGCTGCACCTGACGACCGCGGTGAACACGACCTACATGAAGCTCGGCACCGGGAACCCGCCGGCCGGGTCGACCAACCAGATCTACGGCTGGGGCCGCACCCAGGGCAGCAGCCCGCCGTCGAGCACCCTCAAGACCGCCAACGTCCGCGTCACCGGCACCAGCACCGACGCGTTCGGCGGCACCGCCATCGCCAGCCAGGGCGTCAACGGCTCGGCGTGGCACGGCGACTCCGGCGGGCCGCAGCTCTCCGGCGGCGTGCAGGTCGGCGTGTGCTCCACGGGCAGCAACTCCGGCTCGAACCCGCAGGGCACGCAGAACTACGCGAGCGTCGCGTCGAGCCGCAGCTGGATCCGCACCACGGCCGGCGTCTGAGGCGTGCCCGGCCCGGCCACTCCGCCCGGGTGGCCGGACCGGGCATACTCGCTCCATGAAGTTCCGGACTCAGGTGCTGCTCGGCGGCAAGACGGCGACCGGCCTGCCGGTCCCCGCCGACGTCGTCGAGGCGCTCGGGGCGGGCAAGAAGCCCGCGGTCACCGTCACGCTCGGCGGGCACAGCTACCGCACGACGGTCGCCAGCCGCGGCGGGCAGTTCCTGCTGTCGCTCAGCGCGGAGAACCGCGAGAAGGCCGGAGTGGCCGCCGGCGACGACGTCGAGGTGGAAATCGCCCTCGACACCGCGCCGCGCGAGCTGGAGATCCCCCCGGACCTGGCGGCGGCCCTCGCGGCCGACGAGACCGCGAAAGCCCGGTTCGAAAGCCTCTCCTACAGCGGGAAACAGCGGTTCGTGCTGCCGATCGGCCAGGCGAAAACCGAGGAGACGCGGCAGCGGCGCGTCGCCAAGGTGATCACGGACCTGCGCGCCGGGAAGTGATGCCCGCCGGCACCGTGCGGACATGCGGCACCTCCGCGAGGCCTTCGGCGTCCGCACCCACTTCTAGTCCACGACGGACGCCCGCAACGCCGCCTTGTCCGGTTTCCCCGACGGCGCGATCGGCACCGCGCCCACGAAGCTGAACCGCGCGGGCACCGCCGCCTCCCCCAGCTCGGCCGCCACGGCCTTGCGGACCGCGTCGAGGTTCGGCTCGCGGCCCGGGACCGGCACCACGAACGCGTGCGCCGCCTCGCCCGTCAGCTCGTCCGGCACCGCCACGACGTACGCCTGGTCGACGTCCGGGTGCGCCGCGATCGCCCGCTCGATCGGGCCGGTGTAGTGGATGACCGCGTTGACGATCACGACGTCACGCGCGCGACCGGACAGGTGCAGGTACCCGGCGTCGTCCAGCGAGCCGACGTCCTGCGTGCGCACCCAGCCGTCGCGCAGGACCTGCGCGGTGGTGGCCTCGTCGCGCCAGTACCCGGCCAGCGCCGACGGCGTCCGCACCCAGACCTCGCCCTCCGCGCCGGCCGGCAGGGGCGCGCCCGCGGCGTCGCGGACCTCGATTTCGACGGTGTCGCAAGCCTTCCCGACGGATCCGTGGCCCTCGCCGGCGCCGCAGATCGTCAGCATCCCGGTCTCGGTCTGCCCGTACGCGTGGTGCATCGCGGGCCCGATCAGCTCGACCGCCTCGGCCAGCTTGTGCGGCGGCACCGGCGAGCCGGCCACGACCAGCGTCCGCAGGCCGCTCAGGTCGACGTCCTCGGCCTGCAGCACGTCCAGGACCTGGTGCAGCCGCGGCACGGTCATCAGCGCCGCGGTGATCCGCAGCCGCGGCAGCACCCACGGGAAGTCCGGCAGCTCGGCGGGCACCACCGCGGTCCCGCCGGCCAGCAGGCACACCCCCAGCTGTTCGAGCATCACCGCGCTGGTGAGCGTGCCGAACAACAGGAACCGCCCGAACCCGGCGCCGAGCCGCTCGTGGGCCGAACCGGGCACCGGCGCGCGCCACACCCGGCCTTCGGTCAGGGCGCGGTAGCTGTAGGCGACGCCCTTCGGCACGCCCGTGCTGCCGCTGGTGTAGACGACCGTCGCGATGTCGTCCGGACGTCCTTGCGGCACCGGCTCTTCGTGACCGGCCAGCAGCTCGGGCCCGACGCGCAGGATCGGCAGGCCCGCGACCGTGCCGAGCAGCTCCGGCGTCTCGGACGCCGCGTCGACGACCAGCGCGCCGACGTCGCTCACGACGTGGCGCAGCTGCGGCACGGGCAGCCCGGGCCGCACCCCGACGACCCGGCAGCCGAGCACCTGCGCGGCGATGATCGCGGCGAACCCCTCCGGCGTGACGGCGGTGGCGATGCCGACGCCGTCACCCGGCCCCAGCCCGGCCGCCCGCAGTCCCGCGGTGAACCGGCCGATCAGCTCCCGCAGCTCACGCCGCGACGTGACGCGCGAGCCGTGCTCGAACGCGGGATCCTCCGGGGCGCGCCCCAGCTCGTCCAGCAGTGCCTGCGGGTGGACCATCACGACCGCCTTTCGCCCGGGGCGGCCCGGTCTACCGGGTGGATCTCAGAATTTCGGCAGAACGTCGCTGACCAGCACTTTCCTGCGTCTGCCACGGCAGACGCGCGGGCGGGGCACCCCCTGTGGGTATAAGTGCCGTCAGTACGACCGGCAGTTGTGCCGTTTGACCACACCTGCCTTCTTTCTAGCGTGACTTTCACACCGCGCGGACCACCGCGTCAGGGGTATTCGCTTCAGGAAGGAGGTGGCCCGTCCATGTCCAGTCCGGGATTCCAGGCAGATTCCGCTGCCATGACGCGCGCCGTCCAGGGTTTCGAGGAAACCGCGACGAACGCCAAGTCCACGATGGCCAGCTTGGAGTCCGAGCTGACCGAGGCGCTCCGCAACTACAAGGGTGACCAGGCCGTCGCGTTCTGGGACCTGCAGCGCCGGCTCCAGGAGAAGATGACCGTGGCGGTGAAGGAGCTCGACAACATGTCGCAGCTCGTCCACACCAGCCACCAGAACTACGGCCGCGGCGACGCCGACGTCCACCAGAGCTTCCAGGGGGTCGGCAACACCCTCGAGGGCTCGGGCGTGATCCCCCGCCTCAACCCCTGACCCGAGAGGACGTACCGATGGCCGACGTCGTCGAAATCAACTTCGCCGCGCTGCAGCACAGCTCGGCGTCCCTGGCCGCCAAGGCCAAGGCGCTCACCTCGCAGCTGGAGCAGCTGCACCAGAACCTTCAGCCGATCACCGCGACCTGGTACGCCTCCGGCAGCTCCGCCGGTGACGCGGCCCGCCAGTCGGAGACCCGGCTGCGGCAGGCCACCGCGGACATCGTCGCCATCATCGCCCAGTTCGGCGGCAAGGTCGGCGAGGCCCACGACCTCCAGCAGTCGCTGGAGAACCGCAACCAGGGACTGTTCGCGGGCTGAACCGCGCCCAGACGTCGGTCGGCCGGTGCGGGAAACCCCCCGCTCGCACCGGCCGACCGGCTTTCCCTCCGTTCGTAAGAGAGTGCGACCAGAGAGCCGGGACCCGATGCACGACCAGTCGTACTACGTCCACCTGGAATCGCTGAAGGACTTCGTGCGGGAGCTGGAGACCCAGATCCACGCGATGGCCAAACCGAACGACTTCCTGCTCACCCTCGGCGAGGAGCCGCTGTTGTTCGGCGAGTTCGGCGAAGCCGGGTCGCTGGCCGACGCCCACCGCGCCGCGGTTTCGGAGATGCAGGGCCTGCTCGACCAGGTCCGCAGCGCGATCGGGTTCGCGCAGGACGTCACCACCACGGTCGCCGACGGCTACCAGAACGCCGACGAGGCGGTGGCCGGGGACCTGCACCACTCGGGCGCCGTCACCAACCTCCTCGACCCGGTGCTCGGGCTGCTGGGCCTCGGTGACTCGGACGGGAGCCGCAAGGGATGACGAAGAACACCGCGCACACGAACTTCGCCGCGTACAGCCACCAGCAGCTGTACGCGATGCTCCAGGCCGGCGACCCGAACAGCGCGCGGCACGCCGCCGACAAGTGGAAGTCCGCCGCGCTGCACCTGCACGAGCAGGCCCACAACCTCAACTCGGAGCTCACCGAGTTCAAGGACCAGTGGACCGGTGGCGCCGCCGACCAGTACCAGCACATGATCGTCGACCTCGCGAACGGCATCTCCAAGGTGGCGCGGACCGCCGAGGCGATGAACGTGATGCTCGACGACGCCGCCGACGCCTTGGTCAAGGCCAAGAAGGAGATGCCGCCGCCGGTTTCGGTGCCGGACGTCTCCCCCTCCGACGTCGCGCTCGCGGTGAACCCGCCGCTGCTGCCGCCGGACTCCTCCCCCGCCGTCGTCCAGGCCGCGGCGCAGCAGCGCCAGCAGGCCATCGCGAACGTCGAAGCCCAGCAGTCCGCGGCGAACGCGGCCGGGTCGGCGCACGGCAAGGCGATCGTCGTGATGACGCAGCTGGCCGGCGAGTACACCACCGCCGAGGAGTCGATCCCGGCGTCGCCGAACGCCGTGCAGACGCCCACCGCACCGCCCGCCGGTGGCGGCGGCGCCGGGAGCGCGGGCTCGCCCGGGCTCGTCGGCAACGGCGTCACCGACCCCGGCGTCGTCGTCACCCCGGCCGACGGGCACCCGCTGCCCTCGACCGGCACGCCGCAGCAGCCGGGCACCGTGCCGACGTCGAACCCGCTGTTCGGCGACATGTTCACCGCCGGGCTCGCCGCGGCTTCGGCCGCCGCGTTCGGCCGGTTCGGCTCGATCATGCCGAAGGTGCCGTCGTGGGCGACCGGCAAGGATCCCAAGGACGACAAGGAAAACCCGGCCGGTACGAAGCTCGGCGGCGGCGGGGCCGGCGTCGAAGGTGGCGCGGGGGGCGGCATCCCGATCGGCGGGGGTGACGCGCCTTCCCTCGGCGGCGCCGGCGGGATTCCCGGCGGGGCCGGGATCGGCGGCGGCGCCGACGGTCCGGCGGCGCACTCGGGCCTGGCCGGCGACGGCGGCGCGGGCAACGCCCTGAGCGGGCTCGCCGGCGGCGCGGCCGGAGCCGCGGGCGCGGCGGCGGCCAAGGGCGCGATGCCGATGATGCCCATGATGCCGATGGGCATGGGCGGTGGCGGCGAGATGGGGTCCGGGCGCCGGATCCCGGCGTGGCTGGTCGAGACGGAGAACGTCTGGGGCCAGTCGGCGCCGGTCGCGCCGCCGGTGATCGGCGAAGAGCCGGAAGCGTACTGAGCCACTCTACGATTGGAGGCGGGCCGTGACGGCTGCCGGCTATCGCGTCGCCCCGGCCCGCCTCGACACCGTGGCCGGGGAGTCCGGCTCGCGGGCCGGGGCTTTGCACACCGCGCAGACGGCCGTGGCGGGCGAGAAGGTGCCCGCCACCGCCTTCGGCCGGGTCGATGCGTCCGCGGCCGCGGCCAAGACGTTCGAGAAGACCATGAAAGAGCTGGGGTCGAAGCTCGATTCGAGCGTGTCCCGGCTCAAGACGATCCAAAGTGGACTGACCGAGTCGGCGGCCGGGTACCGGCGGGCCGACGCGCAGGTCGCGGCGATGTACCGTGCCCTGCTGCCCGAGGATCCCTTGCCGGCCGCCGGAAACCCGGCGGGCATCGGCGGTGCGGCCGACACCGGCGCGTGGGCGCGGGCGATCGCCGCCAACCACACGAAGGTCGCCGACGCGCTGACCGCCGAGCGGTCGAAGCTCGCGGGACTGACCGACGCCGACGAGATCGCGCGGTCGCGGGCACGGATCAAGTTGTACGAGGATATCCTCGCGAACAACCGGCAGATCCTGAAGTTCGACCCGTCGGGCAACGGCCGGATCGCCGAGCTGGTCGGGCACATCGAGCCGGGGACGCGCAACGTCGGGCTGTTCGTCCCCGGCGTCAACACGCAGATGTCGAACTTCGACGCCTACGCGGGCCTCGGGCGCAGCCTGGTGGCCGCAGACCCGACCGGGCGCACGGCGATGGTCGTCTGGGCCGACGGCGTCTTCCCGCAGAACCCGGTGGTGCAGGGCCCGGACGCGAGCTACGCGCAGGCGATGGCGCCGGACCTCAAGCACTTCACCGACGACCTGCGCGGCGAGATCTCGAGCCACGCCGGTTCCGACGTCACGCTGACCGCGATCGGGCACAGCTACGGCGGCGCGACGGTCGGGCTGGCCGAGACGCAGGGTCTCGACGTCGACCGCGTCCTGCACGTCGAGTCGGCGGGCATGGGCCACGGCGTCTGGTCGCCCGCGGATCTGCCGCCGAGCCAGGCGGGCGTCCAGCGGTTCTCGATGACCGCGCCGCTCGATCCGATCGAGCTCGCCCAGGGCAACGCGTGGGGCCTGGAGTGGACCGGCATCGGCCACGGCGCCGACCCGGACACGTTCCCCGGCGTCACGGAGCTGGAGACGGGCCGGGCCGCCGACGGGTCGCAGCTGTGGGGCCTGTCCTCGCACAGTGACGTGCTGAAGCCGGGTTCGGAGTCGTGGACGAACATGTACCGCGTGCTCACGTCCGGGCCCACCACGCCGAACGGCAGCTTCGACGCGCGTGGCATCCTCGAGAACGGCGTCGAGTTCCTCAACGACGGGGGTGTGCTGCGATGACCACTCCGGACCTGGACCTCCTGGCAAGCGAGCTGACGGACGTGATCGACGGCGTCGCGGCGGCGTTCGGCCCGTCGGCGGCCCCGACGGTGAACGGCGAGCTGGACTGCGACCCCACTCAGCCGGGCAAGCTCTTCTGCTGGCAGTACGGCGTCCGCCTGGAGCACTCGGGCGAGCCGGAACGCCGCCTCACCGAGGTGATCCCCACCCTGGAGCAGCGCGGCTGGCAGGCCCACGACCGCAGCACCCCCCGCGAGCTGATCGCGCGGTTCTCCCGCGAGGGCGCGGACTTCACGATCCACGTGGCCAGGGCCAGCCACGCGGTGGCGATCATCGGCTCAACCCGCCCCGTCCCCGCCTGACCGTGTCGACCCTCCAATCACGCGTGATGCCCCTCTGATCACACGTGATGCCTTCCTGATCACGCGAGATACCCCTCTGATCACACGAGTCCGGCGAACCGACCCTCCAGGCACACCGGACTCGTGTGACCGAACGGGCATCACGTGTGATTGAGCGGGCATCTCGCGTGATTGAAGGGGCATCACTCGTGATTGCGGGGTCGACACGGGTTATGGCGTGAAGCGGGACGGGCGCCAACCACGGCGCCGGGCGCGGCGGACCGCCGCCATCGCCACTCCCGCCGCGGCCGCGAGGGCCACGCCGGCCAG
>NZ_JBEXVF010000046.1:0-74964 GCF_040629235.1 Amycolatopsis sp. NPDC005961 | reverse complement strand
GCCGGCGGCATCAACCGGCCGCCGCTCGACGCGAAGGCTTCGTCGGAACTGTTCGCACTGGCCCAAAAGCTTGCGGCGGGACCCCTCGCCGAGGCCAGGGGGCCATGCGGGTTGTCCGACTACTCGCGTGCGACACAAGGAATAGGACGCAGTGACTGTACAACCTGATATTGGCAAGACGCCAGACAAAGATACGGCCCATCGGGTCAAGGTTGTCGCAAAACACGTTGAAGACGTTCCGCGCCGACGAATCGCTACTCGCGACGAGATGCTGGCGGCTGCGGATCGAGTCATGGTTCGCCGCGGCCTAGTGCGGCGTCGACGCTGGACGGGCGACAACTGGCTGTGCCTGGCGATGACCATCCTGGCGGGCTGGGCGCCGACCTTGCGTGTGTGCTCGCTGCTCGCGGTGAGCGGCGGAATCATCGTCGCAGTGTTCATGGCGAGCGGGCCAGCCGTTGGAGCATCAGTGAGTACGCTCGTCGGCGGTCTTAGCCTGCTTGGCGCCTGGGCGATGCGGCCTCGACGTGGACGAGTGCCGAGCCTGTAGGTACCGAGTGGTTCCGCGTCGACCCCGACAGGTCGACGCGGAACATCAAACGGGCGGCCGCTTGCCAGGAGCGTCATCTTCGACAGTGCGTTGCTCGGTCGGAACGTCCGACTGGTCGGGTGCTGGCTCAGGTGCTGTCCGAACGATCTCTTCCATCCGTTCGGGAGTCAAGGTCGTTCCAAACGCCTCAGGGTCTTTGACCATTGCCTTTTCGAGCAGGTTCTGCTCCGTGGAGCTAGCGAGAACACTTTCTAGCTTTCGCTGGGTTTTGCCCGCGACATCGTGCGCCTGATCCGCTTTGTCCTCAGCCTGTTGGCGTCCTGCCGAGCCAAACCAGTAACCGAGCGCTGTAGTCAGCAGGGGCAGGACGACGAGCAGGATGTCCTTGGCGCGTTGGAACTGATCGACGGTTGTGCCATCACTGTTTTTCGTGACAGGAGAGCCAATCGCCGCGTACACGCGAGGAGCCAAACCCCCGCGAGCACCAACAGAACCACGGTAATCCCGGCACGCACCCAGGTCCCGAAGTACTTCATCCTGCCCTCCAGCGATCACGAGCTCGCGCTGCTCGGTTCACTTGTGTTCGCCTCAAGAGTCGCCGCCGAACGAAGGCCGTTACGTCGGATTCGACGTCGTCTTCATAACATCGAGACAACATCTGTTACAAATCAGCAATTGCGGACGACGACGAGGGGGTCACGCCACCGCGCGACGGAAGCACACTCTCTGGACCCAGCACAAGGAGGGCCGCCTTGAGCATAGATCTACTAACAGCACTTTCGTCGCTCGGCGGCGTCACTCTCGGCGGAGGGTTGTCCTACGCAGTCCAACGCGCCACACACCATGCGGCCGAGAAGCTTGAAGTATCTCGCCAGGCGATCTTGCGATCCGAGGCAAGACGCGCAGAACGCATGGCGGCACTCGATCGATTTCTTGTACAAGCTCAAGACGTTGAACGTGCGGCAATTAATCACTATCACCGTGGGATGACAAACGACGAATGGCAGACTCAGGCGGAGGCAGCCATGGACCGCATGTGGGTTGCAGAAAAAGTCGTTCGAATCGTTTGTTCCACAGCAATGCATCAGGCTACGTACCACTTTGCACACATCCTAGGTGAATCAATGGCCGACAGAACAGAGGGCATTGAAGTGCACGAATTCATGTCGGCGCCGCGAGAGGCATTTCTTGACCAGGCACGCGTCGAGCTCGGTGAATAAGAAAGCCCGAGAATGCTTCGGACATCCGCTCTCGTGGCCGCGAAGGAGTTGCGGTCCAGACGCGTTAGACCAATCGGGTGGCAAATATCGATCCAGCTCCGCGTGGTTGACCGGCCCCGTACGGTAAACGCCGATCTTGGTCGTCCACGGGGAGGGTAGTGACTTCGGCGGCCTGGTCGACTCCGACGATCTCAAGAACGCCAGCAGCACCGTCACTTCGGCCATGCATTCGGCGGGCGACGCGGTCGACCACGCCGGAGCCACCGCCGAACACTGGCTCGACGACCGCGGCAACGACGCCAAGGCGTTCCTCAGTGGCGACGAGCCGGAGCCCAAGGGCCCGCACTATGTCGTCATCGACCAGGGCGATTACCCCGAAGCCGCTGACCACGCCCGCGAAGCGCAGATGGGCACGTCCTGGCGCGGTGACGAATCGTTCCCCAGGACCCAGCCGGCGGACGTCACGATTGACCGCGAAGGCGCCGAGGACCGACGGACGGAGTCGATGAAGCAGGTCCCGCAGACCCGCCCTGGCTACGATCGCGACGAGTACCCACCGGCGGTGTTCCTGGAAGGCGGCGAAGGCTCGTCCGTGAAGTACATCGACCCGTTCGACAATCGCGGCGCCGGTTCTTCGGTGAGGAACCAGATCCGCGACCTGGACAACGGCGAACGCGTCACCATCCTGGCGGACTGACGGATGACCAATCTGCGACCGCTCGACCAGCTGCTCGCCGGGGCCCGCGCGCCGCTCGGGTCCCACATCCAGCTTGACCTGGGCCACGACGCTGGCCCCCTGGCCGAGCTCACCGAGCTGCTCACTCGGATGAACGGCTTCACCGCCTTCAACGCCGGAGTCCAGGTTTTCCACGCCGGGACGGCTGGCCTCGGCCCGGAACTCGGCCGCTGGAACGAGCCGTCGACCTGGAAGAACACCTACGCCGGACTGGCCGACGGCCTGTTCTGCTTCGGCCAGGACCTCTTCGGCTGCCAGTTCGGGGTCATCAACAACCGCGAGGTCGTCGTCTTCGATCCGGAGACCGCCGAACGCACACCCATCGGGGCCGGCCTCGACGACTGGGCGGCGTGGTTGCTCGAGGATCCGCCGGTCCGCGGCGCCCACCAGTTCGCGACCGCCTGGCAGGACGAGCATGGAGCACTCGAGCACGACCAGCGCCTGATCCCGCTGCAGATGTTCACCATGGGCGGGACGTACGACTTCGATAATCTCGTCGCCAAGGACGCCGTGATCTGCATGCGCATCCGCGGCCCGCTCGCCCAGACGATCCACGACCTACCCGACGGAGCTCAGGTACACCTCATGACAGATCGCGCCCCGGCCGCAAAGCCCGGCAGCAAGCAGCTGGCTTACGCCGAACTCGACGTCTTCGCCGACTACAACAGCTTCATGGTGCAGGACGAGACCGCGCGGTTCGAGCCGGACCGGGCGTGGACCCGGGCGTTGATCACGGACATGATCGCGGCGCGCGAGGGTGTGATCGGGGTCGGGACCGCTCGAAGGACGACCGTTCCGGTCATCCTGGACGTCCGGTCCGAAGCTCCGGACGACGACTTCGACGGTTGGGACCACGTCACCGAGGCAGGCTTGCACCTCGAGTCGGGCAAGGTCATCGTGTCGATGCTGGACTACAGCACCGCCGTACCCCGGACTGCGGTCCCGGTCGGCGACTACACCGCGCGTGTCTACGCCAAAGGCTTTGGCACGATCTCAAGCGACGGTATGCATGGCGACGATTTTTACCACGTCGTCTTGTGGCCGGGGTCGATCCAAGACCCATTTATACTCAAGCCGTACCCCGAACCACTTTCCCCCGGATAAGCCTGGCCAACAGCCAACGCTGACACCCGTCGCAATCCCTGTGCTACAAGTCGACCTGAAGTCGGCTGAGTGCCTTGACAGCGTCGCTATACCCGAGCGCTTCCAGTTTTCGCAGCTTCAGTTCGTCGGTCTCCACTCGACTGCAGACCAAACTCGAATCCGAAGGACTGATCCGCACAACCTGTGCTCCCATAAAGGAATCGAGCTCCATCAGGCTATCTACGGCCCCTGCTAGAGGATTCCTGGTCAACATCAGGTTCCGAACCGGCGACGAGATACCAGGTGCGAATCGGATAATTCGAGCCTCTTTACCATCCGCCACTTCTGCTAGCGTCAGCGACGGCACACTGGAAATTGCGATTACAACATCTGGATTGTGTCGAAATGCTCGCAAGACTGGCAGCGGGTCCGAAATCCCGCCGTCCACATACTTGCGGCCACCAATATTCACCTTGATTGGGTAAAGTACAGGTATTGCCATAGTTGCACGCAACGCGAGAACAAGATCCGCGTCATTCTTATATTTAGCGACGTCGAAATACTCGGCACTTGCCGTGTTAGCATCTGTCGCAGCCACTTCGAACACAATTCCCTGCCCGCCAAGCGTCGCGCAGGATATTGACGTGACATCTTGCATCGTCTCAACGAGGTAGTCGACATCGACGATCTTGCTTAAGCGACGCTGATTGATAAATCGCGTACTTGCCAGTCTCGACAAAAGGATATCAGTAACTTCTGCGACGGACGGCGCATTCTCGTCTGATACTTGATTTGCCAGAACCGCCGCAGATACGCAACCCGCACTAGCCGCATGAATCGTCTTTACTTGATGGCCATAACCAGCCTCGACTATTGCACGGACAGCACCGACGCAGTAGATAGACCGCATCGCGCCGCCCTGGATCGCGATCGATATCATTCAGATCTCCTCGTCAAAATTCTCATACTCATCCATTATACGCCACAAGGGCGTCAAACCAGACGCCCTACGGAGTGAAGTATTTGACTAGCTGCACCACTATCGCCGACAGCGGTCCCAAGATCGACAGAGCGCCAGCCACGAGCCAGCGTTGCCGTATCGGCGTAGTTGGAATCTGCGAGACCAGTTCAAGCTGATGATAAGCGACGAGCATTCGAAGACTTGAAGGCACGGAGCCCTCCTTCGCGGCCTCCTGCAGCATGCGACCAATGTCAGCTCGCTGATCGTTACGATCCGTCCGCACCTGTCGACGAAAATTCAGCGTCACCTGAATGAATACATAGAGTACGACTCCGGCGAAGATAAAAAGGACGACCACCGTAACCGGGCTACCAAGCGAGGGTTGCACGAAAAACGACATCGCCCACGCGCTAAGCAATGTGCAAACAACACCCGCTTCCATATTCGAGATTATCTGCCGGAGCTTTGACCACCCATATAACCCGTCCGAATTAATCATGTTGGCCTTGAACTGATAGTCGCCCTTGCATTTCCGCAGGAAGCGCACGTAGGTTAAGCCCAAAACGGCTTCTGCGTACACCATGTAGATGCCAAGAGTACCGATCAGCAGCCAAACAAGTCCGCCTACACGGAAGGGATGAAGACTCGCCCACCAATCATCATAAAGGCCGCCCGGCTCCAGGAAATTGAACAGCGTCTTCTTCAAGAGAAGATTGACTGCCAAGGTAAACCCGAACGCAAGCGCAAGCGCCAGCCAAGAGTATTTGCCCCACTTGCGCAATTTTGAATTCATCTCGTCCACCGCGGCAGTCAGCGCCACACGACCAGCCTCACTGTACTTGATACAACCAGCCGACTTCATTGCCGAATGAAGCACTGCCGCGTTGCGGTATAGGCTATACACCAAGCAGATTGACACGCCGATCGTGACACCGAGGACAAGCGAAGGATAGTCGCGCAAGAGCGGCACTTGACCGCCAGCACCGCTCCTTCTCAAAACAAAATCCACAAGATCCGGCCAGAGTGCGGGATTGGATTTGCCCGGCAAGAACATCGACGTAATCGAAGCCGTCCAAGTGACAAGAACAATAAAGAGAGCACCCACGCAAACCGCAAGAACCGACGGCCTGAGGTTCCACTTATGCAGTCTACCTAGAATAATAGGATCAACTTCGAACGGTTTCAGGTCAGGAACTTGATCCGACACATCGACGGGAGCATCGTCACCGACCGAGATGGAAGCTAGTTTACTCAACTGTACCCCTGCTATTATTTAGGTTCGAGTTCATCACGGACGTCGAGCGAGTTTCCTAAGGAGTCGGGCATGAGAAACTAGCGCCACGAAGATGTTCTGATGAACTGGTAGCTCGACGCCTGCATCTAGCAAACATAGCTTCAGCCGTTCTGTCACTTCCGGAAGCTCCCGAAAGCTCAAAGTCGGAGCCACGTGATGCATAATGTGGAAGTTCACGCCACCGCAGAGCCACCACCAGATCCCCTTGGATACTCCCACGTCAGTTGTACGAACAAGTTGTTCACACAATGGATAAAGTGTCGAGAACTCCTCATCGCCGATCGCCAGCTCGGTGTTATGTTGAACCTGCGTAATAAGTGAAGCCAGAGTGCCCGTCATTAACATGAACAATGTCCAGTCGAGGATCGCGTTCGACAGGGGCTTGAACACGAACAGCGGAAGCCACACGACAGCAAACGTGATGTATTTATCGACCAGAAAAACCCAAGCCGATGGCGCCGATTCAAACTCCTTATATTTTCGATATCGGCGCGAGTACCATACCTCGTTGGGCTTCAACATATTCAGGGTCGCGAGAGGCATGAGGAACCACATATGGAAGTGTTGACTCCTATGCCAAATTGACCAATTTTGCACCACTGACACGCGCGCCAGTAGACCAAACTGGATGTCCGGATCAAACTCAGGGTTGCTGACATATCGATGATGCATGCGCACATGCTTGTACTGCCACCAAAGAGGGCTAATGCCCAGTGGTCCAGCCCCAAGGCGCTCGACGAGCCTAGCAGCCAATTTTGGCCACGGAATATTGCCATGGACCCCGTCGTGGAACCACGAACCCAATAGCGAAACAGTCGCGACCGCGAATAGTGCGACTCCAAGATAGTCGATCGGCGACGGCATGAACATTAATGAGTACCCGAGCAAGAGCGGGGCCACACGAGATACAAGGTCTAGAAGCAGCACCCTAGTCGACGGCCGGCGCCGACAACGCAGTTCCGCTGAACGGAAAGATCGCAGCGTCAGTTCCAGATGCCGAGACCTCATCGGCGCGCTTGCTGCCACGGCTTCTTTCACGATCGACTCCTCGATATCGGCGGAACCCTCGAACGTCGACGGCTCCGACCAGGACAGTCGCAGAACACGGAAATGTGTTTCTCAAACGAGTACGAGTGCTCCGACCGAGCCCTTGACGTGACGCAAACGTAACAGCAGGCACAGAATTGTCATGTTTTTGTCAACAATGTCGTTGCAGCCAACCTCGGGGGTCCGAGCTAGTCGGCGGCGCCGGGTCTAAGTCAGTCCGCCAGGAGCGCCTTGATGAGCATCTTGCGAGCTTCGGCACGTTCCGCAAACCAACCTCCAAGCTGGTGCCCTGCCTGACCGAAGGTCAGACAGACAAGATCAGCTTTTCGATTCAAGGCTTGCTCGATCTCATGAGTAACCGCCGTAGGGATAACGACATCCTCTCCAGGGAGCGCGAGCACTGCCCGCCCAGTGAACTTAGAGAGGTTCTGAAGGGCACTACTATTTCGCCATCCGTCCGGGATACGGATCTCGTCAGTAAATCCATCACCAAAGGCCAACGGCCAAGCCGACCTGCTGTAAACTGCCGGACTACAGAGCACAATGCGCTCGATCCGGCTACCGTAGACCTGAATCAAGTCGGCGACAGTCTGACCACTCATGCTGAACCCGATTAAAAATAGGCCAACCTCATCGCTGGTGAGATTCTCGATCACTCCGCGCGCCTGTCTGAGGCGCCGCTCAAGGCTCAACTTCTCTAAAGCGCCAGTACTGTAGCCGTGACCAGAGAAGTCGAAACTGATTGTATCGACTCCCGCATCAGCCAGATCTCTGGCCAGCGGGAGAGTTCTCTCCTTGTTCGCTCGACCAGCGCCATGTAACAGAACGACACACGGAGAGTCAAGTTTTCCATTCGAGGTACGGACGACAGATAGCTGCTCGCCGTCACAAGCGATAATAAGTCTGGTTTCAATCATTTCATGGCCTTTGGGTGCAGGATGGGAAACTCGACATCCGGAATCATTTCTTGCACCGTATCTATACTACGATAGACAACAAGTCGGAGCAACCATCGATCGGTTCCATCACACTTCGCAGCATACGGTCGTCGCGCATGCACCAACCTACTATTGTTAACGATGACGATGTCACCCGGCTCGAGGTTAACGTCAGTCGCGTTCCGATCGAGCGCCTCTTCGAACGACGTCAGGGTCGTATCACCAGGTTCGAGACAAGCAGTCTCGGCGTCGTTGAAGCGGAGACTCGGCCGCGCATTTTCGCTACTCAGGATGGCACCAATATAGGGCTCCAACTGGGTACCCCCTTGCCCTGGGTTTACTCCGATGCGGTACCGGCTGCCCCGCAAGGCAGCATACGATTCCGGATCGATATCACCAGGTAGAATACTGGAGACAGTTAGGGGAGTCTTGGTCGGATTACGAACACATCCGAGCTGGATGAAGTTGGGAGGGGAGGCCATGAAGGCATCCTCGCTGTGAAACTTGAATTTTTCCGTAAACCCGCCGCTGTGGTTGGGAACGTGAGCCTGTTGTCGAAGCGGAACGATGTCGTTGATCATCCTTCCTTTTTGCTGAGTCGCATACCCAACAGGCGTCCCGTAGAGATACGCAATCGCTAAACACATTGCCTCGAAACCGCCGAGACGCCTCGCCTCGCCGTGCACGACCGGCGTGCGATCTTCGGCGATGCGGCCGAGCGGGACCCGACGAATCACCAGGGCGTCGGCCAGGTGAAGTCGAGCGAACATGAGGACGGCTCGCTGAACACCTTCGGGAAGGGCCGCAGCCCAAGCCGGCGCGAGACGGCATGCCTCACGCTCCGCGCATCCGGCAAGGTCGATCTTCTCGAACAGATCGCCAGTTCGTCCGTCGATCTTGAAATCTGTTTCCGCGATGATCACAGATCGTAGCCTTCGGTTCTCGCCTACTTTCGGCAGGTTGCTGGCGATAAGATCAATGTTGGCGAACGTGCTGGTCACGGCGACACATCCTCGGTTGGCGTTAATCGTTGGCGCGTTAGGAAGGCAGGTAGTCGGTGGCTAGCGGTTCCGTAGAGGATAGGGCGCAGCCCTGCCTCTACGCCGATTTATTGCAGTGCTCCGACCGGCGTCGACCCCGCTACAATCTGTGACATGACGTCGCGTGATACGGGAGGAGCGCGTCGCGGCCGGCCGTACGGCACAGAGCTGGAGCCGGTCGCCTCGGGCGCCATGGCAGTCCAACGACATAGGGCAGCGTGGCTTCTTCGCGTCAACCGCTTGTACTCGGAGGACGAACGTTGGCATCGGCTTAGTACGTTTGCCGCAGCGTTCAGAGGCGGATGCTGGCCCGAACCAGCTGACCAGGGCAAGGTCTCACGCTGGGAGACGAATCGTATTCGCGTTCCGCGCGCAGCGGTACAGCGATATGAAGAAGTGCTTGGACTAGTACCTACAATTCTGACCTCGATGATCGACGCGATGTACTGGTACGTCTCCCCCATCGGAGACGGTGCCAATGCACTTCAGGTGCGCCCGAACCATGAGGGAGGCAGCCTCCTACGGGTCGACCAGCTGATCGAGCAAGTTCATTCTGATCAACTTATGACTGCCGCAGACTGGGAAGAACTCACTATTGCACTCACGGTGACCCTTCCTCATGAGGCTACCCAATCACTGGACTGGAGTTCGATCACTCAGAGGCTCGTATCCGAAACAATTATCTCAGACCGGGTCTGGTTGACGCGTTTCGCCTCCTTTAACCGCCTCTTAGCGCACCCGGCTTCTCAGGCGGCCGCGGTTGACGCCACAAGTAGCCTCGGACGAGATAGATCTGGTCAGATCTTCGGAGAGACCGTTGGTGCTCTTGAGGGTACACGTCATCCAGACGCTAGCACGCAGGTGATACGTCAACTGACGAGCCCGACCAACAGTCAGGCGCTTTACGGGGCTCTTCTAGCCTGCGTCCGGAAGATTCGGTACAGACATTTCACCGAGCCCCAGCTCACCGTCGTAATGAACATTCTTGCCGAACTTCTTCAGGCGAACATATATGAAGATGACACACGGCTTCTTATAGGCGAGCTTCTGCGAATGTCCCCCGCTCATCAGCGTTCGTTCGTGCGGAAGTTTCCGCGACTTACAGCAGACGACCTGGCTCTCTCCCAGGTACTCACGCAGGGACGCCTGGCCAACAACGACCTCTCAGAGGCAGTAGTCGATCGCGTTACCAGTTCTACGATTGCTAGGATGCCGACTGGGGTCGGCGGGTTCACCGATAAACAACTGCCCATACTTGTCGATGAGATACTTTTTAGCCCTATAGCGGACGTGAGGATGTACACAGCGAAGCTAGTCGCCGTGACGCCGTATGGCGCCCAGCTGGCAGATGTCTTGATCGAAGAATTGGTTAGCGGAAGACTGAGAGAAGATCAAGATCAAGCTGAGGCTATGATCTACGCACTTCGCTTCCTTGGCGGTGCACCAGGGCGCCGCTTCGTCGAACGACTCTTAGTCTCTTCGGGCTTGCCCGCATCAACTCACGCAATGGCAGCCCGAGTAATCGGACACCTAGATAACAAAAGCGAAGACGCGTACTGGGAGCGCGCACTCGCGTTTCATACAGCGAAGTGGTTAAGAGATAAATCAGACATACGTTCGACAATTTTGCAACGCATCGTATATGCACTCGGTATTGCGCGGAACCACAGAATGCTGCTGCGAGTCCGCGGCAACCCTGACGTTCCCGCTCCGGCACGATCTGCCGCGTCTTGGTGGCTGAATATTCCACGGCACATAAGTCAAAGCGCCCTTATCTAACCCTGGTTGAGATTCCGACCCCCGATGCCGTGGGGTTTAGTTCATCTTGGAGGACCCACACGAACGCCACCCCAGCCCGCGGGAACACCCAACCATCAAAGCCGACGTCTATCGTCCTGGCTGGCGCCGTCTTCGGCGATCGCTCAACCCGCGAGGCATCCGGGCTCGCGAAGTAGTCCAACACATTAACGTACCGGATGTCCGCCTGCCCGTAGCTGAGTTGGACGTGCAGTCCCTTGGTCGGCCGCGGCAGGTCGAGGTACAGCAGATGCCCGTGCCGCTGGGCGAGGATCCGGTAGGTGTAGGAGATGGTGACTTCGTTGCCGGTCGTCGCAGCTTTGCCGAGCGCAACCGTGTACACCTGGGTGCCACGACGGAGCGCCCTCCGCACCGGTCGTTCGACACCGTCAACGGTGAGCTGGACGAGCTCGAAGGTGTCATGCGAGCTCGCGTCGAGAGCCCCGAGCTTCTCGAACATCCACTGGCCGGCGACCGTCGGATCTCGCAGCAGCTCCTGATACTCAGCCTGATCGCTGGTGCTCACGAACCGCAGCGTCGAACTAGACGGTCGAACCTCATACTCCCATCGGATCGTGGCGACGAACATCGAGTCCTTGCCCTTCGCCGGGCCACCTTCCCGGGGGCTGAGCGAGACCGACACGTCGACGTTGCGCCACCGCTCCGGCGAGCGGATGACCTGTTCGCGCAGGTCAGCGTAGGCATCACGTGCCAGCTCCGCGTCGCCGAGTCGGAGCCCGATGGCGTTCGTTGCGATCTTGTCGAGCGTCTCGTCCGACGCGATGCTCCGCATCGTCTCGGGCTCGAAGGCGAAGCTGTCGAGAACGGCGTCGCGGATGGCCGGCGCCTCCTGCCGGATGGCGTGGCGGAGCTGTTCGTTCGTACGGGCCGCGGTCTCTTTGCGCGCGTAGTACTCGAAGATGACCGCGATGACACCGGCGCTCAGCAGCGCACTACCGACTTCGCCGGTGGGCCAGCCGACGAGCCAGCTCAGGACGGGAATCGTGTCGACGCGGTGTGATACGACCATCAGCGCGACACCGAGGAGTGCAGTCACCAACCCGGCGAGCCGGAGTTTTGCCTTATAGAGCTGGTCGAGCAGGTGATTCATCTGCCCCTTATTGTACCAATCTTTGTTTTCCTGTTGAATAGCAAAACGCGAGGTCCTGGACGAGTACAGCGTCCAGGACCTCGCGCTTCTTCGTCTGCGCGGTCGGATCAGCCGCCGGTTCCACCGGTGCCACCGCCGCCGAACGTGGTCTTCTGCATATCGTCACCTCCCGCCAAAAGCGCTGGTAAACGGCCGGTTCCCTCGACCGACCGCGACAATATCCTATTTTGGGATATTGGCAAGGGTTACGGTCCGCTACCCATCGTGGACAAGTCGATCTACTCTGCGGAGTACCAGCGCCTCTGCGCCCTCCTCCGGGGGCTGCGACTGGAAGCCGGGCTCACGCAGGTACAGGTCGCCGAGCGGCTGGATGAGCCGCAGTCCTTTGTGAGCAAATACGAGACCGGCGAGCGACGGCTTGATGTCGTCGAGCTGCACCAGGTGGCAACAGCACTGGGGACCACCCTCGTGGCGATCCTCGAGCGCTTAGACCTGGCTCGGTGAACGGGCCGCCTACTACGCGCGCTGCTCTTGTTGAGCCGCAAGCACCGGAATGGAGCGAACCTTCTCCGCACTGAGGTGCTCCCAGATGATGCCCGGCGGCCGCGGCGACGGCTCACAGCGGATCACCTCATCCGGTGTGACGATCAGGTCGACGCGGAAGTCGTGCTCCGTCTCGGGCAGCTCGTCGTCGACCACCTGCAGCTGGTGCACCGTCGTCACAATCGTCGTGTGCGGTCCAAGCAGTCCGACCTCGGCAAGCAGCCCCATCTCGATGTCAGAGAAGCCGGCCCCCTTGCCGATTCGGACGCCACGGCGATCGACCGCGACCGTGCCACACACCACGATGTCAACCGGCTGCATGGTGGCTGGGCCGACGGTGGGCGCGACCTCGGCAGCGCGCTTACTTACTGCGGCGTCGACGCCGACCTTCGCGGGGTCGAGCAGATAGAACGGCTCCGGCGTCGCAATCCGGGGCGCTGCCATGTAGAGCAGCTTCTGCTCGCGGAGGGCAGCTTCACGAACGGGGAGTTGCGCCTTGTCGGGGTTGGCTTTGACGACTGCGGCTTGACGCCAGATGTCCAGTTCCTCGAGACGGCGAGAAGCCAGGTCAGCGCCAACAAAGCTGGGGATATGTCCGGCTGCCCCAGGCGGCGCGACGGCATCAGCCTGATCCAGCGCGGCCCACACCCGCTCTCGCACTGCCCGCTTCGCGTCGTCAACGTCCATGCGTCAGTTGTACCCGGTTCAGGGTGAGGCAATCAGCGTGAAGAGCCGGTCGTTCAGGTCCTGTACGGATGACTCCTGGCGCCACGGTCGGAGCTTGCGACCTGCCTCGAACGCGACCGTCAGTCCCCCACCACCACGAGTTGTCTCAAGCGCATCGATTGCCTGATGAAGCGACGTCGTCGCGGCCTGCAGCTCGCCGCGCTGGATGTACGCCAGCGACAGGTTGCCGAGCACGATCGCCTGCGACTTCTTCTTGTTCTTCAGTGCGCTGGCCGCCGGCCGCAAAATGACTTCGGCCTGGTCCGGCAACCCGAGGAACAGGTAACAGGACCCCGCCATCCGATCGATCTCGGCCGACGTCAAGTAGTCAGCCGCCAGGTCTACATCGTGAACCCGGTCGAGTTGAGCCCGAGCGTCGTCGAGCGCCTTGTCACAAGCGGCACGCTCGCCGAGCATGGCGTTCGCTTCGGCGACATGCAGCAGCGCCAACCCTGCGAGCGCCGGACTGGCATCCGCGGCGGTGTCAGCCGATCGCTGTGCATCGAGCAGCCCGTCCTGTGGCGCCTTGTCCCCGTAGAGCGACAGAAAGCTGATCCGTAGCTGGGCGTATGCCTCAGCGACCTTGTCACCGCTGCGTCCGGCCGCTTCGACGGCTTGCTCAAGGTACGTCCGCGGTGTCTTGTGGTCTTGGCGCTGCGATGCGTCCCAAACTAGCTGCGCCATGAGGATGGCGCTCTCCGCTTCGAGAACCACCAGCTCGCGCCGGTCCCGCGTCGCCCGCACGTTCCGGCGCAGGTACCCGATCTGGCCGTGGTTTTGCGACGCGATCGCAAGCAGGCTGGTCGACGGCGCTGTGTCGTAGTCGCGCTGTACCTGTTCGAGACGCTGCCGAAGGCTGAGCGGCGTCGGGTTCTCCATCCACCCAAGCGGGCCGGCCGAACCGGATGCTTCGGATGGCCGTACCAAACCCTCGACGAGTAGCGCCTCGAGCTGGTCTGCGGTGATGTCGAGCAGCCGGGCCAGCTTCGGCCGTTTGTAGGGCAGCGGCTCGGTCTTACCGGACTCCCAGTTGCCAACCGTCTTGACGTCGACCGCGAGCGCCTCAGCGAGCCGTTCCTGCGTGTAGCCAGCTGCTCGCCGTACCCGTGCCAGTTCGTCGCGCTTGGCGACCATACGTACCCCTCCGTATGCGGTCCGTGCCGCCTGGCCACATTACCGCAGGTCAACCCGCTGTGGTTGCCGGTCTTTTGCGCCAATTTTCCCGATCTTCGCCCTGGGATCCTCTGACGCCGTCGCCCAAGATCAGAAGCGGCAACCGGCGCTGGGATGGCCTTCCCACCTCCAGGGCCCGCAGGTTTCCTTCCCAGGAGTCCCTCGTGACCTGCGGTGACGAGCCCTCGGCGTCGGATGCCGCCCAGGACGAACCCAAGTGGACGGAGCGGTCGGCATGGCCGTACGAACGATCGACCTGCATAGCGGCCCACGAGCGTCGTGCGCATGGCAACGACGGCTGAACCATCTGTCGACAACGCTCAACGAGCGGATCCCCGAGCCTGCGCAGCTCTACAGCCTGATCACCTTGACGTTCGTGCTGCACGAGCCGGACCCGGCCAGCGGCGAGTGCGCCTGCTGCACCGCGGCTTGGCCCTGCGAGACCGTTCGGCAGGCCTACCGGTTGCGCGAAGGCTTCTAGAGATCGTGGCCATCGTCTTCTTGCAGCGCAGCGGTTTGGGCACGTCGTCGAAGAACGCGTCTCGCCGTGTCGCCACCCGGAACGCCGCTGCTGCTATCCGGCTACATCCGCTCGCCGGAGTTCACCGATGACGAGCGGGTTCTCCCTCGACGACCTCTTCGCCGAGCTGCGCCGCCGCAAGTGGACGCTCTACCTCTTTGGGCGACCGGACGCGCCGGACCTGTACGCGGCGACGTGCCGCTGGCCGACGTGCACCGACGTCCTCATCATCCGTGACGAGCGCCGCGCCACCGCGTACCGGACACCGAGTTTCCCTGGCACCGACGTCTTCCGCCCGTCGGTGGTCTCCTGGCAGTACGGGGCGGAGCCTCTCTGGACGCTTCGCGCCGTGCTCACGATCGGCGCACCGGGCCAGGCGGACGCGCCCTTCCAGGTTCTGGCCCCCGCTCCGGACTCCAGAGTTCCCCACGAGATGGGCCGGCCGGTCTTGGTCCGGCCGACTGGCCTTGTCCAAGACACTGCGCCGAAAACGACGCGGTGATAGCGAAATGGAGAAGCAGATAATGACGACCCGTATGTCACTCACCGACGCAGATGAGCGTTTCGGACTCGGCGTCCGCCGGGGATTCGTTCCGACAGCGGAGCCCGTCTCGGACACGGAGGTCACCCCGTTCGGCTTGACGCTGCGGACCGCACCCATTCCGCGCAACGTCGTCATACTCACCCATCCCGGGGAGGGCGGTTTGACGATGGCCACCGAAAGCGTCACCGAGCAGTCCACAGACGGTCAGGACGAGGGAGACACCCGCTACGACACCGCCAACGACATCTGACCTGACCATCGATAGAGGGCTGGCAACACCATGAACTCCGAACCAGGCCAAGCCGCCAGCACCGTGCTGGTGCTGACAGAGCCGACCGATACGTCAGCAGATCTCGTCGTTCGGGAGCTGGAGCACCGGAACGCGAAGGTATTCCGGGCGGACACCGGCGACTTCCCGCTCTCGTTGAGCGTGAGCGCCTGGTTCGATGGCTCCTGGGACGGTGAGATTCGCAGCCCGGAGGGCTCGGTCGGCCTGAGCGACATCCGCAGCGTGTATGTCCGCAGGCCGACCGCGTTCACCTTCCCGCCGTCGATGAACGACGCCGAACAGCGCTTCGCCGCGCGGGAGGCCCGCCGCGCGGTCGGTGGGCTCCTCATGAGTCTGCCGGGATGCACGTGGGTAAACCACCCATCCAAGGCCGCGGACGCGGAGTACAAGCCGCTCCAGCTCGTCACCGCCGCGGCGTGCGGACTGGCCGTCCCGCGTACCGCTATCACCAACGTCCCCGACGACGCCGCCGATCTCAGTGATCGCCTGGGCGGCTCCGTCGTCTACAAGACGCTCTCGGGCGCCTCGGTCCCTGACGGAGAGCGTGTGTCGCTCGTCTACACGACACCGGTCACGGTCGCCGACATGTCCGACGACCGGGTTGGGCTCACGGCCCACCAGTTCCAGGAACGCGTGCCGAAGGTCCGGGACGTGCGGGCAACCGTTGTCGGCAAGCGCGTGTTCGCAGCGAACATCCTCGTCGCCGACGAGGCCGCCTGCGACTTGCTCGACTGGCGCGCGGACTACCAGGCTCTGCGCTACGAACCCGTGCGCCTTCCGGGAGGCGTCGAGTCCGCGCTCCTGACGATGACCGAGCAACTCGGACTGACCTTCGCCGCGGCCGACTTCGTCGTCACCGCCGACGACACGCACTACTTCGTCGACTTGAACCCCAGCGGGCAATGGGGCTGGATAGAGGACGCGACGGCCCTCCCCATCGCGAATGCGATCGCCGCGCTACTCGTAGGAGAAGATCAGTGACCGACGCGATCGAGCTGGACAGCAAACTCAGCCAGCAGGCCGCCGACCTCAACCACGCCCTCGTCGAGCGCTTGGTGGGCTCCGGAAAGCTGACCGAACGCGCCTGGAGAACCGCGTTCGAGGACGTTCCTCGCCACCTGTTCGCGCCGCGCTTCACCCTGCCGGACAACCTGGGCGGTCATGCCCTCGACGTCGTCGACAGCGCCCAGCGGGATGAGTGGCTGCACGCCGTCTACCACGATGAGGCGCTCCTGACGATCTTCGACGAGCGTGAGATGGCCACGACATCGTGTTCGGCGCCCTCGGTAGTCGCGATCATGCTGGAGTCCAGCCTGGCGACCGAAGGGGACGCCGTGTTGGAGGTCGGTACCGGAACGGGCTGGACGGCGGGCTTGCTGTCTCACCGTCTTGGATCGGAGGCCGTCACCTCGGTGGATATCGACCCGCGGTGCGTCGCCGAGGCGCAGGGACGGCTGGATCACCTCGGTCTGCATCCGACGCTCGCGGTCGCCGACGGCTACCTCGGCTATCCGGCCCGCGCGCAGTACGACCGGATCATCGCCACGGCGTCCCTGCGAAAGGTGCCACCGGCCTGGCTACGCCAGGTGCGGCCCGGCGGCACGATCCTGACCGACCTGCGTGGCTACTTCGCCGGCAACCTCGCTCGCTTCACCGTGAACGACGATGGGTCCGCGAGCGGTCGCTTTCTGCCGGAGCAGGTGAACTTCATGCCGCTTCGCAGTGAGCAGGAGCAGCTCGACGAGTTGCCTGAGCTTGCGTCTCGCGCCGTGAGCGCTCCAGGCCCACACCGGCGGACCGTCCTCGGCCCTACTGCCCTGCGCACCTGGGAGTTCGCCCTCTTTGCGCAGCTGTCGATGCCCAAAACACGAGCTGGCCGAATCAGGCTAAAGGGTGGCCCGATGTACTTCTGCCTCACCGAACCGCGCAGCGAGTCGTGGGCGCGGGTCGAGGTGGACGCCAACGACGACGAGCGCGAAGTCACCCAGGGCGGAGACCGGCGCCTATGGGACGAGCTGGAGGCTGCGCACGAGCTTTGGACCCGCCTGGACCAGCCACACCCCGTGGACTTCACGATCACGGTTTCGCCGGACGGCGGCCAGGCCGTGTCCCTCCCGGCCACCGACAAGCAGTGGTCGCTGCCCTTGTAGCGCGGGACCGGACGAACTCCCGCGTCCGGGTGGCATCCCCGTACTGGCTGATTGCGACGACACGGGCAACCGGCCAGCCCGGTATCGGGAGCAGAACAGCTCACTCGCCGTCGATGCGCCGCACACTTCCGTAAGGTGGTCGACCTCCACCACGAGCTTCAGGGGATAAGGCATTGGTCGACTCGGCACTTCTTCGGAAGCTCGTCTCAGAAGCCACTGCCGCGGGCATCCAGCAATTCGTCGTCGGCGCCGTCGTGCAGTCTCAGGACGAGGTTCTGCTGCTTCGCCGGCCCGCCGACGACTTCATGGACGGACTCTGGGAGCTGCCCAGCGGCAAGGTCGAACCGGGCGAAGCGCTCGACGACGCGCTCATCTGCGAGATCAAGGAGAAGACAGGGCTCGACGTCTCGGCGGTCAGGCGGTACCTCGGGAGCTTCGACTACACGTCGGGAAGTGGAAAGGCCAGCCGCCAGTTCAACTTCGCCGTCGATGTCACC
This sequence comes from Amycolatopsis sp. NPDC005961, assembly GCF_040629235.1. NCBI lineage: Bacteria > Bacillati > Actinomycetota > Actinomycetes > Pseudonocardiales > Pseudonocardiaceae > Amycolatopsis > Amycolatopsis sp. NPDC005961. The sequence goes on along the minus strand of NZ_JBEXVF010000046.1, from coordinate 56,745 downwards.
GCGACAAGGCCGATCGAACTGCATGAGCACGACGTCTACCAGTGGGCTCAGCTCGATGGCGAGCTGCCAGTGACCGACGCCGTCAAGACCGTCCTGAAGACGCACATCAACCGCGACCACGGCGACTAACAGGCAGTTTCACGCAGGGACACGACGAACGTACCCATCTGAGCGTCGCCCCAACGCCGTCGGCGGTGTCCAGGCACGCGGACACCCGCTTGGATATTCAGCACAGGGGATGTGAGCCGGGCGGGATCCGGGGCTGCTTGTTTCAGCCCCGGATCCCGCCCACCTCTTCTTACCGCCTCAGCTATCAGCCGAGACGCACCCTGGTGGCCTGCCAGCGGCTCAGTCGCAGCAGCGCAACCAGGCCCACCAGCGCAGTACCAGCCGCGGTCAAAGCTACGGACCCAGCCAGCAAGATGCCGCAGACCACGGCACCGAGCACCACCAGGAGCACTGCCGATCGCCAGGCGTGCTTGGCATCGCCGAACACCACCTGCCGAAGCAGCTCCCAGAGGGGATGCGGCGTTTCCGTCTGCTGGTAACGGTCGGGGCGCGCCCGGCGGCAGGCCGGCCCGAGGACGATGCTCGCCGGAGCAGCCTCAACGACTGGCTCGGCGGCAGCCTCGAAGAGCTCGTTGAAGCCGACGACGTTCGGATCATTAGTGAATGTGAGCCGATCGGGGGATCGTCGCTCTGGCATGTCGCCACCCCGCGGCGGTAACGTCGACATGTTCGTTGCCTCTCTCGATCTTTGCGTGTCGGATAGGGCCTGCGGACAACTACGCGGCCCTCAGTGACAGCTGGGGGCCGCGTTTGCGTCTGCCGGGGTTGCCCCGGCGACGCTGAGGTCATCTTGGCGGAACCAGCATGCCTACCGACGAGTAGAACGGCTCAGATCGCAAAGAATGCGCCGACCGGTATTTGCCGAACGGCGAGCGGTCGGCAAGGTGATTGTGCGTGACTAAGTGCTGGTCAAGCACCGTTTTGCCGCAGTCGGATTCACACTATCGAGTGGCTCCGCTACGCATATTCGAACGGACAAGGACAGATACATGACACCGTCAACACGTTGGGGTGAATGCGCTCAAGTGATCTCCAGACGCTGCTGCGGCGCGTGATCAGGGGGTGCAGGCGCCCGTGCAGGCGCAGCGGAGAGTGGCCGTGCGAGTGCACGACCCTTGCCTATGAGAGATCAACGTAGCCCTACCGACCGGCCTCGACCGTTGGGCACCGGCTAACAGCCCACTCGCGAACCAGCCGCTGGTAGTTCCCGACACATCATCGACAAGAAGCCCCGCCACGCTTCACTTGCCTCACTACTGCTGGCTTGGTCTGGTGAGCATCCGACGCAATGCGGAAAATTTGACGATGACCACGGATCTTGCGTCCCCATGCTAGACATGACGCCCTGAGCCGACTCGACACCTTCAGCCGTGCCCCACACATACAACTGCGCGAAATCGGCATACATAGTCCGCGCCGCCTCGTCCCGACGCTCACCCTGCGAGGCGCAGAGGTCAGGACCGGGGTGGGAATCCGCAACCGACGTCGCCTCTGATCCAGCCTCGCGCTGACACTGCCCAAGCTTCACAGAAGAATCTACAAAGCTTTGGCCATCCTTGAAAAATGAGACATAAACGTCGGCACGCTTTTGTCGGTCAGCCGATGAGTGCTGATCGGAAATTTGCGAGCTGGTCGCCTGAAGGCCGGCCTTCGCTGCCTCCAACGATGCATCCGCAGAGAGACGAGCACCAAGCCAGGCGCCCCCGAAGGCAACAAGAGCTGCCGTCAACGTTGCCGCAGCACCGATTCCATGAGGAGTTTTCAGCCAGCGCCAAACTCGACGCGGGCGACGGGCGACCAAAGGAGCTTCCACGTTGGATGATCCGCTTTGATCACCGTTATATGGCCGACCACTCAATGCTCCACCTCATCGATCAGTAACCGTGTAAATGCCCCTAGCGCCACCCAAGCACACATCAATGTTACAGCAGATCCAATTGCCGTGATTTTTGCAACATTGGCGGACATACGGTTGCCAATTTACCCAAAGTGAGTGATCAATAGGAGCGTTGATCACCAGCGATCGCAAGCCAACCTCGTCGGCGTCCTGCGGCCTTTCGGGTGAACCACCAGGTTCGCCGGCCGCAACTCACCGAGGAGGTACTCGCCATGAGCGAGCCAATCGCAGCCGCGGGGGCAGGCCAGCTAAGGACGCTGGCCGTCCGCATCACGGAGGATCTCCGCGCACAGCTGGACATCGTCGCCCAACTCACCGGGCGCAGCACAACCGAAGAGATCCGTCTCGCGCTTGAGCACTGGATCGAGAAGACCAAGGCCGACCCGGTCATCCTCAAGAAGGCCGAGGTGGTCAGGGCCGAGATCGAGCGCAAGGCTCGAACGGAGCAGGCAGCGATCGCTGCCATCTTCGGCGAAGGAAGCGCCAAGCCCAGCAAGAGCGCCGAAGCGGCAGCGAGCCCGGCGCCATCACGGCGTGGGAAGCCGTCGCCCCCCTCCGAGTGAACGGAGAGTTCGCCTAACGAAGCGAGCTCACCAGCGGAAGCCGTCTGCCGTGAGCCCAACGGCATCACAGCAGACGCTTCCGCAACTTACTGCACGTCAATCACGGGAATTACTCGGCGCCATGACGCCTAACCAGTCGCACGCACAATCTGGGAATGTACTTGTATATACCGGAATCTGCGCGGTGGGATCAGGCACCGCCGCAGGATCAACTCCTAACAGCTGGGCGTCATAACGGGCCAACTCACTATCCCAACCCGTGACAGTAAACCCCGGATAGGTGCACCCACCGTCACAGTGCGGGTGCACAGTCATTGACTTCATAACTCTGGCTCGAACATCAGGTTGCGCCAACAACTCCGGCTGCTTCTCATAATTCCATAGCCACCGATCAGGACCGCCATATTTCATCAGCGCATCAAAGTCTCCAGCTTCAAGCTCATGGTAGACCTTCTGAACAAGTTCCGGATTCTCGACTGCGCAGCCTGTGTCGTCGGTCAACGCCGGACCGGAAGAGGGCAACTCGATTGGGCCAGGTTTCGCAGACTTGCACTTGTTGATGTCGAAGCTGACGCTGATCGAAGGGCTCGACGGTGCCGCATTAGTTCCAGCACCCCCACCGGCCGAGCACGCCGCAGCGGCAACGAGCACGAGAGCCGATACGAGCACCCGCCGCATGAGAACCTTCAAGATCTTCTCCAGACGCGAGACCAGGCTAGCTACCGGCACATAGAGTCATTCGGAGCGGAAGGTGTCAGCTGCGGCGGGGTGCCCGGACCAGCCGAATCCGTGTAGAAAGACGTCTTCTCTGACTGCCCCATCGAAAGGAACGGGCCGACGGTATACACCTGCGGTGTTTCGCCGGGCCTCCCGTAGAGAACATCAAGAGACCACTTGTAGTTTCCGTGGCAGCTAAGCGCGTCGACTCGCACTTCCGCGGGCTCCGACTTGGTCACATAGAACGAGCGACCGAGCGGCTCGGCTTTGGGCGTCGACGTCGCAGCCTCGGGGCTTCCCACGCGGCCCGCATCCACGACAGTTCCCTTGTCAAGGTTTAAATTGAACACACGCTCGTACGTGTCTCCACAGCCGCCCTGCGGGGTGTAGACCCATTTAGGCCCCGCCGGCAGGCGCTCAATCTTGCTCTTACGAATGTCTTGGATTACGGTAGGCCGCTCGTCCACGCCACCAAGAAGCAACTGTAGGTGCCCCTCCTTCCAGGAAGCCCCTCCTGCCGATGCGTCGGCCAGATCCTTCCCCGTGTCCGACGCGCTGGCGAAAGCAGTAAAGTCTGGCCCCCCTGGTGACATAGCGACGCTCGTCGCACCATCACAACCTCGAAACCTCGGCCAAGACATTGTTGTCAGGCAAAGGGCGTCCGTGCAGCCGTTAGCGGCAGCTGGCGCAGCGGCAGCCGTTGACGATGGCGAAGATTGCGACGACGAGGTCACCCCCGAGCTTGGAGACTTCCATGGCGACCACACGACGAGACCAGCAGCTAGGACGCCGACCACGGCCACGGCCAGAACACTGAGGCCAACCTTTCCTTTCCAACCTCGAGCCGGTCGAGCCACGTCTCGCGTGTCAGCGAGTTCTACCCCGGAGATCCGAGGCGGCTGTGCCCCCTCCGAGCCAGCAGCGTGCACGGACGTATCCGAATTGTTCGGGCTCCCCACGCCAGGTCGTAGGTCGGGGAACGCGACAGTCGCGATCTCGACGTCCGCCGGCTCTTCGGCACCATTAGTCGACGAAGACGGGTAGACACCGTCTGCTCCGGCGTCGGCACGCTCAACGGCTCCCGAGGCAAGTGACCGTGCTATCTGCTCGATGGCGTGTTCCAGCTCCCGCTTTGCAGTCGAAGATGCGATCTTCAGCAAGCGACGAGCGTCGCTTTCGAGCCAACGTCGACGTTCGCCCAGGCCAAGTCCACGGAGCTGTTCCAAGGGAAGGATGTTGAAGCTCACCAGAAGCGCATGTGTGTACTGAGCGCGGCGCTGGTCTACCGTCAGCTGTTGACGAGCGCCTCTGGGCTCCAACTGCTTGATCTGCGCTGCCAGATTTGCTGTCAACACGTCCCGGACAACCTTCAGTGGCTTATCAAGATCAATTCGCCACTTTTCGCACAGTATGTGCAGCCTTCCAGCAAGGAGCTCCATCAAGTCCGGGCGCCAGATGCCCTCACGTTGCGTTAAAGCCTCGAGCGCTGACCGCAGCCGAGAAATTTGATCTTCGTTACCAGCGTCGTCAGACACTCCACCCTCCACCCGTCATTGACGGATGGAGGGTACAGCACAGAAGCAGAATCGTCGACAATAGCGATTAAACTGTGCTATAACTAAATATAGAGAAAATTATATATGAGTGAATACGCACCAAACACTTCTGGCTCCGACACCCCCGAGCGCGGCAAATTAGATTCTGGCGACAAATTTCCGACCCTCGAAGAACTTGAAGAGTTCGAAGCTGTCCAAAAAGCATACTTAACCATATTTGATCAACCGATCGAGAACTTCGCGCACAATCCCGAAAACCCGACCGATGACGAAGTTCAGATGATGAAGGATTTCAACGACGCCAACCGCGTCGTCACGCCTCCATCATTCGAGGACTTCTTCGGCTATCCCGACCCGCGCGCTCCCGAGGACGACCCGGACGACTCAACGAAGCCTTGAGGCACAAGACGGCGTCTTGCGGCGGCCGGGCGACGACTTCTTCATTCAGTAACACCGCTACTCGACCTGCCCTCTACCACCACAGGCAGACCACTAGTGCCCTGACCAGCGCATATGTGCCAACCACTTGCCTACCACAACCCACATTGCCCTGATTTTCGTTTCGCTCCTGTCTGATTTCAATAGGCCAGCGACAGCCGGCCCGATCAGGTCAGATCCCAAGTCCCAGAACTCAGACAAGGAGCCAACATGCCCCGCAACCGCTACACCAAGGTCGTTCGCATTCGCACACGCGCCGAGATTGCACGTCAAGAGACTGAACTGTGCGAGCTGGGTCGCGATCTCCACCAATTGGATCCGCAGTCCGCGCTACTTCCCATGCGGAACGAAGAGAAAGAAAGGCGCAGCGCTCGGGTCGACCGCAAGCGGCGAGCCAAGCGCATGACAACGGAATAAGAGTCAGTTCTTAGGCGGGGCAACACCCGTTGCCCCGCCCAATTCACGCCACGCCCATATCGAGAGAAGGGAGCTTCCATGTCCCGCTTCACCAAGTCGAACCTCGCCCACGTCACCCCAGTGCGAGCGAGCGCTGCTGCTGCACTGTTCGGCGCCGCGCTGGTGCTTACGAGCTGCAGTACGGCATCTCGCCCGAACAACGATCTGGCCGCTGACCAGCAGATCCTCGCCACCTGTGACGCCGCGGCACCGCCGGCCGCTGACATCCAGATTGACGGCAGCGGCTCGAGCAGCTCGGACGCCATCACCGAGGAGCGCTTCAAGGCCATCGAGTCGGTCGTGCGCACCACCGCGATCTGCAGCGGACGTCTCCGCGTCAGCGTCTTCTCCTCGAGCAGCGCGGCGACCAACATCATCATCGACAAGCCGCTTCACCTCGATGGCGCGACCGACAACGCCCGCCTGAAGAGGCTTCCGACCCTGGTCACCGACACCATGACCGCTATCCGGAGCGGCTACTCCGCGACGGCGAGCTCGCTGCCCAACGGCGGGAGCGACATCAGCGCGGAGTACCGGCTGGCCAACGAGTGGATCGGCCAGGTCGGTGCGCCCTACCGGCTGCACCTCTATCTGCTGACGGATGGCTTCCAGAACGTCGGTTTCCGGCTGGACGACAAGGTCATCTCCAAGCAGGAGGCCGCTGACCTCGCCAGCGGCGTCGCCGTACCGCAGCTTCCCGGCGCATCGGTGCTGGTCGCGGGCCTCGGGCGTATCTCGGGTGCTCCGCCGAGCTCCGAAATGGTGGACGGGCTCATCGCCTTCTACGACGCTCTGTGCAAGAAGGCGTCCGCGGCGCAGTGCGTCTCGGTCACCGACTACACGGTGGCCGGCCGATGAGCCCCCAGCGCGTGATCGGCGCGCAGAAGGACCAGACCGCAGCCTGGCAGCAGAACGCCGCAAGCGTCACGCTGCCACAGCTCGATGGTTCGGCCGCCTGCCCGCGGCCGAACAACATCGGGACGGTGTACGTCCAGCACGAGTACCAGGCCCTCGGTGAGGAGCAGCTTGCTCTGTGGTCAGCAGCTGGCGAAGCGGCGGCGTCTCCACACCAGGCGCAGGCAGATGAGGCATCGACCGCCGCGGCGGCTACCGAGTTCCTGCTCACCGAGAGCGAAGGACAGGTTCGTCATGCCCACACCGACCACCAGCACGCGGTCCGCACGCTGAGCCACCACGTCAAACGGTCAGCCGGCGCCAAGCTGCGCTACTGGCTGGGCATGCCTGTCCTGTGGTTCGGCGACACCGGCGGCGTCTGGGCCGCCGCCGTCATGAACGGCGACGTCATCTACATCGCCTTGTTCCTCGCCCTCGCCTCCGGCATGGCGGGCGTGTGCTCCGGCCTTGCGGGCGCCGAGCTGCGAACCATCCGCCTGGCAAGAGCACGGCAGCAGGCTCGCGACCAGCTGAGCGAGGATGAGAAGCGCTACCACCAGCTGTTCGCTGGCACAGGCGGCGGCGCGGGCATTCTCAAGCTGATCGGACTCCTATCACTCGCAGTCGTCGGCTTGATCGCCTTCGGCGTTGGCACCCTGCGTGCCTCTGTCGATGGCCAGGCTGCTGGGCTGACCTTCGGCATGCTCGCAGCCGCGACCGCGCTGGCCTCTGGGCTGCTCAGCTACTCCGCCGCCGATGACGTTGCGGATCTGCTCGACGCTTTGGCCAAACGTGTGCGGCGCGTTGAAGCCCGTCATCTCCAGCTGGCTAGCTCCAGCCCGCTCCGACTGCGCGCCGCCGGCCAAGCGGTCGCTCAGTCCATCGAGAAGGAGTACGCGCTCCGTGGCCAGGCCGCGGCCGAGCACATGGAGGCGCTCGCATGGCACATCCAGGTCCGGAACCCAGCCGTTCTCGGCCATGGCTTTCCGACTGGAGAGCAGGGCGGGGTGATCGGCCGGCGGCCTCGCCGAGGTGGCGCCGCATGATCCTGCCCTCTCGCCTGCTGCCGAGCACCTCCAGACGGAGCCGACTTCTCGGCGCACCTCCTGACCAGAACGCTGATCAGAAAGGGTTCGACCTCGACGATGCGCCCTACGAACTGGGTGATCCGGGCCATCCGTCACCGACACCGACCATGGTGATCGCCCTGTTCGACGACTCCGGCTCGGTCACCGGACGAGGCGGCACTGACCCGCTCGCCCGGCGGTACGAGGAGGTGAAACACGCGTTCCAGGTCGTCGCCAGGCGAGGGTCACGACGCGAGCTCGGAGCGGTTCTGCACTTCGACTCGCCGTGCGTGAGCGACGCCGGGCCATCACCAATCACCCGCCTCGGCATACTGTCGCTGCACTGGGGCCTTCACCGACCGAAAGACGGTGTCGGCTCGAGCACGTTGGCACCGAGCCTCGATCAGGCCATCGACCTGGCCCATCGTCACCCGCGGCATCAGAGCACGCTGGTCGTCTTGTCGGACTTCTTGCTACTCGACGCCGAACCGGGCCAAGTGCTGTCCGATCTCCGGGCCTTCCCGGGATCGGTGCACGCGGTGGTGCTGGGCAGCCGAGTCCCGGATGGCGTCATCGACGGCGCCGTGACGGTCACGCAGATCATGCAAGACAGCCCGCGGGGCGCTGTCGCGAAGGCGCTCTTCGGCTCCCTCGTCGCGCGTCGGCCCGGCAGCACTCCGCTGCTACCAAACTAATGCGTAGTCAATTCCACAACAACTAATCGAGAACGGCCGATGCGTCGATCTTCAGAGCTCCACCCCGAAAGGACACCGTCGGTTCGATCGAACATTCGCCCGAACCTTCGATCGAACCGACGGTTTCCCTCCCGCCCCTTCCTCGTAGTAACTAGACACAGACCTGGCCGGCGCCTCACTCGGTTCCAGTCCAGGAAGAGAAAGGAGAGACATGCGTGACAACAACGAACGAAGTCGCCGCAACCGCACCGGAGCGGTTCCGAACCATCCTGGCTGATCCCCCGTGGGACGTACTGCAGAAAGGCGGACGCGGTGCCGGACGCCACTACATGCTCATGACGCTGGAGCGCATCAAGGCCATGCCGATCAGCGACCTTGCCCACGACAACGCACACCTCTGGCTGTGGGTCACCAATGCCACCCTGCGCGACGGGTACGACATCGCCGAAGCCTGGGGATTCACGGTGCGCTCACCCCTCACCTGGGTGAAGTTCCGCCTTGGCCTCGGGATGTACCTCCGTAACACGACGGAGCACCTGCTGCTCTGTACCCGTGGCCGAGCACCGGTCCAGTTCCGCTCTCAGCCGACTTGGTTTACGGCGCCCGTCCAAGATCACTCGCACAAGCCGGAAGAGCAGTACGCCCTCATCGAGCGCGTCTCGCCCGGCCCGTACCTTGAGTTGTTCGCCCGCCGCCGGCCTCCGTCGAACGCCGACTGGTCGATGTGGGGCAACGAAGTTGCTGCTGACGTCGTGATACCAGGTTATCCCGTGCCAAGCGATCGGCGGCGGACCGGAGACACCCAGTGAACGACAAGGGCGGCTCGAAGAACCCGCTCGCCTGGCTGCTCCATGCAAGTCTCGTCATGCTCGGGGCGTCCATCGCGCTCAACCTGGCGGTCACGTTCCTCCAGCCGGTCGTGCCCTGGTTGATCGCCGGCTTCGCGGTCGCCTTCCTCGTCTGGTGTGTGGTCGTCTTCATCCGGTGGCGACGGTCTCGCTGGTAGTCGAAGCGGACCGACACATGTCCTGCACACGCGTTGTTAAATAAACAAACATTATTGACGTTTCGTCGAAGATAGGTAATAAGTTAAGCCGTTGCCGAGTGTTGAATCCATGCAGCACAAGCACGATACGGAGAAAGCGAGGTGATCTATGACCCCAGCCCCAAAGAAGACGAGTAAGAACCGGAAGGAGCGTCGTGAACGCCGCTTAAGGGTCCGTAGTGTTCGTCGGAACACACCGGATATGCGCAAGCTCTCCAAGGCCATCATCGGGCTTGCGCTGGCCGAGGCTGAGCGCGAAGCCCAAGCGCAAGCAGCCCAGCAGCCCGGCGCTGGCGACTCGCCTCCATCTGCGCAGAAGGGTGGTCGTCATGGCGCCTGACGCTGGTCACCTCGTCTTCTCCCAGCTCCACCTGCCACGCCCGCTCGAGTCCTCGACGGTCCTGCGGTTCCTCGAACGTCTCGCGTCCGACCGGGACGAACCACGAGTCGTCTTCGAAGCACGCGCCGGCGAGTCCGGTACTCAGCACTTACTAGGCTGCCGAGCCAGCGACGTGCACCCGCTCAGGCGCCTGCTCGGTGACCTATTGCCAGGCACAATCCTCACCGGCGTCGCGCCGTCCGGTGCGGATCCCCGTCCGGCCGTCGACGTCGCCAGGCGACTCCGCCTGCGGTCAGCCAGCTTGCCGCTTCGCATGGACGGAGCCGAGCAGACCGCGCTCGCATTGCTCTCGGCGCTTGCGGTCCACCTTCATGCTGGCGAGGCCTTGGTGCTCCAGGTCATCTTGGGCCCGCGGCATATTCCAAGATCTGTTCGTCCCGACGCCCCCGAACCCGACGGCACCGTGCTCGACGCTCTCACGGCAGGGTCTCGCCCCGCCAGCGCGGAGACGCGTCAGCGCCTCAAGGACCGACTCTCCAGAAGCGGCTTCGGGGCCACCATCCGGCTGGGCGCCGCCAGCAGCGACTCCGATCGCCGGAGGCGCTTCATCACGGGGCTGCTCAGCGCGATCTCCACCGCGCGCAGTCCCGGCGTTCAGATGACGCTCGCGCCGGAGAAGTCGGAGGCGCTCGACGGCGCGCGGCTGCCCTGGCGCTGGCCGTTGCACCTGGCGGTACCTGAACTTCTCGGGCTCCTCGCGTGGCCGATCGGCGAGGGTGAGCTGCCCGGACTGCCGCCACTGCATCCGAAGCGGCTCCGCGCTGCAACGAACGTGCACTCCGGTCCACGGGTTTTCGCGATCAGTGCGGCGCCCGGTGACGACCGCCAGATCGGCATCTCACCGCAGGACCAGACGTACCACGGCATTGCCTACGGTCCCAGCGGCTCCGGCAAGACCACGGCCATCGAGCACCTGATCCTCGCAGACGTCGAGGCAGGTCGCGCTGTCGCGGTTCTCGACCCGAAGCGCCAGCTCATCGACAACCTCATGGCCCGGATTCCCGAACGCCGCATCGGCGACGTGGTCGAAATCAACGCCGGCGACCAGGCACCCGTTGGATTCAACCCGCTCGACGTTGGCGAGCGCGACCCCGACGTCGTGGTCGACGGCATCCTTGCGGTCTTCGCCGCCGTCTTCAGCGACGGCTGGGGCCCGAGGACCCAAGACATCTTCTCCGCCTGTCTGCGCACACTGGCCAGAGCGAGTACACCGACGGAACCGGCCACCCTGGTCGACCTGACTCGGCTGCTGACCGACCCCGCGTTCCGTCGTCGGCAGGTCGGCCGCATCCAAAGCGACGTCGCCCTGGCCGGCTTCTGGGCCTGGTACGAGGGACAGTCGCCACAGGCACAAGCCGCGGCGATCGCCCCGCCCCTCAATAAGCTGCGTCAGTTCTTGCTCCGTCCAGCGCTGATCCGGATGCTCGACCAGCGGAGCGGCCGCTTCCGGCTCCGCGATCTGTTCCGCGAGAACAAGATCGTCCTCGTCCCGCTCAACGAAGGGCTCATCGGACCGGGTACCGCCAGTCTCCTCGGCAGCCTGATCGTGGCGGACATCTGGCAGGCCACGCAGGAGCGCGCCGGGGACCCAGAGGCGAGCACGAACCCAGCGACGATCTACATCGACGAGGCGCCGCGCTTCCTGAACCTCCCCGTCTCGATGGCCGACGCCCTCGCCGTATCGCGCTCCCTCGGCGTCGGCTGGTTCCTCGCCGCCCAGTTCCGCTCCCAGTTCCCACCTGCCCTTGCCCGAGCGGTCGACATGAACGCTCGCTCCAAGATCCAGTTCGCAACGGAGTACGAGGACGCCCGGGACACCGCCAAACTCACCCGCGACCTGACGCCAGAGGACTTCATGTCGCTGCCGCAGTTCCATGCCTACGCCAACCTCGTCGCCGACGGCCACCCCTCCGGCTGGGCCCTGATCAAGACGCTGCCGCGAACGCAACCGACGATCGACCCGGCCGTCGTCCGCGCCGCGTCGCAGACCAACTACGCCCCGCTCGAAGAGGCAGCGCCGCCGAGCTCCTCTAAGCCAGACGCCGAGCCCGAGGTCGCTCCCGCACTCGAGCCGGCCCCTCAACCGATCGAACGGATCGGTCGGAAGCGGAGGACGTCATGAAACAGCGAACTGACGATAGAAGCAGTGTCTCCACCCGTATGTTCGCCCGTATCTCCGTGTCGATCCCACTGCCGCATCCTCGCAGGTCATACCCCCTACCTATCCCCTCCTGGGATGGGACTGACCCCCAATCTGGGGGTCACCGGGCCGACCGAGGAGACGGCGTATGAGCCCGACGGACGTCACCACGTTGCTGCTGCAGCTTTCGGAGCGGGACATTTCGATCCTGCAGTCGATCAGCACCCATCGCCTCCTCTCGACTGCCCACATCCGGCGTCTGCACTTCGCCCGCGGCCACGCCAGCCTCGGGGCTGCGTCTGGCGCCGTCATGCGGGTCTTGACCCGCCTCGAAGAGAAGAACCTGGTCGCTCGCCTCGGGCGACGCATCGGCGGCGTCCGCGCCGGATCGTCCGGTATCACCTGGCAGCTCGGCGCCACCGGCGAGCGTCTGATCCGCACGATGGAAGGCAAGAAGTACCGCCGCCGGTTCATTGAGCCTGGCGCGACGTTTGCGGCACACACCCTCGCCACCGCCGAACTCGCCGTCTCACTGCACGAGCTCAGCCGAACCGGCGTGATCGAGGTAACCAGCATCGAGACGGAACCGTCCTGCTGGCGCTCCTTCGCCGGCCCTCACGGCACGCTCGAACGGCTAAAGCCCGATCTGTTCGCCATCACGGTGAGCGGCGACTACGAGGACCACTGGTACGTCGAAGCGGACCTCGCCACCGAACACCCCACCGTCGTCGTCCGCAAGGCGAAGGTCTACCAGCGCTACGCCGCCACTGGCACGCACCAGGCGCGACACGGCCTTTTCCCCGCGGTCGTGTGGGTGGTCCCGGATGAAACCCGCGAGCGCGCGCTTCGGGCCGCACTGGCGGCCGACAAGGCCATCCAGCCGGGGCTCTTCCAGGTGGTGGTGACGTCGGGATTCCGCCAACTCATCACCAGCGGGGTTCCTGATCCGCCGGCGGCCGCTGAGCCCAACCACCAGAACCAACCACTCATCTTGAAAGGAGGGACCACTTAATGGAACGACACCCGCACCAACCTGAACCCGACGGCGAGGAGCCCGGCGAACGCCCTCCCAGCTTCGGCCCGGAGCGACAACAACCTCGCCATCCGAGGATCTACGTCGCCGACCTGGCCAGCACAGAGCGCGGCATCGAGCACGGCTTGTGGATCGACGCCAACCAGACGGCGAGCGAGATCGACGCGGACATCGAGGCGATGCTGGCGAGCTCGCCGGTACCCGGCGCCAAGCTCTGGGCAGTCCGTTCTAGCGAAGACTTCGACGGCATTGACCTGTCGACCGTCGCTGACAGCTCGCTCATTGCGGACCTTGCCCACGGCCTCGTCGAACACGGCCGCGCCTTCGCAGCCTGGGCTCGGTTTGTCAGCAACGACCGCGCGCGGATCACCGAATTTCGCGACGCCTACATCGGCAGCTACCAGTCTCGTGAAGCCTGGGCGTGGGCCCTCGTCGAAAGCCTCGGCTGGCACCGAGACCTTGACCGACACATCACAGACTCGCTCATACGACCGTATGTGGTCTTCGACTACAAGGCTGTCGCCGAGGACGCCGAGCCCAGCTGGCAGGTTCTGGCCGATCCAGACGGCACCGTGCATGTCTTCTCCCGCTAGGCCGACGAGCGAAACACATCCAACCCTCACAGCGAAAGGAGGTACCACTTGGAGAAATATCCACTGAACCCTGATGACCGGGACGGAAGCGTCCCAGGACGCGAACGGCTGGAAGCCGGCGAGATCGACCTCACCGGCAGTGTCCCGCAGCCGGGTGCGTTGGCCGACGTCATCTTCGACGCGATCACCGAAGCGGAAGGAGTAGGCGAGAAGATCCCCGACTGGGGCGCCCGGGTCATCGCCCGCGAGCTCGCCAACCGCTTCCCGGTGCCCGGCAACCTGCACCACTACGCCGTCACGGGCAGCATCGACCACCTTGGACTTGCTCGCGAACTCGCGATCCATGCGCAGTTCGGCGATGTCCAGACCAAAGAGCTCTGTGATCTGCTCGGGCTCTACCTAATCAAGCAACCCGCTGGTCGCCCCGGGCACCCCGCAGATATCACGACGGCCGTCGAACAAGGACTACAGGAGCACGGCGCACCCTTCTGGGCGTACCTCCAGCTATACCCGGGTGAAGCCCCTGACGACGTTGTTGAGTGCTTCAACGACTTCCACATCGGCAGCTTCGCCAGCCTGACCGACGTCGTCGACGAACTGACGGAGATCAAGGGGTTCAAAGCAGCCATGAAGGAAGCCGAGGAGCGCTGGGGCTTCGAGGACTTCGTGAAACTCGACCAAGACCGGCTTGAGCGAGCGGTCCGGGCCAGCTGGGACGTTGTCGAGTTCGATGGGAGGTTCCATGTCTTCATGCGCTAGCGGCGGCGCTGAGCGTGCAGCGTCGAGATGTCCAATAAATCTAATAATCGGAATACTGTTGCAGAATTGTCAACAATGGGTGTTTTTGCGCCTAAACGGAGGTAAAATAGGGGAACAAATAACAGAGGACTACGTGAATATGACTGACGATGCTGCACGCCGTTTCGGCGAATACCTTAGAGACCTACGCGCTCAGCGCAAGCAGAGCGTCCGCGGCCTCGCGGCGGCAGCAGGCATCGACAGTGGGACCGTTACACGCCTGGAGCAAGGCAGCATCCACGCGCCCAGCCCTGACACACTCAAGCAGCTGGCGAGCGCGCTTGACGTTCCGCTAGCAGACCTGTTCGTGATGGCCGGCTACATCATGCCGCAGGAACTACCGAGCATCACGCCGTATGTCCATGCACGGTATCGACATCTACCTCACACCACGCGTCTCAAGATAGCTGAGTATTGCAACAGACAAATAAACATGCATGACAACAAAGAATCTCAGGAGGGAGGTACATATGAACCAACCAGAGAATGATGAACTCAACACTCCCGCAGCGCCTGAACCGCCGCGCCTCTTCACGATCAGCGAAGCAAGCGAGCGACTGCGAGTCAGCCGCTGGCAGGTGTACGCCCTCATCAACCAACGACGCCTGAAGACCATACGGATCGGCCGCCGACGACTCGTTGCCGAACCTGACCTCACCGCTCTCATCACGGAGCTACGGGAAGAAGGAGACTCGCTATGAGTCGGCGGGCGAACGGTGAGGGCACCATCTATCTACGAGCGGACGGTCGCTACGAGGCCGCCGCTACGCTCCCGACGTCGAACGGCAAGCGCAAGCGGTTTCGCGTCTACGGCAAGACGCGGCAGGAAGCGCATAAGAAGCTAACGGCGCTCATCCAGGAGGCGAACCAAGGGATCTTTCGGCCCGAGCATGCCTGGAAGATGGCCGAGTACCTCGACTTCTGGCTTGACCACGAGCGGCGCCGTCCTCTCACCCGCAAACGGCATGAATCAGTCGTCCGGCTCTACATCAAGCCCGGCCTCGGCCGCTACCGCCTGCAAGACCTATCCGTCCGCCTCGTGCAGGGCTTCCTCGACGAACTCTACGACGACGGCAGAACGCCCTCGACGATCCACCAGATCCGCAAGGTGCTAAGCGCTGCCCTGACGTACGCCATGCGCCAAGAAATCGTCAACCGCAACGTCGCCCGTCTCGTCGAGCTGCCGCGCTACCGACGTCCGGAAGCAGCTCACTGGACGCCCGACGAGATCATCCAGTTCCTCGACGTCGCGAGAGACAACCCGCTCTACCCCGCCTTCGTACTCCTGACGCTCTACGGCCTACGGCGAGGCGAGGTACTCGGCATCCGCTGGCGTGATGTCGACTTCAACCGCGGCGTGCTCCGCATCCGCCAACAGGTACAACGGATCGACGGCAAGCTGGAACAAGTCGAACTCAAGACCGAGTCCAGCGAGCGCGACGAACCCTTGCTTGGCACTGCACGCGAAGCGCTTGAGCGTCAGCGCGCTGCTCAGGCCGGCGCACGCCTCGCCACTGGCGCCGACTGGCAAGGTATCGGCACTGAAGACGAACTGGTCTTCACCACCCGTAGCGGCCGGCCTCTCGAGTCTCACAACCTCGGACGTTCATTTGTCCGTATCTGTGAGCGCCACGGCCTGCGCAAGATCACGCTCCACGGGCTCCGCCACAGCAACGCCACCACCCAGAAAGACCTGCAGGTGCACGCGCGGGACATACAGGCCATCTTGGGCCACAGCGACGTCCGCACAACCGGCATCTACGAACACGTCGATCTCACCAGCAAGCGAAACGCGTTGCAGAAAGTTGAAGGGCGTCTGTTCCGAGACGCACATAACAGAGGTGGTAGCCGTCAAATTAGCCGTCAAACCGCAGATTCAGATGGATCTGCGGGTCGCGGACTGCGAGAAATCTTCCCAAAGAAAATACCCACCCCTAGTGGAGTAGGTACTTTCTTTGGTGGCTCCTCCCAGACTCGAACTGGGGACACAAGGCTCTTCAGCAAGACCCAAGGACCTATTAGCGACCGCTTAACCTCTATAAAACGCATCATGCAGAGACATACGCACGCGTGGCTACTCGGGAGTACCGCCGTCTCATTTGCCGTCAACGAAACAGTCATATATCAGCACGGAGCAACTTCCGCATCGCTACCTGACGTTGCGGAATTATCAACAACAGGTACGGTTCGGCGACAAGAGAGGTAAAATATGAAAGCAAGTAAAGAGAATACTACGATTATGAGCAACAAAACCCCTGCAACAACCCGACTAGAAACACCTATAGCCACGAAACGTAAAGCTTCTACTCTTGCACAGCTCCGAGCATTAGCAACAAAGGTGCCAGAGTCGCTCATCGACACCTTGGGCACAACGGAAGCGCAGGCCCGGTTGCTGCACCGCCTGGCGAGCAGCCACAGCGGCTGGATGGAAACGGTCAGCGAACAATTTCCGAGCGTAGGAGTAGAACTTCGAAGAGACACGCCGTTTCAGGGAGAAATATCCTGGAGAGATGGGCATTGGCACATCCACGTCGACTCTTCTCTGCCGCCACACGTGCAGGAGTTCGCCGTGATACATGGCCTAAAACACATCATCGACCACCCGCTGCAACTCAAGGCAACGACACTCAAAAATGAAGACTGGGAGGCTATGGCTGATCACTTTGCACTCGCCTGCGTGTCCGGCGATGCCAAATTGAAGTCTTCCACACGCTAGTAGGCGCGCGCATAAGCAAGCCAGAATGCCCACTCGATCACACGACCAGCCAGAAGGAGGTTCTGATGACCGAGCAAGCCTTGAACCGCAACGTCGCCCGGTACGCGACTGGCGAACGTCGTCGCAAGCGAGCCGTGCTCTACCTCCGTGTATCGACGCCCGGACAGGTTCACACCGACTACAACCCAGAAGGCATCTCGATCCCGGCTCAACGCGAGGCCGGCAAACACAAGGCTGCACAGCTCGACGCCGACCTCGTCCGGGAGTTCGTCGAACCGGGCCGCACCGCCACCAGCATCGACAAGCGGCCAACGTTCCAAGAGATGGTCGCCTGGGTCAAGTCCCAGAAGGACATCGACTACGTCATCGTCTACCACTTCAACCGCGTCTTCCGAAACAGCGTTGACGCGGGCATCACGAAGCGGGACCTGAAGAGGGTCGGCACGCGGGTCGTCTCCACGATCCTTGACATGGGCGAAAGCCCAGAGAGCGCCATGGTGGAGACCATCCTGCACGCCGTCGACCAGTACCAGTCCGAAGCCAGCGGCGCGGATATCAGCTATAAGATGGGCCAGAAGGTCCGGAACGGGGGCACAGTCGGCATCGCCCGGCTCGGCTACCTGAACGTCCGTGAGCCGAAGTCCGAGGGCGGCGAGATCCGCACGATCGCCGTCGACCCGGAGCGCGCCCCACTCGTGCGGCTGGCATTCGAGCTGTACTCGACCGGCGACTACACGCTGGCGGACCTGGACGAAGAGTTGTACGAGCGTGGCCTGCGTACCCGGCCGACGCCGCGGCGGCCGTCCAAGCGGGTCTCGATCAACAAGCTGTCGTTGATGCTGCGCGACCGGTACTACGTCGGCTACCTGATGCATGAGGGCGAGGAGATCCGCGGGCGGCACGAACCTCTCGTCGACCCGGTCCTGTTTGAGCACGTCCAGACCATCGCCAGTTCACGAACCGCCGCAAAGGAGCGTCGACGCGTGCATCACCACTATCTCAAGGGGTCGCTGTTCTGCGGCCGCTGCCAGAAGAACGGCACCACGTCGCGCATGATCATCCAGCACACGGTCAACTCGCGCGGCTACGAGTACACGTACTTCTTTTGCCGGAACAAGCAGGGCGGCGACTGTAGCGCCCCCCACGTCAACGTCCTACACGTCGAGGAAGCTGTCGAGGCCCACTACGCCACTGTCCGCTTCAGCCCAGAGTTCATCGCAGACGTCCGAGTCCATGTCGCCACCGCTCTCCAGGACGAGCAGGCTGCCGCGCGCCTGATGCGACAGCAGCTCACCACGCAGCTCCGCGACCTTGGTACCAAGGAAGAGAAGCTGATCGACCTGGCCGCCGGCGACGACGAGACGATGCCGCAAGACAAGATCAAAGAGAAGCTGCGCGACATCGGTCGCCAACGCCAGCGCCTGACCGAACGCCTGAACGAGACCACCGAGGACCTCTCGGAAGCCGCCAGGCTTGTCGAACTGTGCCTCACCCTGCTCGAGGATCCACAAGAGCTATACCGGCGCTGCGACGATGAGCAACGGAGGCTGCTCAACCAGGCGCTCTTCGAGCACATCTTCATCGAGGACGAAGACGTCACGACCTACGACTTGCGCGAGCCGTTTGCCACACTGCGCTCAATCGAAGAGCGCCACCAGGACGCGAGCAGCGACAAACCTGATCCTGGGACTGCCGCCGCGCTGCCCACAGACGACACGAAGGGCGTCTCCGGATCCGGAGACGCCCTTCGTGTCATGAACGATGTTGAAGTCTTACTAACGGGCATGGACTTGGTCCAATGTTCTAGTAAGCCCTTCAGGGTGGAGCTGAGGGGAATCGAACCCCTGACCTTCTCGATGCGAACGAGACGCGCTACCAACTGCGCTACAGCCCCTTGTTCTTGCTCGTAGAGCTTAGCAGTGCCCTACGAGCACCTCTCCGAGGGGGTCACTCTCCGACAGCCCGCCGATAAGGCCCGGTCCCCGGCTCGTCGAGCTCCTCGAACGCCGGGTCCTCGTCGTCCAGATCGACGACCACCGCGCTGCGGCGGACCCGCGACGTCGGCGACGGACGGCGCTCGACCACCTCGCGGCGGACCGGCTCGACGACGTCCACGTCCTCGGTGTCCTCGACCGGCTCGTCGTCGTCCGCGGAAGGCGACGGAGCCGCGGGGCGCGAGACCGACCGCCGGGGCGCGCGGGTGCTGTTGAACCGGGCGAGCCGGCGCTGCCGGATCTCCTCCTCGATCCGCACCTGGCGGCGCAGGTAGACGAGGTAGCCGACCAGCACGACGTCGGCCAGCGCGTGGCCCCACCAGACCAGGGGCATGACGAACCCGGCGATCGCGGCCGTGATGACCGCCGCCGCGAGCAGGATGACGACGATGCGCTGCCGGAAGCTGTACTTCGCGCGCGCCGCCATCTCCGCCGCTTCCGGGTCGAAGCCGCCCCGGCCAGGGCGGTAAGCCGCGCGCTCGGCTCGTTCGGCCCGCTCGGCGCGGGTCGGTTGCGGGAGCGGCTCGGGCTCCGGCTCCTCGTAGTCGTCCTCGAGTTCGAGGTCGGCCTCCAGCTCCGCGAGGTCGTCCTCGACCGACGGCCGGGACTTGACGGTCTCCTCGGACATGGCGAATTCCTCCCGGTCTTCGTTGCGTCCACTGCGTACGACCCTGGCCGCCAACGCGGAGTCGGCCGTATGGGCCACTTGCTGCCGCCGACGCGCGACCATGGGCACGAGAACGACGAGCCATGCCGCGGCGAGCGCGACGATGATCACGGAGCTGGGCATCTCCCGTCACCTCCCCCGATCCTTCCACCTGAAATCACGCTAGTCACAGGAGTAACAGATCGGACGGAGGCTCGCCGGATTGGATCACGAAAATGCCTCACCGGATTAGGTGAATCTCACAGCATGTGGTAACGCGCTCACGGACCCAGGTGGGTAATGACCCTCAGGCGTAGTCGGCGCGGCCCGCCGCGACCAGCCGCGACACCAGCCCGGCCCCGGTCTCCTCGCGCGTGACGGCGAAGCAGTAGTGGTCCCGCCAGGCGCCCGCGACGTCGAGATAGCGCTCGAACAGGCCTTCCTGCCGGTAGCCCGCCTTGGTGAGAACCCGCAGGCTGGCGCCGTTTTCCGGGCGCACGGTGGCCTCCAGCCGGTGCAGCCCGGCCGGGCCGAAGGCGTGGTCGGTGACCAGGGCGACGGCGGCCGTCGCGACCCCGCCGCGGACCACGTCGGACGACACCCAGTAGCCGATCCAGGCGGACCGCAGCGACGCCCGGATGACGTTACCGACGGTGATCTGCCCCGCGAGACGGCCGTCCAGGGTGATCGTGAACGGCAGGCACTGGCCACGCCGCGCGAGCGAGCGCAACGCCGCCCACTGCGACGGCCACGACCAGAAAGCGTTGCGTTCGGGCCACGGCCCGACGCCGGTCGGCTCCCACATCTCGAGGTGCGCCCGGTCCCGGAGCCGGATCCGGCTCCACTCGCCGGCGTCGCGCAGCCGCACCGGCCGGATCGCGACCTCCCCGGCGGGCACCCGCAGCGGGCCGAGCCGGGCCGGCCAGCCCGGGTGCCGGCTTTCGACCGGGTAGGACACCCCCGACACGGCGTTCATCAGGCCCGTTGCGCCAGGAAGGTGACCTGGACCTGCTCGCCCGCGGGGACGTCGGTCAGCTCCTCCGGCACGTTGATCAGGCAGTTCGCCTCGGCCAGCGACGCGAGCAGGTGCGCCCCCGACTGGCCGAGCGGCTGGACGAGGTACTCGCCGTTGGCCTCGTCACGGAGGAGCTGGCCGCGGAGGTAGCCGCGCCGGCCTTCGGTCGACGTGATCGGCGACAGCAGCCGCGCCCCGACGATCCGCCGGTGCGGGTTACGCGTCCCGCGTGCCGCCCGGATCAGCGGCCTGACCAGCACCTCGAACACGACCAGCGCGCTCATCGGGTTGCCGGGGATGAGGAACGTCGGCACCGAGTCGGGGCCGAGCCTGCCGAACCCCTGCACCGAGCCCGGGTGCATCGCGACCCGCGTCATGTCGATCCGGCCCAGGTCCGAGAGCGCCGCGTGGACCTCGTCACCGGTGGCGCCCCCGGCGCCACCCGCGACCACGACGATCTCCGACATCAGCAGCCGGCCCTCGACGATCTCCCGCAGCCGCTTCGGCTCGCTCGGCACGATGCCGACCCGGCTGACCTCGGCGCCCGCGTCCCGGGCGGCCGCGGCGAGCGCGTAGGAGTTGACGTCGTAGACCTGCCCGACCGACGGCGTCCGGTCGATGTCGACCAGCTCGTCGCCGACCGAGACGATCGACACGCGCGGCCGCGGGTAGACGAGGACCTTGGCCCGGCCGACCGCGGCCAGCAGGCCGACCTGCGCCGAACCGATCGTGTCGCCGCGGCGCACCGCGACGTCACCGATCTGGACGTCCTCGCCGGTCCGGCGCACGTACCCCGCCGACGGCACCGACCGGTGCACGGTGACCCGGGCCTGGTGCCCGTCGGTGTAGCCGAGCGGCACGACCGCGTCGGCCAGCGTCGGCAGGGGCGCACCGGTGTCGACGCGCACGGCCTGGCCGGGCTGCAGGCGCCGCGGCTGGCGCGAGCCCGCCGCGATCTCGCCGACGACCGGCAGCTGCACCGGCTCCTGCCCGGCGGTGCGCACGTCGACGCTGCGCACCGCGTAGCCGTCGATCGCGGCCTGGTCGAACCCGGGCAGCGCGTGCTCGGCGACGACCTCCTCGGCGCAGAGCAGCCCCTGTGCCTCGGAGATCGCCACGCGCACCGGCTGGGGCCGGACGGCGGCTTCCAAGGTCATCGAGATCTGCGCGTCGACCGAGCGCAGCTCGGTCTCGTCCCCGGCCACTTCCGGCCGTGCCGCGTCGAGGGATTCCGTCATGGGCGATCTGTCCCGATCCGTTCCGTCAGCCACGCCCGTAAAGATGGACCGTACTCGGGCGTTTCAAGCGCGAAATCGACCGCGGCGCGCAGGAAACCACCCGGATTCCCCAGGTCGTGGCGTCCGCCGCGGTGCACGACGACGTGCACCGGGTGTCCCTCGGAGATCAGCAGCGCGACCGCGTCGGTCAGCTGCAGCTCGCCGCCACTGCCCGGGGTGATCCGCTTGAGCGCGTCGAAGATCGCCCGATCGAGCAGGTAGCGCCCGGCCGCGGCGTAGGTCGACGGCGCCTCCTCCGGCTTCGGCTTCTCGACCATCCCGTGCACGCGCTTGACGTCTTCGTCGTCGGTGTCCGAGACGTCGAAGACGCCGTACGGCGAGATCTCGGCCTTCGGGATGTCGAACGCGCACAGCACGCTGCCGCCGTACTGGGCCCGGACCGCGCCCATCCGCTCGAGCACGCCGGTCGGGAGCACGAGGTCGTCCGGCAGGAGCACGGCGACGGCCTCGTCGTCCGGGTTCAGGTTCGGCTCGGCCTGGGCGACGGCGTGACCGAGGCCGAGCGCCTGCTCCTGGATGGCGGTCTCGACGGCGAGCAGCCCGGACCCGCGGCGCACCTTTTCGAGCAGCTCGGTCTTGCCCTTGGCCTCGAGGTTCTTCTCCAGCTCGGGCTGCTCTTCGAAGTACCGGACGACGGCGTCCTTGCCCGGTGAGGTGACGATGACCAGGCGCTCCGCTCCCGCGGCGGCGGCTTCGGCCGCGACCAGCTCGATCCCCGGCGTGTCCACCACCGGCAGCAGCTCCTTGGGCACGGCTTTCGTCGCCGGCAGGAAGCGCGTCCCGAGGCCGGCGGCCGGCACGATGGCGGTTCTGAACGTCTGGGTGGTTGCGGCGCCCGTCATGGGCGCAGAGCCTAACGTGAGGTCATGCACGCGCTGGGCAATGAGCACCTGAGCAAGGCGGAGTGGCGTGACCGGCTGACGCGCGCGCGAGCGGACCAGACCGCCGAATCGCACGCCCGGGACGCGTCGGCACTGGTCAGCGCGGTGTCGAACGTCACATCCTGCACGGTGTGCGCGTACCTCCCGTTCGGCACCGAGCCGGGCACGACGGCGCTCGTCGACGCGCTCGCGGCCGGCGGCGCGCGGGTGCTGCTGCCGGTCATCCTGTCCCGGACGGAGCCGCTCGACTGGGCGGAGTACACGGGCGAGGCCGATCTCGTGCCCAGCCGGTTCCGCGGCATCCGCGAGCCCGGCGGGAAACGCCTGGGTACCGGGGCTGTCGGGGCCGCGGAGCTGATCCTGGTGCCCGCGCTGGCCGTGGATCGCCAGGGTGTGCGGCTCGGCCGCGGCGCCGGTCACTACGATCGCTCGCTGGCGTTCGCCGCGGCCGGCGTGCCCCTGCTGGCCGTCGTCCGGGACGAAGAGCTGGTCGAACGGCTGCCCGGGGAACCCCACGACGTGCGCATGAGCGGGGCGCTGACGCCGGGTCGAGGCGTGCTCGACCTGCCGATGTGAGCAACGTGGAATTGCTTTCGGGGAATGTTTTCCAGCACAATCGGGTTGGCACTCTGGTCGGACGAGTGCCAGCAAAGGAGCTCTCAGTGCCTACGTACCAGTACGCCTGCAAAGAATGCGACCACCGGTTCGAAGCCGTGCAGTCGTTCTCGGACCCCAGCCTGACCGTGTGCCCGCAGTGCTCCGGCACCCTGCGCAAGGTGTTCAGTTCGGTCGGCGTCGTCTTCAAGGGCAGCGGTTTCTACCGCACCGACTCGCGTGACTCGGGCAAGTCGAGCACGACCGCGACCCCGGCGAAGACCGAGACCAAGACGGAGTCGAAGTCGGAGACCAAGTCCGACACGAGCTCGGCATCTTCCTCCTCGGGTACGACAAAAACCACCGCCGCCGCCTCCTGACCGGCGAGGTTGTCCACAACACCCCGGTTGTCCACAGATGCCGGGCGTGGCCCTTCCGGCGGCCCGTCCGGCTTCCCTAACGTCGATCTCGTGCGGCGCACCGCCGCACTCGATCCGACCGAGGGGGCACCGTGGACGTGGCGGCGAAGTTCCGCACACCTGATCTGACCCGGCTGCAGGGCCGGCGGGCCCGGCTCATCCGACGCTGGCTCGCCGCCGGCCTGCTGCTGGCCGGGGTACTGCTGTTCGCGCACCCCGGTTCCGCGCGGGGCGCACCGACGACTCCGACCGTCGTCGCGGCGCACGACCTTCCTTCCGGCGCGGCTCTGCGCGCTCCCGACGTGCGGCTGGCCGACCTCCCCGACTCCACTCGCCCGGCGGGCGCGTTGAGCACCCTGGACGACGTCGACGGCCACCTGCTGGCGGGCGCCGTCCGCGCCGGCGAACCCTTGACCGACGTCCGGCTGGCGACGGCCATCCCCGGCTCGGGTGATCCCGCGACGGCGACGGTGCCCGTGCGCCTGGCCGATGCCGGCGTCGCCGAGTTGCTGGAGCCCGGGCGACGCGTCGACGTCGTCGCGGCGCCGGAGCCGGGCGTGCCCGCGTCCGTACTGGCGAGCGGGGCGACGGTGGTGGCGGTCGGGCAGCGGGAGGCGTCCCCGGCGAAGGGTCCGCTGGTGCTGCTCCGGCTCCCGGACGCGATCGCGACGAGGGTGGCGGCGATTTCATTGGAGCGTCCGGTAACGGTTACTCTCCGCTAGCCCACCCCCCATCGTTCCCGTTCGTGAGGAGAGCAAGTGTTCAAGGGTTTCAAGGACTTCCTGATGCGCGGCAACGTCGTCGACCTGGCCGTCGCGGTGGTCATCGGCTCGGCGTTCACGGCGATCGTCACGGCGTTCACCAACGGCCTCATCAAGCCGCTGATCAGCACGATCGGCGGCACGGACGCCGCGAACGGCCTCGGCTACCAGATCTTCGAAAACAACAAGGCCACGTTCCTGAACTTCGGTGACGTGATCAACGCGGCGATCAACTTCGTGCTGGTCGCGGCGGTGGTCTACTTCGTGATCGTGCTGCCGGTGAAGCACGTCCAGGAGCGGCGCAAGCGTGGCCAGGAGCCGGGCCCCTCCGAGCCGACCGACGTCGAGCTGCTGATCGAGATCCGCGACCTGCTGCGAGCCCAGGCCCAGCGCGACAACGGCCGCGACTGAGCGGGCTCAGCGATCGTGGTGCGGCGGCCGGTTCTCCCGGTACCAGTCGTCCGGGAGCCCGGTGCGCCGGTCGGGATCGCGCTCATCGGAGGTCGTCTCGGGCAGGACGTCCCCGAAGATCTCATCGACCCGCCTGCGCCGCTCACTGGCGGCCTGGGGATCGCGCTGCTGACCGGACATGCCCCCAGTCTCCCACGACGCGTTGATTGACAACTCCAGAGTGAACTTCACCCCCGGCGGCGCCGCACTTCGTCCCGCCAGCCGCGGATCTGGTCCTCGCTGTGGAGGAACCCGGGGCCCGGCCAGTCCGGGAGGTCGATGCCCGCGAGCAGTTCGAGCGCCCACTGCTGGTCTTCGTCCAGGTCGATCTCGTGCCGGAAGTCGTCGCTGAGCCACCGGCCGGCCCAGCGGTCAGCCGCGTCGCGGCTGATCCGGCCCGACAGGATGTCGGCGAAACAAGCCTCGATCTCGGCGAGGTCCGGCCCGGTCAAGCGCCGTCGCTGCGCCGGTGTCAGTACCAGCTCGGCCGCGGCGAGGTTCTCCTCCAGATGCGCGATCCTGCCGGTCCCCGGAATCGGCAGGATCACCGGCGAGCGCGCCAGCAGCCAAGCCAGCGAGACCTGAGCGGCGGTGGCGCCCAGCTCCCCCGCGATGGCGCCGATCGCGGTGGAGCCGATCGGAGCGATGGGCCGCCACGGCAGGAACGCGATTCCTGCTTCGGCGCAAGCCCGCAGCACCGGCTCGTGCTCCCGGTCGAGCACGTTGTAGCGGTTCTGCACACTCGCGACGTCGACGATCTCCCGAGCGCGTGCCAGCTCGTCGACCGTCACCTCGGACAGGCCGAGAAGCCCGACCTTCCCGGCTGTCTGCAGCTCCCGGAGGGTGCCGAGCTGGTCGGCCAACGGCGTCTCCGGGTCGATCCGGTGCAGCTGCAGCAGTTCGATCCGCTCCACCCGCAGCCGGCGCAGAGCCTGCTCGACCTGGTCACGCAGGATCTCGGGCCGGGCGTCGCGCCGCCACTCACCGCCGGGCCCGGTGCGCGCGACACCCACCGTGGTGGTGATCACCAGACCGGCCGGATAGGGGTACAGCGCTGAAGCGAGCAGTTCCTCGTTGGCTCCGCCGCCGTAGAGGTGGGCGGTGTCGATCAGCGTGACGCCCAGCTCGACGGCCCGCCGGACGACCGCGATCGCCTCTTCTCGCGCGGGGCCGGCTTCGGTCGACAGGTGCATCGCCCCGAAGCCGAGCCGACGCACCTCGAGCTGCCCACCGATGCGGAAATCCATGATCGGGGCAACGGTATCGGCGGCGCCCCGATCACGCGAAGGAAATCAGACCTCTTCGAGGCCCGAGAGCTCGTCGATCACGTGCGGCACGAGCGAGGTCAGCGTCGCCATCCCGTCGCGGACCGCAGACCGCGACCCGGCGAGATTGACCACCAGCGTGCTCCCCGACACCCCGGCGAGCCCCCGCGAGATCCCGGCGTCCACGGCGCCGGCCGCCAGCCCGGACGCACGGATGGCCTCGCTGATGCCCGGGATCGGGCGGTCGAGCACACCGGCGGTCGCGTCCGGCGTGCGGTCACGCGGCAGAACACCGGTGCCGCCGACCGTGATCACCAGGTCGGCGCCGCCGATCACGGCGGTGTTGAGCGCGTTGCGGATCCCCGCGGTCTCGGCCTCGACGACCACGACACCGTCGACGATGAAGCCCGCTTCTTCGAGCAGCTCGGTCACCAGCGGTCCCGTGGTGTCCTCGTGCTCGCCGTGCGCCACGCGATCGTCCACGATGACCACGAGGGCCCGGCCCAGCCGTTGTGCACTCCGTTCCATGGCGCCCACCGTAGTCGGTTTCGCCTTCCCGGCGCCGGGAGGTGCCGGGTGAGTTCTGACGATTCCGTGACGTGCCCGCGCGCGGCCGGGCGCGCCGGTCCGCGGCCCCCTAGCGTGGCCGGGGTGCGCGTACTGGTCACCGGCGGAGCCGGGTTCATCGGG
Organism: Amycolatopsis sp. NPDC005961; assembly: GCF_040629235.1. Classification (NCBI taxonomy): domain Bacteria; kingdom Bacillati; phylum Actinomycetota; class Actinomycetes; order Pseudonocardiales; family Pseudonocardiaceae; genus Amycolatopsis; species Amycolatopsis sp. NPDC005961. The sequence continues at coordinate 29,655 of NZ_JBEXVF010000046.1, read as the reverse complement.
TCTCACATCGCCGATCTCCTGGCGGACGGGGGCGACGAGGTCGTAGTGCTCGACAACCTCCTCCCCACGGCCCACAGCTCCCGCACGCCGCCGGCGTACACCGGCAGGCACCGGTTCCTGCGCGGCGACGTCACCGACACGGAGATCGTCGCCGAACTGCTGGACGGCGTCGACGCGGTCTGCCACCAGGCGGCGGTGGTCGGGCACGGTGTCGACCCATCGGACGCGCCGTCGTACGCCCTGCACAACGACTACGGCACGGCGGTGTTGCTGGCCGGGATGCACGCGGCCGGGGTGCGGAAGCTGGTGCTGGCCTCGTCGATGGTCGTCTACGGCGAAGGCCGGTACGCGTGCCCGGACCACGGCGTGGTGCCGCCGTCACCGCGCCGCGCGTCCGATGTGGACGCCGGCCGGTTCGAGCCGCGGTGCCCGGCCTGCGGCACCGAGCTGAGCTGGCGGCTGGTGCCCGAGGACGCGCCGCTGAACCCCCGCAGCACGTACGCGGCGACGAAGCTCGCGCAGGAACACCTGGCCGGAGCGTGGGCGCGGCAGACGGGCGGCAGCGTGTGGGCGATGCGCTACCACAACGTCTACGGCCCGCGGATGCCGCAGAACACCCCGTACGCGGGCGTGGCGTCGCTGTTCCGCTCGGCCATGGAGCGCGGCGAAGCCCCGCTGGTGCTGGAGGACGGCCGCCAGCAGCGCGACTTCGTGCACGTCCACGACGTCGCCAGGGCAAACGTCCTGGCTCTTCGGACAGCCGGCCCGGAGGGCGACATCACCCCGGTCAACGTCTGCTCCGGCACCCCGCACACGGTCGGCGAGCTGGCCGGGGAACTGGCACGCGCCTGCGCCGGCCCCGAGCCGAAGGTGGCGGGCGGCGCCCGCCCCGCGGACGTCCGCCACGTGGTCGCCGACCCGGCCCGCGCCCGAGAGTTGCTGGGCTTCACAGCGGAAATCGGCTTCGAAGAAGGAATCACCGACTTCGCGACGGCGGAACTGCGCGCCCCGGTTGCCACTGATACAGGCCGGTGAGGCGTCGCCGCTTCCAGGGCTAGATCTAGGACATCGCGAGCGGCAACCGGACCTCGAACCGGCACCCGGGCCCGTGGTTGTGGACGCCGATCTTCCCCCGGTGGGCCTCGACGAGCCCCTTGGCGATGGCCAGCCCGAGCCCACCACCGCTGGTTGTCCCGCCGCGCTCGGGCGTCCGGGCCTGCGTCCCGCGGAAGGCGACGTCGAAGACCCGGCTGATCTCGTCGTCCGGAATACCCCCGCAGGAGTCGTCGACGGCGAGGAGGGCCTCGTCGCCGTCGACGCCGATCTGCACCGCGACCGTCCCGTCCGGCGGGGTGTGCCGGATCGCGTTGGACACCAGGTTCCGCACGATCCGCGCCAGTTCCGGGTCGCTCCCGGTCACCACCGGCCAGGTCGACGCGTTGGCGAGCACTCGCACGCGCTTGCGCTCGGCGACCGGCGACTGGGCGGCGACGGCGTCGCTGACGACGTCCCGCAGCGGCACCGCGGACATCGTCAGCTCGAGGGCGCCGGCGGTGATGCGCGAGAGCTCGAACAGGTCGCCGACCATCGCGGACAGCCGCCGGGTCTCGCCGCCGATCCGCTGGGCGTAGTCGGCGACCTCGTCGCGTTCGGACACGACGCCGTCGGCCAGCGCCTCGGCCATCGCCTGGATGCCGGCCAAGGGGCTGCGCAGGTCGTGACTGATCCACGCGACCAGCTCGCGCCGCGACGCCTCGGCCGCACGCTCGCGGTTGCGCGCTTCCCGCTCCCACACGCTGCGGCGCGCGATGGCCCGGCCGAGGATGATCGCCGCCGGGACGGTGACCACGGCGACGAGCAGGCAGACCAGCAGCATCGTGGTCAGCGCCGGGGTGAACATGAACCCGCTGACGCCCAGCACGCCGACCAGGGTGGCGAGCACCGGGATCAGCACCAGCACGGTGAGCGTGGTGGCCAGCGAACCGCGGCGCACCACGTAGAGCACGACCCCGCCGAGGGCCGCGATCGGCAACGAGAAGAGCAGTGCCAGCGGCAGGATGTGCCAGAGATGCGTCAGCGTCTCACCGAAGGACTCACCGGGTTCGATCACGGCTGCTCCCGGTCGTAGCGGTAGCCGACACCCCACACCGTCGCCACCCGGGTCGGCTTGGCCGGGTCGCGTTCGATCTTCTCGCGCAACCGTCGCACGTGGACGGTCACCGTCGATTGGTCGCCGAAGTCCCAGCCCCACACCTTCTCGAGCAGATCCCCGCGCGAATACGCGACGCCGGGATGGGCGAGGAAGAAGGCCAGCAGATCGAACTCCCGCGAGGTCAGCGGCAGCTCGCGGCCGGCGAGCGTCGCCGTGCGCGCGGTCATCTGCAGACGCAGGTTGCCGTCAGCCAGTTCGGCGGCGGCCGGTTCCGGACGCGGCATCCGGGCGCGGCGCAGCACCGAGGCGACGCGGAGGGCGAGTTCCTTGGGGCTGAAGGGTTTCGTGACGTAGTCGTCGGCGCCGAGCTGGAGCCCGGCGATCCGGTTCTCCTCCTCGCCGAGGGCGGTGAGCATGACGATCGGCACCTGGCTGACCTGGCGCAGCCGCTTGCACACCTCGAGCCCGTTGATCCCCGGCATCATGACGTCGAGGACGACCAGGTCCGGCTCGTGGGCGGCGAACTCGGCCAGCCCTTGAGCGCCGTCGCCGGCCTGGTCGACGGTGAACCCGGCGACCTCGAGGTAGCGGCGCACGACGTCGCGGACCGTCTCGTCGTCGTCGACCACGAGCACGCGGCCGGCCTGATCGTCCATCATGTCTCCCTCACCAGCCGGTCAGCAGCAGGTGGTTGACCGCCAGCGCCGTCGCCGCCTGGGCGGCGAGCCACCACCGGCGCCCGGGCCGCGGCAGCAGGGCCGTCAGCGGCAGCAACCACACCCCGAACGGTAGCCAGATTCGTTCGGTCTCGGCTTTCGACAGGCCCGAGACGTCGGCGAACACGATGGTGAGCAGAGCGGCGACGCCGAGGAGCAGCACCGGGTCGGAAAGCAGGGCACGACCCGGGCGGGGCAAGAAGGCGTCCGCGAGACCCCGGCGCAGGGCGGCCACCACCGCGGGACCGAGCGCGACGGACACCGCGGCCAGATCGGCCCAGACCCAGTACGAGTAGGGCCGGACCAGCGCGACGCCCTGGTAGTAGCGCTCGACAACCAGGTGGTAGCCGTCGAGCCACCAGAAGCCCGCCCACGCGAAGGCGCCGACGACGGCCAGCGCCGCCGCGATGGCCAGGGCGGCCGCCCGCCACTGCCGGCCGAGGACGGCCACGGCCAGCGCGAGCAGGCCGAGCAGCACCAGGCCGTACGAAAGGAAGATCCCGAAGCCGAGCAGCAGCCCGGCCGCCAGCCCGGCGGGGACGGCGTACCGGCGGCCGCGGGAGAACCCCTTGGCGGACAAGGCGAGCAGCGCCAGCCCGGTGGCGGTCGTGCCGGCGAACAAGCCGTCCGCCGACACGCCGATCCAGACCGCGCCGGGCGTCAGGACGGCGAAGGGCAGCACCGCGCGAGCCGCTTCGGCGCGGCCGAGCAGGGCGACCGTGGCGGGCACGGCCACCGCGACCAGGCTGCCGACGAGCACGACGGCCGTCGCGGCCCACGCGCCGCCGTGCAGGCCGAGCCGGTCCAGCCAGACGAAGACGAGCGTCGCGCCCGGTGGGTGGCCGGACACGTGCGTCGTCCACGAGTCCGGCTGGAAGTCGAGGATGCGGGAGGAGAACTCACGCAGCATCCGCGGGATGTCGGTGATGCCGGGGACCTCGTGGAGGTACTCCTGCGGAATGGTCAGGTGACCGGCGAACCCGCGGGACCAGCCGTCGACCATGGCCAGCGAGAAGATCCAGGCGAGCGAAGCCAGGTAGGAGGCGACGAGCGCCCGGCGCCACGGCAGGCGGGCGGCCAGCACGGGGCCGTGGAGCACCACCGCGACGGCGATGAGCACGGCGAACACCGAGCCCGGGCCGACGTGCGGGAGCCAGTCGGCGAACAGCGGCGGCGACGACACGAAGATGACGACGCCGGAATGGGGCCGGTTGTAATAGATGCCGACCGCCGTGGCCGCGGCCACGAGCACCACAGCCACCGCGACGGCCAGAAGATCGGCGCGGCGCCCGGCGACCGGGATCTCGGGTTCGCGGACAGGCGGCTCGGCGAGCCGGGCTGCCGGGTTCGGCTCGCTCATCACCGACCACCATAAGTCCGCGAGCCGGACTCCGCGGGCCGGTGGAGGCAGCCGTAACGACCCGGTAAGAACCTCGTCACTCGTCATGATTCAGTAAGGAGCGCAAGGGTTCTCCGCGGTCCACCCCGGACTTACGGTCGGCGCCGTGACTGACTCAGGAGTGGACGTCGTCCTCCCATGCCTCGATGAAGCGGGCGCCCTGCCGGGGGTCCTGGCCGGGCTGCCGCCGGGTTACCGCGCGATCGTGGTCGACAACGGTTCGGCCGACGGCTCGCCCGAAGTGGCGGCCTCGCTCGGCGCGAAGGTCATCCACGAGCCGCGCCGCGGCTACGGCGCGGCCGTGCACGCGGGACTGGAGGCCGCCACGGCGGACATCGTGTGCTTCGCCGACGCCGACGGGTCCCTGGACCTCGGCGACCTGCCGCGGCTGGTGACCGCGGTCGGGGACGGCGCCGATCTGGCCGTCGGACGGCGGGTGCCGACTGGGCCCGGGGTGTGGCCGTGGCACGCTCGAGCCGGGAACGTCGTGCTGGCGCAGCTGCTGCGTCGCCGGGGGCTGCCGGTGCGGGACATCGCCCCGCTGCGCGCGGCGGACCGGCGGGCCTTGCTCGGCCTCGGTATCACGGACCGGGCGTTCGGTTACCCGCTCGAACTGCTGATCAAGGCCCAGCGGGCCGGCTGGCGGGTGCGCGAGTTCGACGTCCGCTACGGCGAGCGCGCCAAGGGGACGAAGTCGAAGGTGTCCGGCTCGGTGCGGGGCACGCTGCGCGCGGTCCGCGACTTCGGGCGGGTGCTGGCGCGATGACCGCTCGGTTCGTGCTGCTCGTCGTGGCCAAGGCGCCGGTGCCGGGGCTCGCCAAGACCCGGCTCTGCCCGCCGGCGACACCCGCCCAGGCCGCGCAGATCGCCGCGGCCGCGCTGCTCGACACGCTCGACGCCGTGTGCGCTGTCCCGGGCGCGGCGCCGGTCGTCGCGATGACCGGCGATCTCGGCGCCGCCGCCCTGGCCACCGAAATCGGGCTGGCGCTGCGCGGCGTCACCACGATCCCGCAGCGAGGCTGGGACTTCGGGGCTCGCCTGGCGAACGCCCACGCGGACGCCGCCGCGGTGCACACGGGTCTGCCGATCCTGCAGATCGGCATGGACACCCCGCAGGTCACCCCGGATTCGCTCACCGCGGCGGCCGCCCCGGTCGTGCACGGCAGTCACGACTCGGTGCTCGGCCCGGCCGAGGACGGCGGCTGGTGGGCGCTGGGCCTCGCCGACCCGCGGCACGCGCAGGTCCTCGCGGGCGTCCCGATGTCGCGCGACGACACCGGCGCACGCACGCTGAGCGCGCTCACCGCGTGCGGACTGCGGCCGCGGCAAGCCGCCCGTCTGTCCGATGTGGACACGATGGTGGACGCTCGCGCGGTGGCGGCGGCGTGCCCGGACGGCCGGTTCGCCCGCGCGGTCGCGGCGGTCCGAGGGCGGGCGGTCGCATGAAGACGGCACTCATCGGCAACGAGTTCGACCGCGGCCTGCTCGGCCACCACTGCTGGCTCGAACTGGCCGACGGCGAACGGGTCGAGCTGCCGGTCGAGCGGTGGGGAGCGCCGTCCGACGGCGACGAGGTCCTGCTCGACGCCTGCGCCGGACCGACCCTCGACATCGGATGCGGTCCGGGGCGGCTCACCGCGGCCCTGGCCGCGCGCGGAGTCGTCGCGCTGGGCGTGGACAGCTCGCGCACGGCCGTCCGGTTGACGCGCCGTCGCGGCGGAAGTGCGTTGCACCGCAACGTCTTCGACCACGTGCCCGGCGAGGGACGATGGCAGCACGCCCTGCTCGCCGACGGCAACATCGGCATCGGCGGCGACCCGGTCGTCCTGCTGCGGCGCGCGGCGCAACTGATCGCCGTCGACGGCGACGTCCTCGTCGAGCTGGAACCGCCCGGGCACGGGCTGCGGCACGAGCGCGTCCGGCTGCAGCCCGGGCACGCCGACGTCGCGTGGTTCACCTGGGCGTGGGTCGGCGTGGACGCGATCGCCGAAGTCGCCGTGCGCGCCGGGTTGCGCGTCGACTGGACCACGCAGCACGGCCACCGCTGGTTCGCGAGGCTGGAGCGATCGTGAAACTGCCCATCCCGAAGGAAGAACAGTTCAAGGCGGCGGCGCACGACGAGCGCGTGACGTCGAAGATCGGCCTGGCGCTGGCGGTCACGTTCACGACGTGCTTCGTCACCGGCCTGATCAGCCACCTGATCCAGCACCCGCCGGAGTGGTTCTTCTGGCCCAGCCGCCCGGTCGGGCTCTACCGTGTCACGCAGGGGCTGCACGTGATCTCCGGCGTGGCGTCGATACCGCTGCTGCTGGCGAAGCTGTGGAGCGTCTACCCGAAGCTGTTCGGCCGGCCGCTCGTCCGCTCGCTGCCGCACGCGCTGGAGCGCCTCTCGATCCTGGTGCTCTCGGGCGCGGCGTTCTTCGAGCTGACGACGGGGCTGCTGAACGTCGCGCAGAACTACCCGTGGGGCTTCTACTTCCCGCAGGTGCACTACGCGGTCGCGTGGCTGGCGATCGGGTCGATCCTGGTGCACGTCGCGGTGAAGCTGCCGGTCATCCGCCGGGCGCTGAGCCGCGGGACGCCCGATGAGGAGCCGCCGGCCGCCGGGCTGTCCCGGCGCGGGTTCCTGCGCACGACCGGGCTGGCGACGGGCGTCGCCGTCGTCGCCACCGCCGGTGCGACGGTTCCGTTCCTGCGCGGGGTGTCCGGCCTCTCCTGGAAGACGGGCAAGGGCACGCAGGACCTCCCGGTGAACCGGACGGCGGCGGCCGCGGGCGTCACGTGGTCGGCGTCCTGGCGGCTCTCGGTGGTGACCCCGGGCGGCACGAAGAAGTTCTCCCTCGACGAGCTGCGCGCGCTGCCGCAGATGACGGCCGAGCTGCCGATCGCCTGCGTGGAGGGCTGGAGCCAGTCGGCGACCTGGCGCGGGATCTCGTTGCCGGTGCTGCTGAAAGCCGTCGGCGCGTCACCGGGCACCGCGGTACGGGTGTCCTCTTCGGAGCGTTCCGGGCTCTATAGCGTCAGCGTCCTGCCTGGCGAGCACACGGCCGACGAACTGACGTTGCTGGCGCTGGAGCTGAACGGCGAGGTGCTCGACCTCGACCACGGCTTCCCGTGCCGCATCATCGCCCCGAACCGGCCCGGGGTGCTGCAGACGAAGTGGGTCACGAAGCTGGAGGCGCTGTGAAGACCGCTCGCGCTCTGCTCGCCCTGCCGGGCCTCGCGGCGCTGGCCTGGGGCGTGGTGTTGTTCGTCGAGTACGCGTTCCCGCTGCGTCCGGACGTCTTCGGGACGGTCGGCTGGATCGTCGGCGGACCGCTCGTCAACGACGGCGTCGTCGCCCCGCTGACCGCGGTGCTCGGCATCGCCCTGGCCCGCGTCCTCCGGCCGCCTTGGCGGGTTCCGGTGGTCACGGGCACGGTCATCACGGGCGTGCTGCTGATCGTGGCGTTCCCGCTCCTCTGGCGCCCGTACGGAACGCCCCCGATGCCCGGCCTCCACGACGGCAACCCGGCCCTGGGCCTGGCCCTGACCCTGTCCGCGGTCTGGCTCGCGGTGGTCCTGACCGCCCTGGCCCGTGTCGTCCGCCCAGGTACGCGTGTCGTCCCTCCAGACACGCGTGATGCCCCGCCAATCACGCGAGATACCCCGCCAATCACGCGAGATGCCCCGCCAGACACACCAGCCGACCCTCCAGGCACGCTGGCCGACCCTCCGAGTACGCCAGCCGACCCCCCAGGCACGCGAACCGACCCCTCAAGTACGCCGGCCGACCCTCCGGGTACGCGAACCGACCGTTCCGGCACCTGACCCCGGCCGCAAACGCGGCCACGCGCGACCGGCATCGAGTGCCTGGTCGCGCGTGGCCTTTGTGGGTCCGGCCCCGAGGTACGGGGGTCGAGCCGATGCTGGTCTCGGCCGCGCCGAGGCGGCCGAGCGTCTGGTGGGATCAGTTGGCCGGGACGGGCTGTCCGCCGAGCGTCACCTCGACCGTGCGGCCGTCGGAGAGGGTGAACGTCGCCTTCTCGTCCGGGGCGCGGGTGCGGATCGCGGCGACCAGTGTGTCGGACGTGTCGATGTTCCGGTCGTCGATCTTCGTCACGATGTCGCCGGACTTGAGGCCGGCCTTCTCCGCCGGGCTGCCGGCGGTGATGGCACCGAGCTTCGCGCCGCCCTGCGGGGCGTCCGTGACCTGCGCGCCGATGTAGGTCTGCACCGCCTGGCCGGTCTTGATGATCGTGTCCGCGGTGCGGCGGGCCTGGTCGATCGGGATGGCGAAGCCGATGCCGACGTTGCCGCTCTCGGAGCCGCCCTGGCCCTGGCCGCCGGACGCCGACTGCGGGCTGTAGATCGCCGAGTTGATGCCGATGACCTGGCCGGACATGTTGGCCAGCGGACCGCCCGAGTTGCCCGGGTTGATCGCGGCGTCGGTCTGGACGGCGTCCATCACCGTCTCCTGGCCGCCCTGGCCGCCGCCCGCCCGCACCGGCCGGTGCAGCGAGCTGACGATGCCGGAGGTGACCGTGCCGGCCAGCTCGAACGGCGAGCCGATGGCGACCACCGACTGGCCGACCCGCAGGTCGTCGGACCGGCCGATCTCCACGGGGGTCAGGTTGGCGACGCCGTCGACCTTGACGACCGCGATGTCGGTCGTCGGGTCGCGGCCGACGACCTTGGCGGCGGACTTCTTGCCGTCCTGGAACACGGCCTGGATCTGCCCGCCGTTCGCGGCGACCTCGACGACGTGGTTGTTGGTCAGGATGTAGCCGTCGGTGCTGATGACGAACCCGGAGCCCTCGCCTGCCCCCTGCTGCCCGCTCACCTGCAGCTCGACGACGCTCGGCGACAGCTTCTGCGCGACCGCCTCGACCGAGCCGGCGGGCGCGTTGCCCGTCTGCTGGGCCGGCTTCGGCGCGTCGAGCGCGTTGCTGCCCGGTCCGCTGGACGAGCCGCCGGTGAGGTACCCGACCGCCCCGCCCGCGATGCCGCCGACGAGCAGCGCGACCAGCGCGACGCCGGCGAGCAGCTTGCCGCCGGATCGCTTCGGCTGCGCGGGCGGCGCCGGCGGCGCGCCGTAGACGGACGTGCCGGGCTGCCCGTACGGGCTGGGGTTCGGGTAGACGCTCTGCTGGGTCTGACCCGACGCGGACCAGGGGTTCGAGTTCGGCGCCCCGTAGGACGGATCGGCCCCGGTCACCGCGTGGTAGGACGGCTCCGGCGACGAGTACTGCGGCGTGCCGCCGGACTCGGGCGTGGCGGCCTGGTCACCGTACGGGCTCCCCGCCCAACCGCCCTGAGCGGCCTGCTGGCCGGTCTCGGGGTGCCGCGGCGCGGCGGGGTCGTGCGCAGTGGGGTCGTTCTCGGTCATGTCATCACCTTGCGGGACGGTCCTGAGAGGTTCCTGAGCCGAACCTGTGCATCGGAGATGAGTATGGCCGGATCAGCCCGCCGCGCGGAGCTTTTCCGCGATCTGCTCCGGCGTCGCGTCGTTGACCCACACCGCCATGCCCGATTCGGACCCCGCCAGGTACTTCAGCTTGTCCTTGGCGCGCAACACGGAGAACAGTTCCAGGTGGAGCCAGCCGAGCTCGCGGTCGCGGCGCACCGGCGCCTGGTGCCACGCCGCGATGTACGGCAGCGGCCGGTCGTACAGCGCGTCACACCGGCGCAGGACGTCCAGGTAGACGTCGGCGAAGTCGTCACGCTCGGCGTCCGTCAGGGCCGGGATGTCCGGAACCTGCCGGTGTGGCACCACGTGCACCTCGATCGGCCAGCGCGCGGCCGGGGGCACGTACGCCGTCCAGTGCTCGCCGGACGCCACCACGCGCGCCCCGGACTTCCGCTCGGCGGCCAGCACGTCGCCGAGCACCGGGCGGCCGTGTTCGGCCTGGTAGGCACGGGCGACGTCGAGCATCCGCCCGGTCTTGGGCGTGACGAACGGGTAGCCGTAGATCTGCCCGTGCGGGTGCGACAGCGTGACGCCGATTTCCTCGCCGCGGTTCTCGAACGGGAAGACCTGTTCGACACCGGGCACTTCGGACAGCGCGGCGGTGCGGTCCGCCCACGCGTCCACCACCGCCCGCACCTGCTTCGGGCTCAGCCGCGAGAAAGCGCCGTCGTGGTCGCTGGTGAAGCAGACGACCTCGCAGCGTCCACGGCCGGGCCGCACCTGCACCAGTCCGAGACCATCCACAGTGGACGGCTCGCCGATGACATCTTCGGCAAAGGAAGGAAAGCGGTTCTCGAAGACGACGACGTCGTAGTCGCTTTCGGGGATTTCGCTCGGTTTTCCGGGCTTGCTCGGGCACAGCGGGCAGAGGTCCGCCGGCGGCTTGTAGGTCCGCGTCTGCCGGTGCGCGGCCATCGCGACCCACTCGCCGGTCAGCGGATCCAGCCGGATCTCCGACGCGGCCGAAACCGGCGGCAGGTCGCGGGTGTCCTCGGCGACGCGGTCGGGTGCGCCGGGCTGGTCGAAGTAGATGATCTCCCGGCCGTCGGCCAGGTGTCGTACCGTGCGCTTCACGCTTCTTCGGCCTCGACTGTCTCCGCCGTCTCGGCGATCATGAGTTCCGTTGCCCTTTCGGCGAGTATTTCCTTGGCGTCGTCGGGAATTCCGTCATCGGTGACGACGACGTCGGCCTCGTCCAGGTCGGCGATCGTGGAGATCCCGACGGTGCCCCACTTGGTGTGGTCGGCGAGCACGACGAGCTTGCGCCCGGCCTCGACCAGCGCGCGGTCGGTCTCGCTCTCGGTGAGGTTGGGCGTCGTGAACCCCGGCCCCTCGGCCATCCCGTGCACGCCGAGGAAGACGACGTCGAGGTGCAGCGACCGCAGGCTGTGCACGGCGACCGGCCCGACCAGCGCGTCCGACGGCGTCCGCACCCCGCCGGTGAGCACGACGGTGCGGTCCGGCTGCGTCGACCCGCGGAGCACGTCGGCGACCTGGATCGAGTTGGTCACGATGGTGAGCCCCGGGATCGCGTCGAGCGCGCGGGCGAGCGTCCACGTGGTGGTGCCGGCGGAGATGCCGATCGCGGTGCCGGGCCGCACGAGCGTCGCGGCGAGCTCGGCGATGGCCTCTTTCTGCGCACGCTGGCGCACGGACTTGGCCTCGAAGCCGGGTTCGTCGGTGCTCTTGCCGACGATCGAAGTGGCGCCGCCGTAGACCTTCTCGACGAGCCCTCGCCCGGCCAAGACGTCCAGATCGCGGCGCACCGTCATATCGGAGACACCCAGCCTGGTCACGAGGTCACTGACCCGGACCGCACCGGTCCGGCGTGCCTCTTCCAGGATCACCGCCTGTCGCTGACGCGCCAGCACCGCTCAACTCCGTCCCCGTCACACCCCAACCACACAAAATCCTACACGATTCAACACAGGATCCGCAGGGTCGACCTGGGTGAACTTCGAATGACCAGGTCACGGAGCAGGCGTAGCGGGCGCGGGCGAACAACACCACGACGAATCAGCCAGGCGCCCCCGGCAGCCGGATCGTCATCAGCGCGCCGCCCTCGGGCGCCCGCGCCGCGTAGACCGCGCCGCCGTGCCGTTCGGCCGCGTGCTTCACGATCGCCAGGCCGAGGCCCGAACCGGGCAGCGTCCGCGCCTCCGACGAGCGGTAGAAGCGGTCGAACACCTTGGGCAGGTCCTCTTCGGCGATGCCCGGGCCCTCGTCGGCGACCTCGACCACGGCGGTGCCGTCGCCGAGCGGGTACAGCCGCACCCAGACCGTCGCGTCCGCCGGGGAGAACTTCACCGCGTTGTCCAGCAGGTTCAGCACCGCGCGTTCGATCGAGCTGTTGTCGCCGGTGAGCACCCACGGCTGCAGCGAGACGTCGAAGTTGATCTCGCCCGCGCGGCGCCGCGCCCGGTCGAGCGCTCGCTCGACGACGTCCAGCAACTCGACGCGCTCGAAGCGTTCGCGGGGCTCGTCCTGGCGCGCGAGCTCGACGAGGTCGCCGATGAGCTGCGTCAGCTCGTCGAGCTGGCCGCTGATGTCCGCGACGATGTCGACGCGGTCCTCGTCCGGCAGCGGTGGCGCGCCCGGCTTGCTCGCGGCGAGCAGCAGCTCGAGGTTGGTGCGCAGCGACGTCAACGGCGTCCGCAGCTCGTGGCCGGCGTCCGCGACCAGCTGGCGCTGGCGTTCCTGCGAGTCCGCGACCGTGCCGAGCATGGTGTTGAAGCTGGTGGTGAGGCGCGCGAGCTCGTCGTCGCCACTGACCGGGATCGGCCGCAGGTCGCCGGTCTTGGCGACGCGCTCGGCGGCCGACGTCAGCCGGTCGACCGGGCGCAGACCGGTGCGCGCGACCGCGGTGCCCGCCGCGGCGGCGACCAGGATGCCGGCGCCGCCGATCAGGAACAGCACCAGCGCGAGCTCGTTCAGCGTGCGCTTGGTCGGCGCCATCGACTGCGCGAGCACGATGGCCTCGCCGTGCCCGGTGGGCAGCGCGACCACGCGGCTGTCCGTGCGGAAGTCCGTCCGCAGCGACTCCGCCGAGTCGCCGTTCGCGACGGCCAGCTCGTCCTGCCCGAACGGCGGCGGCGAGCTCGAGAGCGGGTAGGTCATCACGGCGTGCTGGACGTCGGGTGCGGCGTTGAGCTGCCCGATCTGCAGGTCGGCGCTGGCCAGGAACGCGCCCGGCACCTGGCGCAGCTCGGTCTGCACCTGCGGCGACGCGACGGCCGCCTGGGCGCGCGCCATCAGGCCGTCGTCCAGCTGCTGGTAGAGGTTGTTGCTCACGACCATGTACGCGCCGAGCGACACCAGCGCGACGGCGCCGGCGACACAGGCGGCGGCGAGCAGCGTCACCCGGCCGCGCAGCGAGAACCGGCGAGTCCCCCAGCGCGTGCCGCGGGGATCGCCGGGCTCGATCACGGCGGGGTTTCCCTCAGGACGTAGCCCACCCCCCGCACCGTGTGGATCAGCCTCGGCTCCCCCTCGGCCTCCGTCTTGCGGCGCAAGTAGCCGACGTAGACCTCCAGCGCGTTGCCCGACGTCGGGAAGTCGTAACCCCATACTTCCTCCAGTATCCGGCCCCGCGTGAGGACGTGCTTCGGGTAGGAAAGGAACAGTTCCAGCAGCGCGAACTCGGTCCGGGTCAGGCTGATCTCGCGGCCGTCGCGGCGGACCTCGCGCGTGCCCGGGTCGAGCGTCAGATCCGCGAAGGACAGCATCTCCGACGCCTGGCCGTTCTGGGCGTCCGGGGTGGCGCGGCGCAGCAGCGCCCGCAGCCGGGCGAGCAGCTCTTCCAGCGCGAACGGCTTCGGCAGGTAGTCGTCGGCGCCGGCGTCCAGCCCGGACACGCGGTCGGAGACGGTGTCGCGCGCGGTGAGCACGAGGATCGGCAGGTCGTCGCCGGTGCTGCGCAGGCGGCGGGCCACCTCGAGGCCGTCGAGGCGGGGCATCATGACGTCCAGGACCATGGCGTCCGGACGGTCGGCGATGATCGCTTCCAGGGCTTGCGCACCGTCGCTGGCCAGCTGGACCTGGTAACCGTTGAACTCCAGGGACCGCCGGAGCGACTCACGGACGGCGCGGTCGTCGTCCACCACAAGGATGCGCATGGCGACAGTTTTACTCAGCGTGCTGAGACTCGCCTAAGAACACACACAGAACTAACAAAGAGAATCCTCACTCCGGTGCGCGCGCGACCGGAGCGTTCCAGTGCCGCCAGAGCGCGATCATCCTGATCGCGACGACCACGGCGGCCGCGATGACGGTCACCGGCCCCTCCGGCAGTCGCACAGCGTGACCGACCACGACGAGCGCCGAGCCGGCCAACGCGGCGACGGCGTAAATCTCTTTCCGCAGGACGAGGGGGATTTCCCGGAGCAGGAGATCCCGGACGGCCCCGCCGCCGATGCCGGTGGTCATGCCGATCAGGCACGCGGCGTAGACGGTCGCGCCGGCGTTCAGCGCGATGGTCGTCCCGGCGGTGGCGAAGACGCCGAGCCCGAGCGCGTCGGCGAGCAGCACACCGCGTCGCAGCCGCGCGACCTGCGGGTGGAAGGCGAAGACGACCAGGGCGGTCGCCGCGCAGACGGCGAGGTAGGGCCAGTTCCGCAGCGTCGTGGGCGGGTGGATGCCGAGCAGGACGTCCCGGATGACCCCGCCACCGAGCGCGGTGGTGAGCCCGACGACGACCACGCCGAAGACGTCGAGCCGCGCCCGCACGGCGGCGAGCGCCCCGGACGCCGCGAAGGCGACGAGCCCGAGGAACTCCAGCGCCGTGAGCAGCATCTACTGGTCGAGAAGTCCACCGCGGTAGGCCAGCAAAGCGGCCTGCACCCGGTTGGCCGCCCCGATCTTGGAGAGCACGGCGGAGACGTACCCCTTGACGGTGGCTTCGGACAGGTGCAGGCGCCCGCCGATCTCGGCGTTGCTCAGTCCCTGCCCGATGAGCGCGACGACCTCGCGTTCGCGTTCGGACAGTGAGGCGAGCAGCTTCCGGGCCGGCTGAGCAGCGCGTTGTTCGTCCCGGTGGGACTGGACCATCCGCGCGGCAACGCCCGGATCCAGGACGGCCCCACCGCGGCTCAGGTCCCGGACGGCCCTCAGCAGAGCGGCGGGATCGATGTCCTTGAGGAGGAAGCCGTTGGCGCCGAGCCGCAGCGCGAGGCTGACGTACTCGTCGATGTCGAAGGTGGTCAGCATGGCCACGGTGGGCGGATCGGGAAGGGCGAGAATGGCCCTGAGGGCGCGAATGCCGTCGTCAGGAGCCCGCATCTTGATGTCGAGCAGGGCGACGTCGGGGTGGTACCGCCGGGCAACCTCCACTGCGGATCTGCCATCGGAGGCCTCGCCCACGATCTCGATGTCCTGAGCCCCGGACATCATCGCGCGCAACCCCGAGCGCACCAGTTCCTCGTCGTCGGCGAACATGAGCTTGATCAACGAAGCCCTCCGCAACAGCCAGTAGGAGGCGGCTCCCCGCGTCCCGTTAACGAAGGTTACCTACTGTTGTTCAGCAGTTCGAAACCAGACACGACCAGGTGACCGGCTGGTCCGTCCAGGTCAGGCGCGGTGGACCGTCCGGCAGGGTGTATCCGCCATGTGGGAGACCGGTGAGAACCACTCACCTGGGTGACGCCGTAGGTCGTACCGCCCCAGGTGCTCGACCACCCTTCGGCAGGCTAAGCTTGCGTCGGCAGTAGCAGGCCCTCGTAGCTCAGGGGATAGAGCACCGCTCTCCTAAAGCGGGTGTCGCAGGTTCGAATCCTGCCGGGGGCACAAAGCCCCTGGTCGGGTAGATGACCAGGGGCTTCGCGCTAGGCCAACCCTTGCTTAACTCTCATCTTTGGGAAGCTCGATCTTCGGACGCTCAGCCAGCGCCGGGCCGACGTCCTCGCCCACAACGCCTCGTTCCATGTAGTCCTCTTGAGTCGTGCTGATTCGCTCGTGTCCGAGATAGTCGGCGATCTCGCGAGCGGTCAGGCCGGCATCATCGAGGACCCCGGCGACGTAATGCCGGAAGTCGTGGGGGTGCAGACCCTTGTAAGGCGTCTTCTCAACGACCATCCGGAACCGGGCCCGGGTGTTGTCAGGGTCCCGCAAAGTGCCGGTCGCTGAGGGGAACACCCACAGCGTCTCAGCCTCTGCCTGACGACGTTTGAGGATGTCCATCACCCAGCCAGGCGGGCGGATCGTGCGCATGCCCGCGCGGCTCTTGGTGTGGTCCTGCACGAATAGGCCCTGCCCGGTCACCCGAATCGCGGTCCCGTGAAACCGGATCGTGCCGGCATCGAAGTTGACCGAGGTTTCCCAGTCGAGCGCGAGCAGCTCGCCGATACGGCACCCGAGCCCGGACAGTACGTCGACCATGTCGACCAAGTCCCATCGCTTGGCACTCTCAGCAGCGTGGAACACCCCGAGAATGGGACTGATGGTCTTCGCGTTTACCGTACGTTCCTTCTTGCGTTTCTTGGCACCCAGACTCTCGATCTCGCGAACCGGATTCTTGTCGAGTGCGTCGTGTCGGACGACCAGAGCGAAGATGCCGGACAGCACGACTTTGACGTGCGACGCCGCACCACGGCCGTTGCGATCCCGCGTCTCAGTGATCAGGCGGTTCACCGTCGAGACGCGGATGTCTCGGACTCGAAGATGCCCCATCGGCGTCGCCAAGTACCGGTTCCACGTGTCGCGGTACTCCCGCTTGGTGCGCGCGGCCTTGCTTGATTCGTCAATCGACTTCAACCACATATCTGCCGCGACGGAAACCTTGGTCTCCGCCTTGATCTCACCGTCGCCCGACCTTCGCGCGCGATCGCGCAAGGCTTCAAGCAGGTTGTTGATCGCCTTGGCCTTTGTCGACCCGACCCGTTCGACCGGTCGCGTAACGCCGTCGTAGTCCTTGTAGTTCGCCACAGCTCGCGTTCCGCCGTGCGGCAGGTCGTACGTGCGGATCTTTCCCCAGGTTCCCAGTGGGAGCGATGGCCTGCCCATCAGACCACCCCCTGCTGATCGACCCACGAGTCGACGTCCTCGGAGCGGTAGCGAACGTACTTGCCGATGCGGCGGCCGGTCGGCCCGTAGCCCTTGGTACGCCACTGGTAGAGGGTGTTCTTCGGAATGCCGAGATAGTCGGCTACGTCTTCGATGCTGAGCAGCTTGCTATTCATGGTCGCTTTCCTTGCTGTACTTGAGTTTGCGGTCGTCTCGGATGCGTTCGGCGATACCGGCGGCGAGTTCGCGTTCGGCGTCGTCGCGGTAGCCGGAGCCGTCGAAGGCCCAGTCGTTGACCACGGCGACGGAGTCGGCGCGGTCGTCGAGGCCCAGGCGTTCGAGGGTTTCGGCGAGCCGGAACGCCCGGCGGTCACCGCGGATCGCCTTGAACGTCGTGGAGTAGGCGAGGGACTTGGTGAGGAAGTGGCCCCGGAACGCGAGCATGTGCGCCCACCGGCGGAGCTTCAGGTCCTCGAACACCGGGAGGTCCCCGAGATCCCAGGCGGTTTGGATGATGCGGCGGTGGTGCGGGGTCACCTGCAGGTGGTCGATGTCGAGCTGGGAGCGGATCGGCCGGTCGGCGGCTTCGCTCTTGCCGGTTCCCTTGGTGGCGTACTTGGCGATGTAGGCGGCGAGCCGGGCTTCGGAGATCTGGCCGGCATCGTCTTCCAGCTCGGCCGATGCGGCCGGTTCGATGCGGCGGACGTCGACCTGTGTGCCCCAGGTGAGCGGCAGCTCGGTGCCGTCGGGGTACGCGGTTCGCACGAGGACGGCCCCAGCAGCCGCGTAGACGGCGTCTTCGAGCAAGTCCGGGTGCGCCCACCGGGGAGCGGGAGAGACGGCGCCGTCGGGGCCGTCGAGGCGGACTACGGCGTGGAAGTGCACAAGCCCGCGCCGCTGGTATTCGGCGACCTTCCCGTAGGAGAGTCGGGCCTGTTCGGCGAACTCGCGGGCCTTGAGCCCGGCCCGGCGGGCGATCTCTCGCCGGAGTCGCATGGTGAAGCGCTGCCACAGGACGCCGGCGTGGGCCTGCCAGAGCACCGACCCGACGTAGTCGTAGGTCTCCGGGTCCAGCGGGGCGCCGAGGCGGGTGTCGTCGTCGTGGTGGTACTCCCCGCAGCCGCACGGCCGACGCTTCCCGTTGCGGGTGATGTGCGCGGTGTGCACCGGGCCGAACGAGGGGGCGGTGAGGGTGACGAACGCGCGGGGCCGGTCGCCGACCGTGGTGGGGATGCCCTTGTGGCCGCCGATGAGCCCGGCGCGGATGAGGTGGAAGGCGTCGGCGGCGTAGCGGTCGGAGCAGGCCGGGCAGACCCCGGACCGGCGGTTGCCGCACGGGGCGAAGATGTCCCCGCCGTGGTGGTGCAGCACAGCCCCGGTGGCGACGTCCTGGAGCTGCTGGGCGCCGGAGAGGCGGATGGGGCGGGCGCAGCCGTTGACGGCGCGGACCTTGACTCGCCAGTCGTGGTAGTCGAGGGCTTTCACGCGGGCGGCGAGGCGGTCTTCCAACGTCAGCATGTCGGAGCCTTTCGGTTGGCGGGCATGAAAACGGCGCGGGAGCCGGTTGGTGGCCGGGCTCCCGCGCCGTGGCGGGATACGTCGCAGGTGGGTCAGGTGGTCGCAAGTTCGCGCAGGATCTGCGCGGCCATCGATTCCGGGACCCGCACGACGCGGCGGATCTCCTCGATGGTCAGCTCGCGGCCTTCGCTGCGGGCGGTTTCGGCGGCGGTGGTGATCCGGCTGGTCAGCTCAGCCGGCAGCTTGAGCCGAGGCCGGGCCGGAGCGACCGTGGCGACCGGCGCCGGGGGTGCTGCGGCGTCGGTCCGGGACGCGGTCACGGTGACCGGCTCAGGCACTGAAGCCGCCGGGGTCTCCGGGGTCGGGGTGCGGCGCATGAGGAGCTTGACGACCACGAGGAACCCGAGTGCCGGCATCGCGGCCACCAGCCACCCAGCCGGGGTCGGTTCGGCGAGCGCGACCTGAGCGGCCATCTGCACCCCGAACCCGGCCACCAGCACCACCACCGGGAACGTGAGCTTGCGGGAACCGCCGGTGCGGTGGTCACGCTGGATCTCGAACCCGGCGACGATCACGATGCCCTCGATCACCACCGCGTCGGCCCAGGCGATCCAGCCGAGCTGCCCGTGGTGCACAGCCCAGTCGTGGGTGTGGGTGAACCCGGCCGCCGCACCGATCGTGCCAAGAACCACGGCAACCAAGGTTCGGACGATGTCCACCAGCCGACGAGTCCGGTTCGTACTGTCCGCAGTGGACATGAGGATGTCTCCTTCGGGTCAGTGTTCGCCGCGCCACCGGGCGGCGTAGTGGCGGTAGTGGTCGGCTTCCTGCTCCAGCAGCCGGACGACGGTGTCGGCCAGCTCAGCCATCTGCGGGTTCCGGTAGCCCGGCTTCTCCCGTTCGCTGCTGGGGATGGCCAGCTCTGCCGTGTAGTACTCGTAGAGCAACCGGTCGATGTGTCCGAAGTAGTGAATTCCGCTCATAGCAAGGCCTTTCAGGTCAGCGGCGTGAGGTTGGACCAGCGTTGGAGCATGTCCCGGCCGCGTCGGGTGAGCCGTAGCGGCAGGACGGGTTTGCAGACGACGCCGTGCAGGCACGAGACCGTCTCGCGGGCCGGGCTGCGTTCGACGTAGCCGATGGCCACCAGGTGCATGACCACGTCGTCCTCCTGGGCAGCCCGGCAGTGACCCTCACCGTCGAGGACCATCACGCGGTCGGTGTCGTCCAGTAGCCCGAACTTCCCCTCCCGGACTTCGGCGAGCACGTCCTTGGCCACCAGCGGGTTCCCGGGCGAGCCGAGGGGCTTGCGGCGTCCCCGGGCCGGAGGGCACGCGCGGCCGGGCGTCGGAGCCGATGCCGGCGTGGGGGTGCCGAACAGACCGAGCTGCCCCGGGTCGCGGCGGGTCATCGGATGCGCTCCCGTCCGACGTCGCCGAACTCGCGGTTGCGGAACTCGGTCACCCCGAGCACCATCCCGAGCCCCACGCAGCCCAGCACGGCGGCCACGATCCAGAACAGCGGGGACCAGCCCTGCCCGAGGTAGATCAGCCACAGCACGAGCGCGGCCGGGACGCCGTACTTGGCGTAGAGCCAAGCTCGCCACACGAAGAATCCGAGACGCCACATGGTCATTCCTTTTCGGACGGTTGATGGCGAGGACAGAAGACGTTCGGGTACTCGGTGACCCAGGTCGGGCACCACGTGCGCAACGTCTCCTGCAGGGCGTCCCACTCCTCGAACAGGTCCGGCTTGTCCCCCGGCAGCTCGGCACACACCCCGCACCGCGCGAGGTACACCTCATCGAGTGAAGCAACGTGGGCCTCGTACAGCTCGATCCCGCGTCCCGCGAACTGCTCCGCCGCGACCTGCATCTCCCACACCGCACGGGACCGGTCGCGGTGAATCCGGCCGCTGAGCGGACGGGGGTAGGCCCCCACGACGACGTGGTAGTGCGGCTGCCGCAGTAAGGCCGGGTAGGTGACCGTGGTCATCACGCCACCACCGAAAGCCCGGGAACCGGCCGGCCGGAGCGGATGAACGCGATCAGCTCGTCGATCTCCCGGTCGTCCACGTAGGCGGCCCGGACGCGCTGCGGGACGCGGGTGCGCTGCCGGATCACGTAGCCGATACCGGCGGTGTCGGGCACGTTCGGGATCTCGTCGGCGAGGGCACCGCGCAGGCGGGCGCCGTCTCCGAGGACCATGTCCACGTGCGACTGTGCGGTGACCCGCAGGCACACCCGGGTCGGGAACAGCTCCCGGACCGGGACCGTGTCCTTGGTCGGCTCCTGCACCAACGCGGTCATGAAGTGCCCCGTGGCGCGACCCTGGGACCCGGCGATGGCGAGCTGCTTACGCAACGTCCGGGCGATCGAACCGTCGCCGTAGGCCAACAGCGCCCCGATCTCGTCGATGATCAGCAGGTTCAACGGCGTCTCAGCCGAGACCTCGATCTTGCGGCGCCCGGTCGCGGCGAAGGACTGCTGCACCGACCGCAGGTCCGCGATGTACTCCTCCACCAGCGCCGCGCAGCTCTCCTCGGTGTCGGCGTAGCGGTAGGCCACGTGGGCGTCGCCGAACTTGCGGAACTCCAATTGCTTCGGGTCGCAGATCCACAACCGGACCAGCCCGTCTCGGATCAGCGGAGCCAGGCCGCGTAGCTGCGACAGCACGATCGAGTTCTTGCCCGCACCTGTCGCCCCGGCGATGAACAGGTGCGAGCGCAGGCTCAGCCGCCAGTCCGTGCCGTACTCGGTGTCCCCGACGTAGATGTCATCCAGGTCGACCGCATCCGGCGTGTCGGGCATCTCCGGGGCCGAGATGGTCTCGGTGAACGGCTCCGACCGTTCGATGATCAACACGACGTAGCCGGGCTTCGGGTGCTCGAACGCGATCCGCTGCACTCGCAGGGTGTCGGCGAGCCGTTCCAGGTTCTCCTCGATCGAGCGGCGAGCCTGCCCACGCGCCAGCGCCAGCGTGACCACGTCGACCGACGGGGAGTAGGAGCGCAGCCGGGTGATGCGCGGGAACAGGTCTTCACCGGTCTTGCGGTCGGTGACGTACATGTCGCACGCCCGCAACGCCCGGGTGAAGCGCGGCCCGACGTAGGCCGACCAGCGGCGCCGCCAGGCCCGAAGCCGCGGGGCGGCGTAGTGGTCGAAGGTGTCCGGGTGCGCCCGGTACCAGCAGAGCAAGGCGCCGGCCGTTCCGCCCGCGATCCCGCCGGCAGCGGTCCAGCCGAGCTCGAGCCCGGACCCGACGAGCGTGGTCGGGGCGAGGGTGGCGCCGGGGTGGTGGGCGAGCCACTTGAGTGCTTTGACTTCGGTCCCGGTCTGGCGGGACGACTTGGGGGTGTTCATGGCTTTGGTGGTCCTCTCGAACAGCACAAGACCGGCCCCGCGTCCCGTGGTGGGAGCTGGGGCCGGTCGCGTGCGCAACGCATCATGGGGTCAGGGGGTGATGGCGGTCCGGGCGTCGGTCAGCTCGGTGGTGAGCGTGCCCATCGCGCGAGCCATACGGTCGTGCGCGGCCTTGAAACCGTTCCTGTGCAACGGCATCCCGCGCATCGAGTCCTTGAGCTGCGTGAGCGTGGAACCGAGGTCGTCGACGACCCGGTCGACCTGGTGCGCCATGGTCAGAACCTCCAGTCCCGCGAGATCAGCTCTGCTTCGTGCTTCTTGCCCAGCACGCGCAGCCGGTCGAGTTCGTCGAACGCCTTCGTGCGCAGCGCCTTGAGTTCGTCCTTGGTGGCGATGGTCCAGGAGTCGGCCATCGCGGCGTCGTCGTAGCGGTCGATGAGCTTGTCGACCTCGCCGAGGACTTCGGCGACCATGTCCATGTTGGACACGAACGTCGCGTAGCGCTGCTGAGCGCGTCGGTTGAGTACCGCGAGCTGCATGTCAGCTCCACCGTCCCGGGTTGTATTCCAACTGCCAGGCCAGGTTGGACAGCTCACCGACCATCCCGGCGACCCACCGACCGGCCTGCCTCTTCGCCTCGGCCGAGGCGTCGGTGGCCTGGAACTTCTCGAACGCAGCGGTTGCCGCATCCACAATCGCCTGAATCTCCTGCATTCGCCTCTACCCTTCGCGCGTCGTGGCGACCAGCTCAGCCGCCGAAGTGAGGTCCGCTGCCAGGAAGCGCACCGCGTTCCCGACCGCGACCTTGATCTCCCGATCCGTTTCGGTCGCCGCGAACGCGCGGTATGCCTCGTTCGCCGCCGTGATGATCGCCAGGATTTCCGACATGTCAGCCCCCGTTCCGGATCACGTGCTGCGCGTGCTCGATGCCTTCGCAGAACCCCGCCTGCCAGGCCAGGTCTTCCGTCGTCTCCGCCAGCGCGGCGGCCCGTTCCCGCTCCAGTCGCGCGGCGAGCATGCGGATCACCACACCGACCTTCACCGGGCGGCTCACCGGCCGGCCTTCCACGCCAGCGCCAGCCCCGAGACCAGCGCGAGAACCCCGAACACCGGGGCCGCCACGATCAGCAGCCCGACCAGCAGCAGCCACACCAAGTACGTGAACACCGTTGTTTCCTCCCTACATGTGCCACTGGCGGCCGCACACGGTGCACGTGGCAACCCGTGTCGGTGACAGCCAGAAACTTGCCGAACAGACGTGGTCGGTCTCAGGAACCCCGCTTCGGGCCGTGCGGGTCGTACGACGACAACCCCCTCCGAACCGCGTTCAATGCGCCACCCATTCGCCTACTCCTTCCGCTCGAAACTCCGTGGTAGAACCCCAGGACCCTCGGACAGTTGATCCGGCCGGGAATCGAGGCGCGCCACCACAAACAGCGCGTTTTAGGCATGGATCGGCCCACTCTGTATTTGTCAAAGAACAAGAAGTGCCCTCGCCCGACTCGAAAACGGGCAGCCAACCGACTTGGGAAGGGCTCCAGGGTGGTGATGACGCGACAGCCGGGGAGGTAGCCGCGCGAACCGGTCACCCACCGGTCATGACGTCAGGCTCAGGCGGCGCGCTGCGCAGCACCCGACCCGACAGGCTTCAACCCGAGAGCCTTGAACCACAGACCCGAGCCGGAGATCCGGCCGTCATCCCCGATGGTCTGCCACGTGTTGAGGACCGGGTCGATCAACTCGACGTAGGAGCCTTCCTCGAACCCCTCCCCCGGGTCCGATGCGAGCGTCACCTTGATCTCTTCGCCCTTGCCCGGGCGGCGTCCCTCCACCGGACGCGGCTTCGCGAACAGCATCACTACGAACGCCTGGTTGCCCTCGCGGTCGATCGCGGGCTGGAGCTCCCCCTTGACCTCGCGCATCTTCATCGTCGGGGCCTCCGTGACCATGAACCGGTAGCCCGAGCTGACGAACGGGATGTCCTGCATGCCTGCCTCCAAGGTCACCATTAGAACTATCTCTATTAGACCGGAGGGGATGGCAGCTGTCAATAGAACTATCTCTATTACTTCATCGGCGCGGTAGACTGCAGGTAGAGATAGGGTTATCGCCCACCGAGAGGAGGCGGCTTGACGATCGGCTACCGCGACCTGGCCTCACTGCTCAGGGACGCCATCAGGGCAGGCGACTACCCGCCGGACAGCACGCTTCCGAAGCAGGATGACCTCGCCAACCAGTACGACATCAACGTCAATACGGTGCGCAAGGCCATCAGCGTTCTCGAGTCCGAAGGGCTCGTGACGTCCGTCCGCCGACGCGGCACCGTGGTTCGAGCGCGGCCGCCGATGAAGCGTCTCGGTGTAGAGCGCTACGCGAAGAGCAAGTGGAAGTTCGGACTCGTGGCGTTCGCCGCCGACCGCGAAGCCTCGGGGCAGGCATGGAACCGGAACGATCAGACCAACCAGGTCCGCAAGGTCGAAGCCGACGCCGACGTGGCGAGCGCCCTCGGCGTCGAACCCGGGAGTCCCGTGTATGAGCGCGCGCGACTGGTCAAGCAAGACGGTCATCCGACCCACACGCTCACCAGCTACTACCGGCCCGAGCACGTCGAGAACACGCCGATCGTCGACCCGAAACCCGGCACGGCGACTCCCGGCGGCGGCTTCGCCGTGCTCACGCTCCAGGGGCTGGAGCCCGACAGCATGACGGAGACGTTCCACTCCCGCATGCCGACTCCCGAGGAGATCGACGAACTGGAACTCCCCGCCGGTGAGCCCGTGATGATCCTGGAGCGCACGACCCGGACGGCGGACGGCACCCCGGTCGAGTTCGCACGAGGGGTTCACGCGGCTTCCCGGTTCGCCTGGTCTTACACGTTCGAGATCCCCGAGTAGTTCCGCGAGGAGACACCTGTGCCGACGCCGACGACGGGAATCCCCGGAGAGCTTCGGGAAGACGTCGAGACGCTGTGGAACTTCCACCGCATCGACGACCCGTTACGCCCTGTCGACGTAGCCATCGGGCTCGGAAGCCATGACCCGAGCGTCGCCGTCTACGCAGCCGAGCTGTACGGCCGGCACCTCTTCCCGCTGATCGCCTTCACCGGTGCCAACGCTCCGACCACCGTCGACCGGTTTCCTCGCGGCGAGGCCGTCCACTATCGAGAGATCGCGATGGATAAGGGCGTCCCGGACTCCGCCATTCTCGTCGAGCCGAGGGCGACGAACACGGCGGAGAACTTCGAGTTCACCCGTGAACTACTTCGCCAGCACGGGACCGAGGTCAATACCGCACTCATCCTCAGTCGGCCATACCAGCAGCGCCGGGCCTACACGACCGCGAAGAAGCTGTGGCCAGAGGTCGACTTCCTCTGCTCCGCGATCCAACAGCCATTGACTGACTACGTCGAGAGCATCGGCGACCCCAAGCGCGTGATCGACATGCTTGTCGGCGACACCCAGCGGCTGACGATCTACGCCGACGCCGGGTACGCGATCCCCCAGGACATCCCGGCCGACGTCGAGGCGGCGTACAACAGGCTGATCGCGGCGGGCTACGACAGCCGCCTGATTCCGACCAGTTAGGACCCCGACCGTGGAAGCCGACGAGTTTGACCGCGTTCACCAGGACCCCGACCCGATCCGGCGGGCGAAGCGTTCCACAGCACTGATCGAGACGTACCGAGAGCGGATGGCCGAGCTGTCACGCCTGCGCAAGGAGGCGATCGAGCAAGCCCACGACGCCGGGATGAGGTACACCGAGATTGCCGCTTCCCTCGGCATCAGCAAGGGCCGCATTACCCAGATCCGGTCTCAGCCGTCCGAGTCGGAGTGACCTCAGCCCGTCCCTCGGAACAGATGTGTTCAGAGTTTCTTTTCTTGTTCAAGGCGGCCCCTCCGGGGCCGCGCCGCTATCGGCCGGCACGCGCGGGGCCCGCCTCCGGCACCCACGCGACCGGCCGGCGGCTGCACCAGGGACCGCAGCTCAAGAAGACGAGAATGTCCTCGCCGGACGGGCAGGTCTCCGAGATGGCCAAGTCGAGCGCGGCGGTTGCGTCCGTGTGCGGCCAAACGGCATCTCGTCAACCTCCCCGAGGGCTATCACGCCGCGTCAAGGGGGCAGACTGCAGGCAACCGCCGAGTAGCAGAATAGGCCCCCTTGACACAGCGTGATCGGGCTACGCCAGGTCGACGAGATGCCGAAAGGCCGCTCACTCCAATAAACATTGACCCTCTATTGACACCCATTGTTATCGCGCGGATTGAGCTCTTGGCAAAAAACCACCTGAAACGCTTGGTATGCTTTTGTGAACTTGCCGCTGTCCACATCTTCGAACTTCAGTGTCCCAAGCGAGGGCGGTAACGTACTTGCCATGACGCGATGAGCGTCCCAGGCGGCCTTGCTCCCGTATACATAAATAAGATTCACGGCATCCTGGTACGCTCCCCTGGCATCCAGCCAATCTTTGATTGGTCCAGGGGCGCCTGGGTTAACGTCAATCGCTCCGTGAGATTTCTTGATGGCGTCTAAGAGTGCGAAGTTCTTGCGCGAATACTCGTTAGCTCTATTCAGATATAGCAAGTAAACCTCAGACCTCTTCGCTCTAAGCTCGGAGTTTTGCTGGTCGAGAGCAGCGACGTGCTGCTGTTCCAGTGCCGCCTCGCGAGAGCCTGACGCGCCTATGTAGCTTCCCCAGAGAGCTGCACCTGCAGACAGCACGGCTGCTGCCAAAACCATCACAGAGTTTCCCCAGAATGTCGGACCGAGTGCACGCCGCTTCACCCGAGGGGAAGCCACTTCTGCGCGCGACTCACTTGCCCCAGCGTGTGCCACGGCGACATCGTTGCGAAGTGGCTCAATATCTTCATTACCGTCACTTGGGCTTACTTCATCTGACACTGTCATTCCCTAGTTTAAGCAGGTCTCGCTATGGCAGCGAATCTATCCATTTGAATACATTTCGCGCCGTAGTCACATGAGTCCACGAGCTGCGGTAATCGCTATCCAAACCTCGGTGAGTAAAGGCGTTTCGCGCTTTTATCAACTCTCCATACTTCGCATAGAGCTGCGGATCTTCGATCGCCAAGGAGCGGCCGAATATTGCCTTTGTTACGTCTTTCACGATGTCTAGAACGCGCAGCTTTGCAGGCCGGCCTTCGGGCAGAAGCAGCTCAAGCAGTTCCGACTGATCGTCGCTCGATAAGTCTACTAACCGCTGCTTGATCTTTATCTCGCAGGCAGTGGCAGCCAGCACTAAAGCAGGCCCGTTAGTGCTATCCGGATTCAACATCACCTGATTACAGGCTTGTGCAAGCAGGATCGACGATGGTTCAATTTCTCGCAAAGAGAGAATGTGCTCCAACTGAGACCGATTTGGCGTTGGCCAGCCAGACACGATTCCGTTGCGCCGATACTCGCCGAAGCCCACCAAAGTCTCCCAGTGGTCATTGAGCAAGACCTTTGCGGACTCTAATTCCGGCTTTATTCCCGCCAAGCCAACAGTGGGCTGGGAAACTTTGAAAGTGTCCGATATCAGTGATGCAACTCGAACAGTTGCGCCAAATGCAGCGTCAATTATTGACCGATTGCTTGCATCTGATACGGAATTCAGATGAGTAGACGTCTCGAAGGTCGATAGATAGAAGCCGTGCACTTCTTCCCTATCGCCTGAGCCAACCTGAGTAAAGGAACCAATTTTTGAGTCTTGGAAGCTGACCTCGACCTTGTAGCCGTCCATGGAAGTCGCAAGGCTACAACCAGCCAAGTCGGAGGCCGCATGCGCAATCTGCCCGACTGTTCGCCCTAGAACGAACCGGCACCAGAGACGTGACGTCATGCCCCAACGTTAGCCCATCTCATGCGCATCACTCGTGTAGGCGGCACCACATGTAGCCACTATCAGGTCGGCCGCCCCCATGTGTAGTGAGGTCGCTGCCCATGGCGAACATGACGAACAGAGGTACGGACCCAGGCGCTCCCGTCCGTCGGCGCGCCAGCAGGTTCGCCGCAGGCGCACAGCAGCACCGCACGAAGGGTGAACCGGATCCACAGCCCACATTCCGCCCACATGACAGCAGCGAACGATGACAAACGATCGTGATCAAGAACCGCGATCTCGCCTGGTCAACCGTGAGACACTGGCTGCATCGCAGGTCCTAGCAGCGGCGAGTAAGTGAAAGGGGACGTCAGTTCAACGAACCTAGCATACCGAGGAATGATCTGCTGGAACTCGCACCCCGCGACCTTTATTCCTCATCTCAACAAGCAATTCGTAAGCGTGGGGACAGCCGATCTCACTATACGAATAGCATTCCCCGAGAACGTTTGCCGTATTGATCGCGGTTAGCCCCTTGTTCTTTGCGAAGTCGAGTGCCGGCATATCATCAGTGATCAAGATCGCTCCCGGAGCACGATTCTCCATGTAGAAGATGATCTCAGCCTCACCGAGGTGCTGCAAGGGGAGGGAGGCAGTCCCACCCAGCGCTCGCCTAATCCGATCAATCTCGCGGTTTTCGTCAGGCGTCACCAGGATTTCTACCGGGTCTCCGAGCCAGTTCGCAGTCAAAATGTCTCGAATTTTGGGCTCCTGGGAAACGCCTCGCTGCAACTCAACTTCTACCGTCTCTGTCCACAAGGCCCGATACCCGTAGTGGACTTCAAGCAGGTCAAGCCGATCAACGACAGCGAAGTTCACGAGCGTATTGGTGTCAAATATAACAGAGCCTACCTGTGCGTTCATTTCTAGGCATCCACCGCGTCCGCGTTCTCGGGAGGCGCAAACTTGTGAGGCGAAAGATCCTCAAGGAGCGCTTCCGGTGGAACTTGAGCAATCTTTGCGATTGGCCTAATACTGATACGCGCTTCGGTATAGGCATGGATCGCACGCATCAGGAGCAACTCCGGAAAGCGTCGGTCATTGCGCGCCTGAAGATCTGCCGCCCGTCCACTGCGCAGTGCGATAGTACTCGAAGACATTCGCGCGATCCGATCGCGCTCAGCAGCATTAATCGCACCAATATTGTGAAGTCTATACGTTAGCGCTTCGAGGCTAACCCGGTACCTACCCAAAAGATCCGCAATGAGATCTTCGTCGATAGTCGCGGTTTCGGTTGCATCTTTTAGGCATTGCGAAGGCATCAGAAAAGCGGCCGCAAAGGCGTTGGCCCTTCGCTCCTCCGGAGAGCGTACACCATAGATATTTTCATCGACATGCAAAGACTGCGAGTCGCCAGCAAAGATATGCCCCAGCTCATGCGCCAGAGTAAACCTCTGCCTTACACCAGAAATTCTGCTATTAATCGCGGCCAATTTGAAACTATCACATGAAATTGACATTCCATCAAAACCGCCAGACAACGGCTCAAATGATACATCAATTCCGAGCTTCGCTTCCACGAAGGATGCGAAGTCATCCAACTTCAGCGGAAGATCACCGTCATGCAGTCCGATTTTGTCGCGAAGCTTTTCCGCGAGCCGCTCGCCTTGTCTGTAGTCGGGGATTCCCAGCTCGGGCTCGATTGGAATCTTCTCAGCCCTGTTGTAGTAACCGAGTTCGTTAAGCAGCTGGTTGATCTCCACAAACTCTTCAACTCGATGCAATGCGGCTGCATATTCAGCCTCAACGCCTGGCTGAGTTCGAGCAGCCACCATGACTTCCTGCGGAGATTCACCAACTTCGTCGAGCAGCTCGCCTACCGTCAAGCCCAGAGCCTCGGCGACCAACGCGACTTCAACCGACTTGAAGTGGCGCTGACCAGCCAGAGCCCTGGAGAACGACGAAGGGTTCATGCCGATACGTTCAGCAAGATCTTGCTGGTTGAGGCCAAGCCCCGCCATCCCCGCACGCATACGTGCGACGATCTCCCCGTGTGTGGCTGCCATACTGTCAACCGTACGCACCACTTGCTAAAACCGCAAGCGTACGCCTGTCACTCATACGGCGCAATCGCTCACCAGGTGCTACCTGTCAGTAGGCGGGCTGGCGGGCTGGCGGGCTGGCGGGCTGGCGGGCTGGCGGGCTGGCGGGCTGGCGGGCTGGCGGGCTGGCGGGCTGGCGGGCTGGCGGGC
>NZ_JBEXVF010000045.1:0-75646 GCF_040629235.1 Amycolatopsis sp. NPDC005961 | reverse complement strand
GTCAAGAGTGAGCGAAGCTCATCGCGAAGCGACGCCGAAGGCGCCCTTGAGGCCGGGTATCCGGTGTTGAACAATCAAAGACGAGGAGCGGGAGAACACCGCTCACCCCTCGGAAGGCTCCGGCCGCACCGAACGGCGACGCCGGTTCACCCACCAACCGCCCCACGCCAACGGCACCACGATCAGCAAAAACGGCGCAACAGCCCCCAGCACCGTCAGCAACCCGCCCCCAAAGGTCAAGAAAGCATCCCAGCCGCCGGCCAGCCCACCCAGAAAACCGCTGTGATCCTCAGACGGCGGAGCCGGCGCGGCAACACTGCGAATACTCATCGCCACAGTCGCCATCGCCACACTCCCAGCGAGAGAGTTCCGCTGCTGCTCCAACGACTCCAGCGCCGACTCGCGACTGGTCAGCTCACTCTCGATCGAAGTGATGTCCGACACCGAAGTCGCTTGCGAAAGCAGCGCGCGAATCCGCTCGACCGACTTGCGCTGCGTCGTCAACCGCGCCTCGACGTCGACGACCTGCTCGGTCACATCCTGGGTGTTCAACTCTCGCTTGACCAGCGAAGTGCCCAAATGCGAAAGCTGGTCGAGCACCGGGTCGAGCTTGTCCGACGGCACCGCGAGCGACAGCGTCGCCGCGTCTTCGCCCGTGCTCTCCTGCCCGGTGTAGCCGCCGGCGCCCAGCGCGATCCCGCGGGCCTGCGCGACGACGTCGACGACCTTGGTGGCCGTCAGGTCCAGCCGCGCACTGCGCGAAAGCTTGCGATCGGTGGCGCCGGCCTGCGGCGGTGTCACCTTCGACTCGCCCTTGGCCCCGGTGCCTTGCTGCGGCGCGGCCGGGACCTTCGCCACCCCACCGGCACTGTCCGCCGTGGACGATGCCCCGTTCTCCGCCGCCGAGCAGCCGGCCAGCGCGAACGCCACCGCCGTGATCGCCAGCGCCGCTCTCCATCGAGTCCGCATCGTGGGTCTCCCTCCAGGTTCGACTGGCGGTGAGACGGATGTCCGGATCAGGGCCGTTGCACGGCCCGGGTCACGACTCGGTCAAGCCCGGTTCGCGCGGCTCCGCGAGGTGCTTGAACGCCTGCAGGTTGGCCAGGGACTCGCCGCGGGAGACGCGCCAGTCCCACTCGCGCTTGATCGACGTCGCGAAGCCGATCTCCAGTAGCGTGTTGAAGTCGCCGTCGGCGGCTTCCAGCACCTGGCCGAGCACCTTGTCGAGCTCGTCGGCCGACATCGTTTCCTTGCCGAACCGGCCGACCAGGTAGATGTCGCCGAGACTGTCCACTGTGTAGTGCACGCCGTACAGCTTCGCGTTGCGCTGCAACAGGAACCGGTAAACGTCCTCATGGGACTCATCCGGGCGCCGGCACACGAAGGCCTCGACCGAAAACGCGTGGTCGCCGTCGACGAGCCACGCGTTGGTCTGCAGCTTCTTCGTCCCCGGCAACGTGACGAAGTACTTGCCGGGACCGCGCTTGTCGTACTTCAGCTCCGAAGAGTCCAAAGTAGACTGGATCAGCTCGTCCAGGCTCACACCGCCACCTCCGTGCGCAGGTCCAGCGCGTGCCGGAAAGCGCTGGTGGCCTGAGCATAGATGTCCAGGAGCGCGTCGGTCGTGCGACGCCAGGAGAACCGGCCGGCGTGCACGACGGCGTTGGCGCCGAGCTCGGCGCGCCGGTCCGGGCGCAGGGCGACCGCGGCCAGCGCGTCCGCCCACTCCTCGGCGCCGTGGCCCGGGACCAGCAGGCCGGACACGCCGTGCGGCACCGCCACCGGCAGCCCGCCGACCTCGGCCGCGACCACCGGCGTCCCGCAGGCCTGCGCCTCCAGCGCGACCAGGCCGAACGACTCGTTGTAGCTGGGCACCGCGACGACGTCGGCGGCGCGGAAGACCCGGGCCAGCGCTTCGCCCGGCTGCGGCGGCAGGAACCGGACCTGCCGCTCGATGCCGAGCGAAACCGCCAGCTCACGCAGGGCCTGCGGCTGTTCCAGCCCGGTGCCCGACGGCCCGCCGACGATCAGCACGACCAGGCGCGGCGCCAGCTCGGGACGGCGGCGCAGCAGGGCCGCCGCGGCGTGCAGCAGGACGTCCGGCGCCTTCAGCGGCTGGATCCGGCCGGCGAAGGCCAGCACGACGTCGTCGTCGGCGAGGCCGAGGGAAGCACGGGCGACGGCCTGCGAGCCCGGCGTGAAGCGTTCGAGGTCGACGCCCGGCGGCACGGCGTGCACCGCGTGCGGCTCGGCGTCGTAGAGGTCGATGAGCTGACGCGCCTCGACGGCGGTGTTGGCGACCAGCCGGTCGGCCTCGGCGACCACCTGCTCCTCGCCGATCACGCGGGTGCGCGGCTCGGGCTTGTCGCCCTCGGCGAGCGCGGCGTTCTTCACCTTCGCGAGGGTGTGCGCGGTGTGCACCAGCGGCACCGACCAGCGGTCGCGGGCCAGCCAGCCGACCTGGCCCGAAAGCCAGTAGTGCGAGTGGATGAGGTCGTAGTACCCGGGCTCGTGGAACGCCTCGGTGCGCAGCACGCCGGAGGTGAACGCGCACAGCTGCGCGGGCAGCTCGTCGCGGCTCAGCGGCTCGAACGGGCCCGCCTGCACGTGCCGGACGGTGACGCCCGGCGCGAGCTCGGC
This sequence comes from Amycolatopsis sp. NPDC005961, assembly GCF_040629235.1. Taxonomy (NCBI): domain Bacteria; kingdom Bacillati; phylum Actinomycetota; class Actinomycetes; order Pseudonocardiales; family Pseudonocardiaceae; genus Amycolatopsis; species Amycolatopsis sp. NPDC005961. The sequence continues at coordinate 73,006 of NZ_JBEXVF010000045.1, read as the reverse complement.
CACCGGCGGCTGGTCCGACGCCGTAGCGCGGGTGAACACCTCGACCTCGACGCCTTGGCGGGCCATCTCCGTCGCCGTCTGGCTGACGTAGACGTTCATCCCACCGGCGTCACCGGTCCCCGGCTGCTCGAGCGGCGAAGTGTGCACGGAGAACACCGCGACCCGGCGCGGCGCAGCACTGAACCCCCGGATGGAGCTGGTCACCTGGTCTCGTCTCCCGCGTTACGTCAGCATTCTTCGGCGAACTGCCGGAGTACCGCGTCGAACTCCTCCGCGGACTCGGCGAAGGGCGCATGCCCCCCGTCAAGGAACCAACGTCCGGTGGCACCCGGAATCTTCCCGATCGTGTGTTCCGCGGCCGCGGGGTCGATCACACGGTCGTGGGAGCCGTGCACGACCAGGGTGGGCTTGTCGACCGCGGCCAGCACTTCTTCGCTGCCGATGTCGCGGCGGAACAGGGCCGCGCGGACCGCGGGTGGCACGCTCAGAGAAGCCCCGAGAAGGGCCTGGACCTGTGTTCCCGGCACCGGGCCGCCGGCCATGTCGCGGCTGAACGCCGTGAGCGCCGGGACCGCGATGTCCGGATCGTCCGAAAGCATCGCCCGCATGTGCTCGCGCATCAGCGGCCCGACGCGCCCGCCCGCGCGGTCGCGGCCGATCTCGGTGATCGCGCCGACGAGCACGATTCCGCGCAACCGTGCGGTGCCGTGCACCCGGATGTGGTCGGCGAGCACCAGGCCGCCGTAGGACCAGGCGACGACGATCGCGTCCGGTCCGGCGAAGTCGAGCACCGCGGCGAGGTCGTCGGCCCAGGCCACCGGGTCGTCGTAGCCCTCGGCGGGGACGTCGGACGCGCCGTGGCCGCGCAGGTCCATCGCGACCAGCCGGAACCGCTCGGTCAGGCCCGGGTCGGCGAGCTGCGCGGCCCAGCAGCCGGACGACTGCGCCCAGCCGTGCACGAAGACGATCGGCCTGCTGTTCTCCGCGCCCTCGACCCGCAGGCCGAGCCGGACCCCGCCGTACCCGACGACCTCGGTGCGCACGGGTTACTTAGCACCCAGCCCTTGCCAGGCCGCCCAGCTGTAGTTCCAGTCCTTGACGTCCGAGGCCATCGGCGCGCTCAGCTTGGAGCCGGTGATCTCGACCGGGTCGCCGACCAGCGCGGAGTCGAAGAAGTCCTTGGCGTCGGCCTCGAGGAGGTTGACGCAGCCGTGGGAGTTGTTGTTCTTCCCGATGTTGGCCGCGTTGTCCTGGTTCTCGTGGATGTACTCGCCGTGGTTGGAGAACCGGCAGGCCCACTTCTTGTTGACGTTCGTGTAGCCGTAGCGGGCGTTGTCGAACACCGCCGTCGGCTCCTTGCTCATGACGATGTAGGTGCCGTTCGGGGTGTTGCGGTCGACCTCCGCGTCCAGCCCGTTCGCGCACGGGTAGCTCTTGTACTGCGCGCCACCGCGGTAGACGTGCATCTGGTGCTCGGGGGTGTTGACCTTGACCACCTGGTTGCGGCCGATCTTGAACTTCGTGGTGACGTCGGCCTTGCCGTACGCGCCGCCGCCCAGCTCGACGCCGTACAGCTTCGCCTCGACGCTCACGGTGATGTTCTGCGGCCAGTACTCCTTCGGCCGGTAGTCGACCTGGCTGTCGGACAGCCAGCCCCAGGCGCCTTCGACGTCCTTGTCCGTCTTCACGGACAGGGCCTTCTCGACCGCCTTGCGGTCCTTGACCGGCGACTGGAACTTGACGCTGATCGGCATGGCCACGCCGACCTGCTGGTTGTCGGCCGGGTTGAGCGTGGCGCGGACCTGCTTGGCCGGGTTGACCGTGCTGAACGTGCCGGCGAGCTCGACCGGCTTCCCGTCGGTGCCGGTGGCCTTGGCCGCGTACGTGTAGGTCTTGCCGTAGCCGAGCGGCTCGGAGCTGGTCCAGGTGAGCCCGTCCGGCGCGGTGTCGCCCTTCACGGCCTTGCCGCCGTCGGCGGTCACCTTGCACTCGGTGAGCTTGCCGTCGGCGACCTTGATGGTGACCGGCTTGAGGACCGAAGCGTCCTTGGCGTTGACGGCGGGCTCGGCCGTGATCTTCGCCACGGGCTGGGCGCCACCGCCCTCGCCGTCCGAGTTCGCCGCGCCGGTCGGGAACGCCGTGCCGTCGTTCGTGCTCGAACACGCCGCGGCGACCAGGGCAGCCCCCGCTGCCAGAGCGGCCTTGAAGACCGTACGCCGTTCGATCACCGAAACCTCCCGAGTTTCCCCCACCGACCAGCGAGGCACACGCCCTTAGCGCTGGTGACGCGCTCGACGTTACCTGTCGAAAGGTAAAGACCATCCGATCAGGTGGCACCGCCTATGTCGACAAAGACGTCCTGTACACGTGCAGGTTGCCCGATTCGGCTCAAATGACGCAGTTGATCAAGAGCGGTTCCGGGTGCAATCGAACGCCGAATCGGGCGAAAACCCCATCACGGACCTCCCTGGCCAGGCCGAGCAGGTCTTCGGTCGTCGCGTCGCCGCGGTTGGTCAGCGCGAGGGTGTGTTTCGTCGACAGCGAGACGCGGTTCCCCGGCCCGGGGTAACCCTTGGCGAACCCGGCGCGCTCGATCAGCCACGCGGCCGACAGCTTGACGCCGCCCGTGGCCGGGTACTGCGGGGCTTCGGCACCGACGCTGTCCGTGATGCGCCGCAGGACGGCCTCCGCCTCGGCCGACGGGACGATCGGGTTGGTGAAGAAGGAGCCCGCGCTCCACGTGTCGTGGTCGTCCGGGTCGAGCACCATGCCCTTGCCGCGACGCAGCTTCAGCACGGCTTCGCGCGCGTCGGCCGCCGGGACGCGGGCGCCGATCTCGACGCCGAGGGTGCGCGCCAGCTCGGCGTAGCGGATGGGCGCGGAGAGGCCGTCCTCGCGGATCTCGAAGCGGACCGAGAGGACTACGCCGCTGTCGGTGCCCTTCAGGACGCTGGTGCGGTAGGCGAAGCCGAGCTCGTCCGCCTTGAGCGTGCGCACTTCGCGCGTCCGCCGGTCGTACAGCTCCACCGAGACGATCGATTCGGCGACTTCGCAGCCGTACGCGCCGACGTTCTGGATCGGCGTCGCGCCGACGCTGCCCGGGATGCCGGAGAGGCATTCGAGCCCGCCGAGGCCCGCTTCGACGAGCCCGGCGACGAAGGCGTCCCAGTTCTGGCCGGCCTCCACGTCCACAACGTCCCCGGCACGCCGCCAGCCGGTGTTCGCCACCTCGATCAGCGTGCCGTCGAACCCCGCGTCCGCGACCACCAGGTTGGAGCCGCCGCCGAGCAGCAGCACCGGCTCGCCCGCCGCGTCGGCCTCGCGGACCGCCGCGACGAGGTCTTCGCTGGTCACGGCGCTGACGAACTGGCGGGCCGGGCCGCCGAGGCGCAGCGTGGTGTACGCGGAGAGCTTCGGGAGTGCGGGAGTTCGGGCCGTGTTCACGCGTCTGACGGTACTGTCCGGCTCATGGGATCCCGGATCGAGCACCGTGCTGAGTTCTCCGCCGACGTCGCCGCGACGTACGCGGCGGTCGCCGGCGAAGCGGCGCTGCGAGCGCGGCTCGAGCAGCTCGGCGGGCACGGCGCGGCGCTGCTGTCGTACGAGGTCTCGGGCACGGACCTCCGGTACGAGCTGCGGCAGGGGATCAGCGCGGACAAGCTGCCGCAGGCGGTGCGGACCCTGCACAAGGGCGACCTGGTGGTGACCCGCACGCAGACCTGGCGCGTGAGCAACGACGGCACCGGCCGGCAGGGCCAGGCGACGGTCTCGGTCGGCGGCGTCCCGGGCGAGATCTCCGCGCGGACGGCGTTGCTGGCGAACGGCGACAAGACGGTGCTGCGGATCAGCGGCGAGGTGACGGTCCGGATCCCGCTGTTCGGCGGGAAGCTGGAGAGCGTGATCGCCGAGCAGGTCACGAAGCTGCTGGAGCACGAGTCCGAATTCACGGCGAAGTGGCTCACCGAAGCAAGCTGAGCCCGGTCGGCGCCCCGACCCGCGGCACGACCAACCCGAACCGCCTCCGCCGGGTGGACCGGTGGATCGCTTCCTCGCCACGCACTTCGCGGCTGCTGCGCGCGGCGGCGGACCCGCTGGTCGTCGACCTCGGGTACGGCGCGTCCCCGGTGACGACGATCGAGCTGGCCCGGTGGGTGCGCCGCGTCCGGCCGGACGTGCGGGTGCTGGGCCTCGAGCTGGATCCCGCTCGCGTGGCCTTCGCGCAGTACGCCGCGTCCCCGCCGATGCTGGACTTCCGCCGCGGCGGGTTCGAGCTGGCCGGGACGCGCCCGGTGCTGGTGCGCGCGTTCAACGTCCTGCGGCAGTACGCGGAGGACGAGGTCCCGGGCGCGTGGGGGCTGGTGCTGGACTCGATGGCCCCGGGCGGCCTGCTGGTCGAGGGCACGTGCGACGAGATCGGCCGGCTGTCGACGTGGGCGCTGGTCGCCGCGTCCGGCCCGGTCTCGCTGACGCTGTCGATGCGGCTGGCGGGGCTCGAGAAGCCGTCGACGATCGCGGAGCGGCTGCCGAAGGCGCTGATCCACCGGAACGTCCCGGGCGAGCGGGTGCACACGCTGCTGTCCGCTCTCGACGCCTGCTGGGCGACGGCCGCGCCGCACCAGGCGTTCGGGGTCCGGTCGCGGTGGCTGGAGACGGTCCGGCTGCTGGCGGCGCGGGGCTGGCCGGTGTCGGGGCCACCGTCGCGCATCCGGCTGGGTGAGCTGACGGTCCCCTGGGACTCGGTCGCCCCTGCCTGAAGCGAACGTTCACCGGGCCACCCCCACTGCGTCACCCCGAAGTGACCTGCGGTGATCACCATTGAGCCGTGGAACTGCTGGCGCACGTCACCGAGCTGCTGCGCGACGCCTTGGGCTCGCCGTGGCTGTGGGTGCTCGTCTTCGCCGTGTCCGGGTTGGACGCGCTGCTGCCGTTCATGCCCAGTGAGACGACCGTCGTGACCGTCGCCGTGCTGCTCGGGCCGGATCTCGCGGACCTGACGCTGCTCGCCGCCGTCGCGGCCGGTGGGGCGTGGGCGGGCGACTGCCTCGGCTACGCCGTCGGACGGGCCGCCGGGCCGCGGGCGATCGCGCGGCTACAGCGCGGGGCGGACGGGCGCCGGCGCTACGAATGGGCGCGTGACCAGGTGCGGCGCAACGGCGGGCTGCTGATCATCGCCGCGCGGTACCTGCCCGGCGGACGCGTCGCCAGCGCGCTCGCCAACGGCAGCCTCGGGTATCCCCTGCGCCGGTTCGTGCCGCTCGACCTGGCCGGCGCGGCGATCTGGGCGGTCTACAGCGTGCTGATCGGTCTGGCCGGTGGAGCCGCCTTCGCGGACGAGCCGGTTAAGGGCCTGCTCCTGTCGTTCAGCCTCGGCTTGGGCCTGGTCTTCGCCATCGAAGCGGGACGGCGGCTACGGTCGGCCCATGCAGCTGCTGGAGGCGATCGATGTCCACGCCGACGGACTGAAGCGGGCGGCACTGGAAGCGGGTCCGACGGCGCCGGTCCGGAACTGTCCGAAGTGGACTGTCCATGACCTGGTGTCGCACATCGCGTTCGTGCACGGCTTCGCCGTCGGCTTGGCGCTGAACCGGCCGGCGAGGCCGACCCCGCCACCGGACTGGGACGACGTCCTCGGCTGGTGGGACGGCCAGCGCCTGGCCTTGCGCGAGGCACTGGGCGGGAACCCGGAAACCGCCGCGTTTTCGCCGTACCCGGGCTTCGCCGAGACGGTCGGCGACTGGACGCGGCGGATGGCGCACGAGACGGCGATCCACCGCCTCGACGCCGAATCGGCGCTCGCCGACGTCCCGGAAACCCGCTTCTCCCCCGAGTTCGCCAACGACGGCGTCGACGAGTACCTGACGTACCTCACCCCGCGCCGCGGCATCACGCCCGACGTGCGCGTCACGACACCGGAGCGGTCGTGGGCCTTCGGCGAGCCGAAAGCCGAGCTGGACGGCGCCGCCGACGACGTCTACCGGGCGTTGTGGGGCCGCCCGCACCAGGCGTCGGTGACGGGTGACCTCGCACCGCTCGCGGCGCCCTGACCAGCGCGGGGGACAATGCTCCGCGTGACCGCTCCCGAACGCCGCTACGTCATCACCTTCGGCTGCCCCGACCGCACCGGCATCATCGCCCGGATCTCCGGGTTCCTCGCCGAGCACGGCGGCTGGATCGTCGAAGCGGCCTACCACACCGACCCGGACACGGGCTGGTTCTTCACGCGCCAGGTCGTCCGGGCCGACTCGCTGCCGTTCGACGCCGCCGAGCTGCGCGCCCGCTTCGGTGAGGTGGCCGCGGACCTGTCCGCGGAGTCGAGCTGGCAGGTCAGCGACACCGGTGAGCGGCGCCGCGCGGTGGTGCTGGTGTCCAAGGCCGGGCACTGCCTGTACGACCTGCTCGGCCGCGTCGCGTCCGGCGAGCTGGACGTCGACATCGCGGCCGTGATCGGCAACCACGAGTCGCTCGCCGACATCACCCGCGCGCACGGCATCCCGTTCCACCACGTGCCGTTCCCGGCCGGCAGCAAGGAAGAAGCCTTCGAAGAGGTCCGGAAGCTGGTCGACGAGCACGAGCCGCACGCAGTGGTGCTGGCCCGGTTCATGCAGATCCTGCCCGCGGACCTGTGCCGCGAGTGGGCCGGCCGCGCGATCAACATCCACCACAGCTTCCTGCCGTCGTTCATCGGCGCGAAGCCGTACCACCAGGCGCACACGCGCGGGGTGAAGCTGGTCGGCGCGACGTGCCACTACGTGACGGCGGACCTCGACGCGGGGCCGATCATCGACCAGGACGTCATCCGCGTCGACCACGGCGACTCGGTCGAGGACATGGTCCGCAAGGGCCGGGACATCGAAAAGGTCACCCTGGCCCGCGGCCTGCGCTGGCACCTGGAGAACCGGGTGCTGGTGCACGGCAACCGCACCGTGGTCTTCTGACGCGGTTGCCGTGCCCCGGGATCACGCCCCGATGGTCGAGGCGTCGATGACGAAGCGGTACCGCACGTCCGAGTTCTCGACGCGCTCGTAGGCCTCGTTGACCTTGTCCGCCGAGATGGTCTCGATCTCGGCGCCGATGCCGTGCTCGGCGCAGAAGTCCAGCATCTCCTGGGTCTCGGCGATGCCGCCGATCATCGACCCGGCCAGGACCTTGTTGCCGCCGAGGAGCGAGAAAGCGTTGTACGACAGCGGTTCGCCGGGCGCGCCGACGTTCACCATCGCGCCGCCGACCTTGAGCAGGCTCAGGTAGGCGTCGATCGGCAGCTTGGCCGACACGGTGTTGAGGATGACGTCGAACTTGCCGCGCAGGACGTCGAACGTCGCTTCGTCGCTGGTCGCGTAGTAGTCGGTCGCGCCGAGCTTGAGGCCGTCTTCCTGCTTCTTGAGGCTCTGGCTCAGCACCGTCACCTCGGCGCCCATGGCGGCGGCGATCTTCACGCCCATGTGCCCGAGCCCGCCGAGGCCGATCACGGCGACCTTCTTGCCCGGCCCGGCGCCCCAGTGGTGCAGCGGCGAGTAGGTGGTGATGCCCGCGCACAGCAGCGGCGCGGCGATGTCGAGGCTGATGCCCTCGGGGATGCGGCAGACGAAGGCGTCCTTCACGACGATCTGGTTGCTGTAGCCGCCGTAGGTGTTCTCGCCGTCGAAGCCGACGCCGTTGTACGTCTGGACGTTGCCCTTGACGCAGAACTGCTCCGTGCCGGCCTTGCAGTACTCGCACTCGCCGCAGGAGTCCACCATGCAGCCGACGCCGACGCGGTCGCCGACCTGGTACTTCGTCACGTCCGAGCCCACCGCGGCGACGACGCCGGCGATCTCGTGGCCCGGGACCATCGGGAAGATCGCCTGGCCCCAGTCTTCCTTGGCCTGGTGGATGTCGCTGTGGCAGATGCCCGCGTAGGCGATGTCGATCAGGACATCGTCGGCGCGCAGGTCGCGGCGCTCGATCGTGGTCGGTGCGAGCGGCGCACCCGGCGCCGGTGCGGCGATGGCGTGCGTGGTGGTGCTCATGGAACCCTCCAGGTTCAAGTACCGTTGCTTCAGTAAGAGGCCTCTTACATGTCTACGTAAGAGGGGTCTTACATATTTCGATCGGGAGACGTGATCCAGGTCATGGGCGGCAAGTACCACCACGGCGACCTCCGGGGCGAGCTCGTGCGCGTCTCACTCGACCTGATCGCCGAGCAGGGCCTCGAGGGCTTCTCGGTGGCGAAGGTCGCGAAGCTCGCGAACGTCAGCCCCGGCGCGCCGTACCGGCACTTCCCGACCCGCGAGAGCCTGCTCGCCGAGGTCGCCTGCCACATCGCCTGCCAGCTGGCCGAACGCGTCGCTTCGGCGGCGGCCGAGCACGACGACCCGGCGGACGCACTGGCCGCGGGGGCGGGCGCGTACACGCGGTACCTGATCGAGCGCCGGGCCGGGATGAACGTCATCTACGCCGACGGCCTCCACAGCCCGGACCACGTGGAACTGGTCGAACAGACCCGCCTGCTCACCGACGAGTTCCTGATGCGCTGCCTGGCGGTCGCCCCCGACCCGGCGACGGCGCTGGAGCTGATGGAGCAGCTGTTCACCCAGGCCCACGGCTACGGCACGTTCCAGCTCGACGGCGTCTTCGTGAAGCACGGCTACTCGGTGGACCTCGTGGTGAAGAAGTCGACGGAGGCCGCCCGGATCGCGATCGCGGGCCGGACTGTCGGTGGTGCGCGCTAGCTTGAAGACATGGGGACCATCGACACGCACGAGGCCTTGCGCGAGCTGCTGGGCGAGCCGAAGCCGACCACGCGGCGGAAGATCATCGACCGCATCGACGAGCACGCGCGAACACTGATCGCGCACTCGCCGTTCGTGCTGCTGGCGACGTCGGCGCCGGACGGCAGCTGTGACGTCTCGCCCCGCGGCGACCCGGCGGGTGCGGTGCTGGTGCTCGACGACCGCACGCTGGTCCTGGCCGACCGGCCGGGCAACAAGCTGATCGACAGCTTCCGCAACATCATCGACAACCCGCACGCCGGCCTGCTGTTCCTGGTGCCGGGGATGAACGAGACGCTGCGGGTCAACGGCCGCGCGAAGCTGGTGGCGGACGCGCCGTACTTCGACGAGCTGGTGGTGCGGGGAAAGCGGCCGAAGCTCGCGGTGGTCGTCGAGGTCGAAGAGCTGTACATGCACTGCGCGAAGGCGTTCCTGCGGTCTTCGCTGTGGCAGCCGGAGACCTGGCCGGAGCGCGCGGCGCTGCCGACCATGGGCACCATCCTGCGCGACCAGATGTCCCTGCCGACGTCGGCGGAAGAACTGGACGCGAGACTCACCGAAGGCGCGCTGAACTCGCAATACTGAACCCATGCTCTGCGTGTTCGACGTCAACGAGACCCTGCTCGACCTCAGCGCCATGGACCCGCTGATCGGCGGGCCCGCGCTGCGGCGCGAGTGGTTCGGGCTGGCCATCCACACCGTCCTGACGGTGACGGCGACCGGCGGCTACCGCGATTTCGCGGGCATCGCGGGCGAAGCCGCCACCGAGGTCGCCGCCCGGCACGGGCACGCCGTGGACCTCGCGAAGATCGGCGAAGGACTCCGGCACCTCCCCGCCCACCCGGACGCCGAAGCCGGCCTCGCCAAGCTGCGCGAAGCCGGCCACGACGTCGTCGCGCTGACGAACTCGCCGCTCGCCACCGCCGAGGCGCAGCTGCAGAACTCCGGGCTGGCCAAGCTCTTCGACCGGATCTTCTCGGCCGAGCAGGCCGGCCGGCTCAAGCCCGCGCCGGAGCCGTACCGGCAGGTCCTGGACGCCTACTCCGTCGAAGGCCGGAACGCGGTGATGATCGCCGCCCACGACTGGGACATCGCGGGCGCGCAGGCGGCCGGGCTGCGGACGGCGTTGCTCGCCCGCCCCGGCGTCCGCCCGCTGCCCGGCTCGCCCGAGCCGACGTACACGATTTCGTCGCTGACCGAGCTGGCCGGCGTCCTCTAGTCCGCGATCCGGACCAGCATCTTGCCGGTGTTGGCCCCGGACAGCAGGCCCAGGAACGCCTCCGGCGCGTTGCGGATGCCGTCGACGAAGGTCTCCGAGTACTTGATCTCACCCGACTTCACCAGCGGCGCGATCTCGCTGACGAACTGCTGCTGCAGGTGCCAGTGGTCGATCACCAGCAGGCCGCGGATGGTGAGCCGCTTGGCGATGATCTGCGCGAGGTTGCGCGGCGCCGGCGTCGGCTCGGTGGCGTTGTACTGCGAAATCATGCCGCAGACGGCGATCCGGCCGTGCACGGTGATCGAGTTGATCGCGGCTTCGAGGTGCTCGCCGCCGACGTTGTCGAAGTAGACGTCGATGCCCTCGGGCGCGGCCTCGGCCAGCTGCGCGGCGACCGGGCCGTCCTTGTAGTTGAACGCCGCGTCGAAGCCGAGGTCCTCGACCAGGTGCCGCACCTTCTCCGCCGAACCCGCCGAGCCGATGACGCGCTTGGCGCCCTTCAGCTTCGCGAGCTGCCCGACGAGCGAGCCGACGGCGCCGGCCGCGCCCGAGACGAACACCGTGTCGCCCGGCTTGAACTCGGCCGACTCCAGCAGGCCCGCGTACGCGGTCAGGCCCGGCATGCCGAGCACGCCGAGGTACGTCGAAAGCGGGGCCGCGGCCGCGTCGACCTTGACGTAGCGCTGGGCGTCGAGGACGGCGTGGGTGCGCCAGCCGGCCTGGTGCAGCACGTGGTCGCCCGGCTTGACGTCGTCGACTTTCGACTCGACGACCTCGCCGACCGCCCCACCGGACATGACCTCGCCGACCGCGAAGGGCGGCGCGTACGACTTGACGTCGCGCATGCGGCCACGCATGGCCGGGTCGACGCTCATGATCAGGTTGCGCACCAGGATCTGCCCCTCACCGGGGGTGGGGATCTCGGTGTCGACGACCTCGAAGTTGTCCTGCGTCGGGACACCGTCCGGACGCGAAGCCAGCCGGATTTCGGTCGCCTGGGTGGGTGCGTTCACCGTCGAACTCCTCAAGTCTGTCGAAGCGGGGCAGGCGCCCCGGATTCCTCTGGCTGCAACCTACTAACCGGGGCGCACATTCCGATTGTGAGGCGTCACACGATCTCGGCGAGCTTGCCGAGAACGCCGTCGTAGATCTTCTTGAGCCCACCGGGCGCGAAGGTCTTCTCGAAGAAGCCGCCGATGCCGCCGGCGCCGTCCCAGGTGGTCTCGATCTTCACGACGCTGCGCTCGCCGGCCTCGGTGACCGACCAGGTGGTGACCATGCTGGAGTTCGCGTCGGTCTCGACCAGCGTGCCGGGCTTCGGCTCGCTGACCGTCGCCTTGACGTCGCGCACGCGCTTGGACGTCGCCTGCAGCTTCCAGCCGGCCTTGGTCCCGGCGCCGACGCCGCCCTCGGTCACCTCGTAGTCGCGGTAGTGCTCGGTGAGCAGCTTCGGGCGCGTTTCGGCGTAGTCGGCGACGAGCGCGCGGACCTTGTCGGCCGGGGCCTCGATGGTGCGCTCCGCGGTGGCCGTGACCTTTCCCATTTCACTCCTTTGCCCGAGGTACCGATCCTGACCCACGATTCCACCACCGCCCCGGAGGCAGTGCACCGCGTTAGGCTGACTTGCATGACCACTACTCCGGACGCCACCCGTCGGCGCCGGTCGACGGTCGAGGTCAAGGAGTCGCTGCGCGACCTGCGCAACCAGCTTTCGCTGCTGAACCACCAGGTCAGCGCCCACCTCGCGCTCAAGGACGTCGATCTCGACTGCCTGGAGCTGATCGGCAGGCACGGTCCGCTGAGCCCGAGCGCGCTCGCCCGTCGCGCCGGGCTGCACCCGGCGACGATGACCGGCATCCTCGACCGGCTGCAGAAGGGCGGCTGGATCGTCCGCGAGCGCGACCCGGAGGCGGCCGACCGCCGTGCGGTCGCGGTGCGCGCGGTCCGCGGCCGCAACGCGGAGCTGTTCCGGCTGTACGCGGGGATGAACACGGCCATGGACGATCTCTGCGCCGGCTACAGCGAGGAGGAGCTGGCCCTGATCGCCGGCTTCCTGCGGCGCGCGACGTCAGCGGGCAACGCGGCGACGGGTGACCTGGCTAACGGCTGACCAGCGGTTCTTTGTGCTGTACTCCCAGGCATGTGGCAGACGGGCGACGCGTACGAGTCCTACATCGGCCGGTGGAGCCGCCGGGTCGCGCCGGTGTTCGTCCGGCGGCTGGGCGTCCCGGCGAGCCGGCGCTGGCTCGACGTCGGCTGCGGAACCGGCGCGCTGACGTCGGCGGTGCTCGAAGCGGGCGACCCGGCGGAGGTCGTCGGCGTCGACCCGTCCGAGGGATTCCTGAAGACCGCCCGCGCGAGCGTGCCCGATCCGCGCGCGTCGTTCTCGGTCGCCGACGCCCGTGAGCTGCCCTTCCCGGACGACCACTTCGACGTCGTGGTTTCCGGCCTGGTCCTGAACTTCGTCCCCGATCCGGCGCGCGCGGCGGCGGAGATCGCCCGCGTGACACGCGGCGTGGCCGCGGCGTACCTCTGGGACCTCGCCGAAGGCATGCAGCTGATCCGGCATTTCTGGGAGGCCGCTGCTGAGCTGGATCCGGCGAAGGTCGCCGAGCTGGACGAAGGCCGCCGGTTCACGCTGTGCCGCCCGGAGCCGCTCGGTCGCTTGTGGACGGACGCGGGCCTGACCGGGGTGTCCGTCGACGAGATCAAGGTCCCGACCGTGTTCACGGATTTCGACGACTACTGGCAGCCGTTCCTCGGCGCGCAGGGCCCGGCCCCGGCGTACCTCGCGACACTTCCCGAGGCCCGCCGGGACCAGATCCGTGAACTCCTGCGCAGCCGCCTGCCGACCAGCCCGGACGGCTCGATCCCGTTGTCGGCCCGAGCCTGGGTGGTCCGCGGAACCGTTTAGAGACCGGCCTGCGAGAGCCAGTCCTTCGCGACGTCGGCGGCCTTCTCGCCGTCCGAGTCGACCTTCTTGTTCAGGTCGCGCATGACGTCCGTCGTCAGCTTCGCGCTCACCGCGTTGACCGCGGTCGCGAAGTCGGCGCCGCGCTCGTCGAGCACCTTCTTGTTCACCGCCGGCACGACGTTCTCGGTCGGCACGATGTTCAGGTCGTCCTTGAGCACCGTGTAGTTCGAGTCGCCGGTCAGCGGGCTGACCGAGTCGACCGGGATCACCGTGACGGCGCCCGACTTCAGCTGCTCGACGCGCGGCCCGGCTTCCTGGATCGTCTGGAACGTCGCGTTCGTCAGCTTGTAGACGTCCTTGAAGCCCTGGAAGCAGGGCAGCCGCTTCTCGCACTCCGGCGGCCCCGCCATGACGACCTTGTCCAGCTTCTTGAGGTCGCTGATGGACGCGATGCCCTTTTCCTTGGCCAGGTCGGACTTGACGATGTAGGTGTTCTTGTCCTCCGCCGCGGCGAAGTTCAGCAGGCCGACGCCGCTGGGCTCGAACAGCTTGGCCAGCTGGTCGTGCTCCTCCTGCGCGGTCTTCCCGGCCTCCTTGCCGAAGCCCGTGGTGATCGCCGCACCCTGGTACTCCGGGATGAACTGCAGCTCACCGGACTTCAGCGACGGGTAGATCAGCTCCCGCGAGCCCAGGTTCAGCTTGCGCGTCACCGGGTAGCCCTTGGCCTCCAGCGCCTGCGCGTAGATCTCGGCGAGGATCTGGCTGTCGGTGAAGTTGAAGGACGCGACGACGATCGGCGCCCCACCTTTGCCCTGCGCGGCGGGCTTGTCACCGCTGTCGCTGCCACCCCCACAGGCGGCCAAACCGAGCGTCGCCGCGACGGCCACCGCCACCACGGACGCGTTCCGGAACCAGCGCACGAATCCCACTCCCTCGTCACTCGAACAGACGAAAGGACCCTAGCGCCGCCCACCGACAAGCGCCCACATCTTGGGAGAAAACCCCTCGATTTCCCAGTCTTCGGAATACATCCGTCCAATCGGGGTAGGGTCGCCGGGTGCACGTGACCGCGGTGACCCCGCTGGCCGCCGATAGCGGACCCCCGATCTTCCAGTGGAAGTGGGTGGACCGCAACGCGGACGACATCGTCCAGCGCCTCGGCGAACACATCTCGCTGACCGCCGCCGCGCTCGGTGTCGGGCTCGTCGTCTCGATCGCGCTCGCGGTGCTCTCGCTGCGGTACCGCTGGTCGTACCCGGTCATCCTGGGCACGGCCGGCGCGCTCTACGTGATCCCGAGCCTCGGCGCGTTCGCCGTGCTGGTGCCGTTCTTCGGGCTGACGTTCCTCACCGCGATGATCCCGCTCGCGACGTACACGCTGCTCATCCTGGTCCGCAACATCGTCACGGGCGTCGACCAGGTGCCGAACGAGGTCCGCGAGGCCGCGGTCGGCATGGGCTACACGCGCGGCAAGCTGCTCTGGCAGATCGAGCTGCCGCTCGCGCTGCCGGTGGTGATCGCCGGGCTGCGCGTCGCCGCGGTGACGACGATCGGCCTGGTCACGGTCACGTCGATGCTCGGCCTCGGCGGCCTGGGCTACTTCATCCGCGCGGGCATCCAGACGGCGACGCCCAACCCGACGGAGATCCTCGTCGGCGTGGTGCTGTCGGTGGTGCTGGCGGTGGTCGTGGATCTGCTGCTGTGGCTCAGCGAACGCCTGCTGGCCCCCTGGTCGCGGAAGGTGCGGACGCGATGAGCTTCCTCGACCAGCTGAACGCGTGGCTCTCGGACCCGAACCGCTGGAGCTGGACGGACAAGGCCGGCATCCCGTACCGGACGCTGGAGCACCTCCGGTTTTCGGTGCTGGCGCTGGTGATCGCGGCGGTACTGACGATCCCGGCGGCGCTGTGGCTGGCCCACTACCGCAAGGGCGCGTTCCTCGCGAGCAGCGCGGTGAACATCGGCCGCGCGATCCCCAGCTTCGGCCTGATCATCCTGTTCTGGTTCCTGGCCAGCCGCTGGGAGTTCGACACGACGTTCTGGCCCCTGCTGCTCGCGCTCGTCGCGCTGGCGATGCCGCCGCTGTTCACGAACACGTACGCGGGTGTGGTGTCCCTGGAACCGGAAACGGTCGACGCGGCCCGCGGCACGGGGTACCGCGAGTGGCAGATCATGTTCCGCGTCGAGCTGCCGCTGGCGTCCCCGGTGCTCCTGGCCGGCGCGCGGGTGGCGTTCCTCCAGCTGATCGCGACGGTCGCGATCGGCGCGATCGTCAACGACGGCGGCGGTCTCGGCCGCTACATCGTCGACGGCTTCGCGCTGGGCGCGGCGGGCTACGGCGAGATCTTCGCGGGCGGTCTGGCCGCGGTGGTCCTGGCGCTGGCGTGCGACGGCCTGTTCGCGCTGATCACCCGTTTGGCCACACCCCGAGGCCTGGCCCTGCAGAACGCCCGCCGCGAGTCGTAGGAATCTCACCCTGCGCAGTCACGCCTTACGATCCGTGCATGGATCGGCCGAAGCCCAACGCCCGCAAGCGCCTGCTCGCGAACAAGCTCCGACGGCTGCGTGAGGACGCCGGGCTCACGCAGGTCGAAGCCGGCGAGCCCATGCGGTTCAACAAGAACAAGATGAGCCGCATCGAGCTGGGCCATCTCCCCGACTACAACGGCTTTCTGGCGCTGCTCGACCGCTACGGCGTGATCGTGTCGGACTACGACGACTGGGTCCGCCAGTACGACCGCGCGTGGGAGAAGGGCTGGTGGCACGCCTACGGCCTCGACGATCGCGGTTACATCCCGTTGGAGGCCGACGCCGACGAGGTCCGCACCTACCAGCTCGGCCTCATCCCCGGCCTCCTGCAGACCGAAGCCTGGATGCGCGCGGCTTTCGCGGGCACGCGTGATCCGATGTCCGGTCGTCGGCTGGAGAACGCTGTCGCCGTCCGCTTGCACCGCCAGAAGCGCCTCACCGACGATCCGCCCCTCCTGCTGCACGCGATCATCGACGAGTCCGCGCTCCGGCGCCCCGACCTGCTCCCGAACGAGCAGTGCGTGCAGCTTGAGCACATCGTCGAGTGCGCGGAACTGCCCAACGTCACGGTGCAGGTCGTGCCGATCCACCACGGCCTCCACCCCGGTCGGAACGGCAGCTTCACCGTCCTCAGCTATCCGCAGCTCGCCGAACCGGACATCGCTTACGTCGAGCACGGTTTCGGCTCACTCCAGTTCGAGAAATCCAAGGACGTCAACGCTGCTAGGCTGGTTTTCCGCCACCTCGCCGACATCGCTTACGACGAGCCGGACTCCATTCGGCTGATCCGGCAGGTGATCGCCGAGATCTGACTGGAGGCGAGCAATCGTGTCCGACTTCTGCTGGCGCAAGAGCAGCCACAGTGCCGGCGGCAACGGAGCCGACTGCGTCGAGGTTGCGTTCACGCCCGGCTCGGTCGCGGTTCGCGACTCGAAGGCGCCGACGTCCGGCACGCTGACCGTGTCGCCCGAAACCTGGCGCCACATCGGCGAAATCGCCCGCTAGAACGCCCCGAGCAGGATCAGCACGCCGAGCGCGATCAGCACCACGGGCAGCACGACGTGTCCCCACCGCGCGAGCACCCGCGCGACACCCGGCCGCGTCGCGAGGAACCGCCCGGCGAGGCACCACACGGCCACGCCCACCAGGAACACCACGCTGTAGCCGACCAGGCCGCCGGGCCCAGTCGCGGCGAAGGCGGGCACGTAGACACCGACGTTGTCGCCACCGTTGGCGAAGCACACGGCCGCGATGCCGAGCACTCCGGTGGCCGGCGGCGGCTCGCCGTCTCCGGAGCGCCACGCCTGCCAGGCCGCCCGGATCCCGAGCAGCACCGGCAGCACGCCGAGCCAGCGGACGGCACCGTCGGGCAGCAACCCGGCCCCGAGCGCGCCCGTGACCGAGACGGCCAGGATCGCGCCGAAGCCGAGGAACTGCCCGGCCACGACCGTCAGCGCGGTGGCCTGCCCGAAGAAGACGGCGAGCAGCACGAGGTCGTCGACGTTCGTCACGGCGAACATCGCCGCGGCCTGCCCGATCAGGCCGAGGTTCATGCGCGCGCAAGTCCGTCGACGCTCGTCACCGCGGCCACCTGCCCGACCGCCCGAGGCTCAGGCACCGGTGAGGCCGTCCTCGCGGCAAGCGGCGATCAACCGCTCCACCTCGGGCCCCAGCGGCCGGTCCTCCTCGACCGGCGGCACCACCGACCGCACCCATTCGTAAGCCGCGCCCAGACCCGGCACCCCGTCCGGCGCCAGGTACCGCGCCTGCGACCCGGTGACCAGCTCGCAGGCCGTGATCGCGAAGAGGTGCGTCGCGGCCGCGCGCAGCTGCTCCCCCGCGGCCCACGCAAACGCTTGCACGTCCTCCTGACCGGCCGAGGTGTCGATCGAACCGAGCGTCGCGGGCGACGCGAGCCGCCGCAACGCGTGCAGCTCGCCGACCGCCCGCTTGTGCAGCGGCACCAACCCCGCCCGCGGCCCCGGATCCGCCGTGAGCTGCGCCGGGAGCCCGCTGAAGCGCTCGTCGAGCAGGCGGTGCATGCGCTGCACGGAAATCTCGCCGAGGTGGACGAGCGCCGCCGTCAGCGCGTCCATGCGCAGCCCGAGGTCCACCGCGTGGTACGCCGTCCCCGGGAGGAACTCCCCGTCGACGAACGACGGCGAGTCCCCCGGCATCGTCTGCCAGCGCGCCACGGTTTCGTGCAGTTCGGTGTTCGCGCGGGAAGCGTGCGCCAGCGCGCGCGGCGCGACCCGCACTGAAAGAGGCGCCTGCACGACTTCGGCGCGCACGGGACCCGCGCCCACCATCCCGGTCAGGGCCTCCAGCAGCCGCCGCAGGTGGTCGTCGTCGCCCGCCATGACCGGGGAAAACACCTCGCGCGGCGCGCCGAGGACGTCGATCGCCATCGCTTCGGTGAGCGTCTGCAGCTGGATGAGCTGCCGCGCTTCGGCCCACCCGCGTCGCGCGTGCATCACGGCCAGCGGAGAGCCCTGAAGCAGCGAAGCGCCTTCCTTGGGCCCCAACACATACGGCTCGGCACCTCGGCGAGCGAGCGCGTCCGCCGCAGGGGTTTCGACGCCGTCTTCGAGGACGGTGCCGATGCCGAGGAACGTCTGGAAAGCGTGCGACAACGGGATGATCTCGCCCGAGCTGCCGAGGCCACCGCGCGGCACGGCGGGCGTGAACCCGTCGTTCAGGCGGTCTACCAGGAACTGCACCAGTTCGGCGCTGACTCCCGACCACGGTTGCAGGAAGTCGCGCAGCCGCACCAGGAGCAGCGACCGGACGTCCTCCGGCGGGAGCCACGGCGGGCCGCCGACCGCGCGGCCGATGAGCAGGTTGCGCTGGTGTTCCGCCTGCTGCCGCGCGTCGAGGGCGATCCCCGCGAGGCGGCCCATGCCGGTGTTGACGCCGTAGACGGGCTTTTCGCGGCTTTCGAGCGCCGTCAAGAGCGCGTTCCGGCGCTCCTTCAGCGCTGTGACCAGCGCTTTGTCCAGAACCAACCGTTCACCGTCGGCGAACTCGCTTCCAGTGATGATCATCGGTACGGCAGCATGGTGCCGACGCCGGAAGCCTCGGCACGGGCCAGGATCATGTTCGCCACCGCGACGTCCGTTGTGGACAGTCCGCGGTGCCAGAACAGGATCCGCTCGGCGTCGTGCTCGCGGCCCGGCTTCTTCCCGGCCACGATGTCGCCGATCTCGGCGTGGACCCCGTCCGCGGTGAGGAGGCCGGCGTTGAGCTGCGGGCGCAGGGCGCCGAACCGCGGGTTGCCGGACTGCGATTCGCGCCAGTCGTCGACGACGACCTTGTCGACGTCGTCGAGCAGCGTGAGCTCCAGCGCGCTGATCGTGCCGTAGGGCACCAGGAAGGTGCCCGGCCGGAGGAACTCGCGCCGCACCAGCGGTTCGGGTTCGACCAGCCGGGAGGCCTCGACCTGGATGTCCGCGCCGTCCAGGGTCTCCTCGGCCGTGGCGCAGACGCGGACGTCCTTGCCGAGCCGTTCGGAGAGCCGGCGGCCGAAGTCCTCGCGGGGCTCCGGGCGCTTGCTGGTCACACGGATTTCGGCGAAGTCGAACAACGAGTCGAGGAGGACGACGTTCCACCAGGCGGTACCGCGGGCGCCGATGTGCCCGAGCACCCGCGAGTCCGGGCGCGCCAGGTACTTCGCGCCGACGGCGGTCATCGCGCCGGTGCGGGCCTCGGTGATCATCGTGCCGTCGACGATGGCCCGCGGCATGCCCGTGTCCGGGTCGAGCAGCAGGATCAACGCCATTTCGGAAGGGAGGCCCCGTTCGAAGTTCCCCACGAAGTCACCGACGACTTTCACGCCACTGACCTGCTTCGCAGACAGGTGGCCGCGGAGGATGTTGAAGTGGCCCTTGCCGCCGTTGTCCGGCACGAGGTGCGTGCGCGGCTCGAAGACGACCTGGCCGCGGCCGTGGTCGCCGAGGACGTCCTCGACCGCGCCGACGATGTCCGCTTCGGTGACGCCGAGCGAGTCGATGTCGGCACCGGTGAGGTACCGGAGCCAGACGGACGTCACTTGGCGAGGTCCTCGATGACCTCGGCGCCGGGCAGCGAGGCCAGCGCGGCGCCGGAGATCAGCAGCTTGCTGCCGCGGATCCCGCTGCCGATGACCAGCTCGGGAGCGTCGGCGACACGCTGGTCGATCAGGATCGGCCAGTCGGCGGGAAGGCCGACGGGCGTGATGCCGCCGTACTCCATCCCGGTCAGTGAGACGGCCTCGTCCATCGGCGCGAACGACGCCTTGCGGACGTCGAGGCGGCGCTTGATCACGCCGTTGACGTCGGCGCGGGTCGTCGCGAGCACGAGCGCGGCCGCGAACCGGACTTCACCGGCGCGCTTGCCGGCGACGACGACGCAGTTCGCGGACGCGTCGAGCGGCGAACCGTAGGTCTCGCAGAAGGCGGCGGTGTCGGCCAGCGCCGGGTCGATCTCGGCGACGCCGACGGCGTCCGGGTCGGCCAGCGCTTCCAGGGCCTTGGCGACGGGGTCGGCGAGCAGGTCGGTACGCGTGGGGGCGGGAACCACGGTGAGGCTCCCGGCAATCGTCCAGGTCACCTCGCCACCCTAACCGTGCCGATCGCCGCCGATCCGGCCGTCGGCGGCTACCAGTTGGAGCCGCCGCGCTGGACCTCGATGAGCTTGGGGCGGACGTCCACGATGTAGACCAGGGCCGCGGCCATGGCCGGCACCCAGAAGATCATCCCCGGGCCCATCACGCTGAACAGCGCCATGGCGAGCGTCGCGCCGCCGGTGATGAGCATCCAGATGGGCTTGGTCTTGCGGTCGGCCGCCGAGTAGGCGTCGGCGCGCTGCAGGAGCGCGTGCACGAACGCGAAGAGCCCGACCAGCGCGCTGCCCCAGTGGACTACTTCGAGGATCCAGATGGCAACCAGCACAGCGACAGCTTACGGCAAACCGCCCGAACGACCCCGGCCCCGCCACCGGGGTGCGGTGGCGGGGCCGGGGTGTTCACGGCTTATTTACCAATCCGGCCAAAAGCAGGCCGCCCCTCACGCGGCACGTGACCGTCGCTGCGAAGCCATGCGGCCGTGGCTGTGGTCGGATCGGTGAACATCGGCTCGGTTACCGGTCGGCCTTCGGCTTTACTTGTCGGTCTTCGGCGCGGCCGGCTTCTTCGCGGCGGCGCTGGTGGTCGTGCCGGTGGTCGTGCGACGGGCCGGGGTGGCCGTCTTCGGAGCGGTCTTGTTCGCGACCTTGCGGCTCGCGGAACGGGTCTCGTGGGCGACGTCGTCACCCAGCTCCTCGATGGCCTCGGCGGCGTCGCCGGCGACCTCGGTCACCTTGCGGGCGGTCTTCTCGCCGACCGAGCGGGTGCGCTTGGTGAAGGTGCCCAGCACGCCGTCGACGCGCTCGCGGACCTCGGAGGTCACACCCTCGACCTGGCCCTGCGCGGTGGTCAGGGCCTCCTCGAGCTGCTCGATGGCCTTCTTGACCTGCGGCTGCGCCGAGAACTTGTCCCACGCCTGCTCGCCCGACTCGGCCAGCTTGTTGTACAGCTTGAGCGCGGCCTCGGTGTACTCGTCGATGACCTTGCGCAGCTCGGCCGGGTCCAGCTTCTCGCGCAGGCTCTCGACGTCGGTCGGCAGCTCCTGCAGGTTCTTGCGGGCGGTCTCGCCGCTCTTGGTCACGTTCTCGCGGGCCTTCGCCACGGCGTCGGTGACGGCCTGCCCGGCCAGGTTGCCGGCGCCGAGCGCGGCGAGCAGCGGGGTGCGGACCTGGTCGAGGGCGGTGGTGACGGCCTTCTTGACGTCTTCGGTCTTGGGCGTGGTCATGGTTACTCCCTGGTGTTGGCGGCTGGAGTGATGTCTGGGGTGTCGGACGTGTCCACGGCGTCCGGAGCGGGAGACGACTCGGCGGCCGGCCGTGCCGCGGCGTTCTCCCGGCGGAAGGACTCGTAGACGTCGAGCAGGACCTGCTTCTGCCGTTCGGTCAGCTCGGCGTCGGCGCGGATCGCGTCGCCCACCGGGCCACCCGTCGGCAGATCGAGGATCCCGGCTTGCACATACAGCGCTTCCGCCGAAATGCGCAGGCCCTTCGCGATCTGCTGCAGGATCTCCGCGCTGGGCTTGCGCACCCCGCGCTCGATCTGGCTCAGGTACGGGTTGGACACGCCGGCGAGCTTCGACAGCTGGCGCAACGAGATCTTCGCGGTGTTGCGCTGCTGGCGGATGTACTCGCCGATGTCGGAGGCGATGTCCGCGACCTTGTCCATGGGGCTGCCGGATCCTGACGTCCCACCGGTCTCTGCCATCCGGTCACCTCCTCGCGACCCTTTCGACGGTACGCGCGGGTGCTAGCTATTGCAAGCACTCTGCTTGCAATAGCCGCTGTGGCCGTCCTCACCCGCTAACGTGGTCGCATGACGCGCTCGGCCCGGCTGCGGCGGCGCCTCGTCGAGCACCTGCTCGACGAGGACGTCCTGCACGCCCCGGAATGGATCGCCGCGTTCCGGGCGGTACCGCGCCACGTCTTCCTGCCGCGGTTCTTCGCACCCGCGGGCGGGCTGTGGGCGGCGGTCGACCGGGACGACCCGGGCTGGCTGGAGACCGTCTACTCGCGCGAGGTGCTGGTCACGCAGCTGGACGACGACCCGGACCGCTGGGAGCTCGCCCGGCGCACCGGGCCGGTGGCGGGCACGCCGACCAGCTCGTCGAGCATGCCGTCGATCATGGCGATCATGCTCGAGGAGCTGCGGGTCCGGGACGGGCAGCGCGTGCTCGAGATCGGCACCGGCACCGGCTACAACGCCGCACTGCTGAGCCACCGCTGCGGCGCCGGCCTGGTGTCCACTGTGGACATAGACCCGGTGATCGCCGGCGAGGCGCGCGAGCGGCTGGCCGCGGCGGGCTACCGGCCGACGTGCGCGGTGGGCGACGGCGCGCTCGGCTTCCCGGCGGGCACGCTGTTCGACCGGGTGCTGTGCACCGCTTCGGTTTCTTCGATCCCGCTCGCGTGGCTGGCGCAGACCACCCCGGACGGGCTGATCGTGACGACGCTGAACCGGCCGATCGGCGCCGGGCTGGTCCGGCTCGTCGCCGGCGAGGACGGCACCGCGCAGGGCCGCGTCCTCGCGCGCGACGGCCGTTTCATGCCGCTTCGCGCGCATCGGCTGGCGCAGGCCGATCCGCTGCCGATGCCGTCGCGCGACGACTGGGAGCAGACGCGGCTGCCGATGGCGTCGGTGCTCCAGCCGCGCCGGCAGTTCGAGTTCTTCGCCGGGCTGGCGATGCCGGGCGTGCGGCCGGTGCGCGACGGCGACGGCACGGACCCGCACGCGGCGGGCGGCCCGGGCGACAGCGGCGTCGCGCTCGTCCACCCGGACGGCTCGTGGGTCCGCCACCGCAAGCGCGCGGGCGCGGACGAGGTGGCCCAGGGCGGCCCGCGAGCCCTGTGGGAGCTCGCCGAAGCGGCCTACGTCGAGTGGTGCGAGCTGGACAAGCCGGACCGCGACCGGTTCGGGGTGACGGTCACCGCCGAACGCCAGGAGTTCTGGCTCGACGAACCGGGCGGCCGCACCTGGCCGCTCGGCTAAGGCAGCCGGTCGCGGATCCACTTCTCGGCGTGGTCGGCCGTCGCCTCCGTCGAGACGTCCGTGGTGTCGAAGAGGTCGACGCCCAGCTCCGGTGCCGACTTCCGGAGCCACTCGGTGAACTCCAGCATCTCCTCGATCCGCGGCTCGTCCCACTCCCGCCACGCCGGGCGCGCCCGCAGCCGCCTGCCCAGCGACTCCGGCGTGCCGACCAGCGCCAGGTAGTGGATCTCGCTGAAGAACGCCCTCTCCGGCAGCGGCTCGAACTCCGGTGGCGCGACCGTGCCGCACAGCACGACCGGCCGGCCGTTCTGGTGGAGCATCGCCGCCATCCGCAGCCACACCGACCGGAACGTGCCGACCTCGTCGCGCAGGGCACCGACCCAGAGGATGTCCTGGTCCAGCACGACGACGTCACCACCGAGCCGGGCCGCCAGCAGCGGCCCCACCGTCGACTTCCCGGCTCCGCTCGGGCCGGTCAGCGCGAACAGCGGCAGCTTCCGGAACGGCCACTCGTGGCCGCACCGGCGGCACGTGAGGACCGTGCCCGCGACGATGGGACGCTCCGCCAGATCGCCGCACGCCGGGCAGATCCGCAGGTCGAGACCCACCTCAGTCGAAGAGGTTCTCG
Source organism: Amycolatopsis sp. NPDC005961 (assembly GCF_040629235.1). Lineage (NCBI taxonomy): Bacteria > Bacillati > Actinomycetota > Actinomycetes > Pseudonocardiales > Pseudonocardiaceae > Amycolatopsis > Amycolatopsis sp. NPDC005961. Next base: position 49,384 of record NZ_JBEXVF010000045.1, on the reverse strand, counting down.
AGGAAGCCGCGCTTGCGGTTGCCGTGCCCGTACGGCCTCGGCGAATCCGAGTACCCGCGATGCGGCCGCGGCGAGTCCGCGTACCCGCCGCGGTACGCCTTGGGCGAGTCCGGATGGCCGCCGCGGTAGGGGCGCGGCGAGTCGGGACGGCCGTGGCCGCCCTGGTAGGGCGGTGGCTGGCGGCCGTAGAACGAACTTTCCGCACCGGCGATCGCTTCGAGCTCACCGCGGTCCAGGAAGATCCCGCGACAGCCCTCGCACTGCTCGATGTGGACGCCGTTCTTGTCCACGGTCCGCATCTGGTTCTGACACTTCGGACAAATCACACATGCGAGCCTACGCACAAATCGGTCAGCAGGCGCAGAGGCAGAACGGGTGGCCCGCCGGATCGGCGTAGACGCGGAACGTCTCCGGCGCGTCGTCCAGCAGTTTCGCGCCGAGACCGAGGACGCGCTCGTGCGCCGCTTCGAGATCGGTGACGTTGAGGTCCAAGTGCAGCTGCTGCGGGTTCTCGGCGGACGGCCAGGCCGGCGGCCGGTAGTCGGCCACCCGCTGGAAGGCGAGGCCGGCGCCCCCGAGCGGGTTGGCGAGCGTGACCCAGTGGCCGTCGTCGGCGACATCGGGCGCGTCCCACTCCAGCACGGCCCGGTAGAACCCGGCGAGTGCCACCGGGTCGGGGCAGTCCAGCGCCACCACACCCAGCGTCGGTACCGCACTCATCGTCGCTCCCTTCGATCGCGAGTAACCATTGTTCGTAGTATGTGGGTTACTACGCGCGGGAGCAACCACCGACCGCCGTACACTGGGTGGGTGCACACCGACGCGTCTCTCGTCGTGGAGTTCCTCAACACGGTCAACGTCGAAGAGGGCACTGACCTGCTCGAAGATCCCGGGCAGTGGCACAGGTGGGCGGCCGGGAGGGCGTTGACGGCCAATCCGGCCCCCGAGGCCCGCGCGGCCCGAGACGCGCTGCGAGCCGCTGTCGGCGACCCCCGGCTGCCCGGCGGAAGCCTCGACGTGGGCACGCGAATCTCGTTGACGGACGACGGCCCGGAGCTGGTCGCGGACGACGTGGTGGGGGCGGTGTTCGCGGCCTGCGCCCGCCTGGTGGTCCGCGGCGAGTGGATCCGGCTGAAGATCTGCCCGGCCGACACGTGCCTGTGGGCGTTCTACGACGAGTCCAGGAACAGGTCCCGCACGTGGTGCTCGATGAGGGTGTGCGGAAACCGCGAGAAGGCCCGCGGCTGGCGAGCCCGGGCGGCGGAGACCGCGGCGGGCTGAGGCGCTGGGCAGCGAGCAACACGAGGGACGGCGGGCGGCGCGGGCAAGCAGCCGGTGCGAGCCGCCAGGGCGGGGTAGCGGGCGGGGCGGCCAAGCGGCGGCCTCAAGCCCCCTCAAGCCCCCCGCCAAGTTCCTCTCATCCGAGCGGCGGACCCACGAACGGCTGTGGACAACTCAGCCGCAACCCCCCACATATCCACGCCCCAGAGAGCCCCGCCCCCATACGTTGTGGACACCCATTAGGCCATCACCGTGAAAACCTGTGGATAACCCCGGGGATAACTCAGCTTCCTGTGGACAACTCGTTTGAACCTCCCCCGGCTGTGGTATACGCCTCAGCCGTCAGAACAGCAGCTCCGCCACCGCGTAGATGACCAGCCCCGCCAGCGCACCCACCACCGTGCCGTTGATGCGGATGAACTGCAGGTCACGGCCCACCTGGAGCTCGATCTTGCGCGACGTCTCCTCGGCGTCCCAGCGCTCGACCGTGTCCGTGATGATCGTCGTGATCTCGTGGGAGTAGTTCTTCACGAGGTACGCCGCCGCGCCCTCGACCCAGCCGTCGGCCTTCGCTCGGAGCTGGTCGTCCGACACCAGGCGCGTCCCCAGGGAGGTCAGGCCGAGGCGGACGCGCCGGCGCAGCTCGCTCGACGGGTCCTCCGCCGCCGTCAGCAGCATCTCCTTCGCCGTGCTCCACGCCGAGCCGATCAGGCGCTGGACCTCCTCGTGGTGCACGATCTGGCCCTTCACCTGCTCGGCGCGGGCCATCACCTCCGGGTCGGTCTGCAGGTCCTGCGCGAACTCGCCGAGGAACTTGTCCAGCGCCAGCCGCATCGGGTGGTTCACGTCGGTCTTGACCGCCCACGCGAACGACAGCACCTCGCCGTACACCTTGTCCGCGAGCATCTCGTCGACGAACTTCGGCGACCAGCTCGGCGCGCGGTCGGACACCACGCGCAGCATCGTCGTGTGGTTGTCGCGGACCCACTCGTAGCCGCGGTCGCACATGAGGTCGACCAGCTTGTGGTGCGCGCCGTCGGCGAACACGCCCTGCAGGATCTTGCCCAGCGGCGGGCCCCACGGCTTGTCGATGATCCGGCGCGCGACGGCCTGCTCCATGATCGCCTGGACGTCCTCGTCGCGCAGGACCCGGACCGCCGCCCGGACCATCGTCGCCAGCTCGGACGTCACGCGCTCGGCGTTGTCCTCCTGCGCGAGCCAGCCGCCGAGACGCCGCGAAAGCTCGACGCGCTTCAGCTTGTCGCGGACGACCTCCTCGGACAGGAAGTTCGACCCGACGAAGTCGCCGAGGCTGTTGCCCAGCGCGTCCTTCTTGTTCGGGATGATCGCCGTGTGCGGGATCTTCAGCCCGAGCGGGTGGCGGAAGAGCGCCGTGACGGCGAACCAGTCGGCCAGCGCGCCGACCATGCCGGCCTCGGCCGCGGCTCGCACGTAGCCGACCCAGCCCGGCCAGCCGGCCGACTGCGCCCAGCTCGTCAGCAGGAACACGACGGTGGCGCCGATCAGGAACGACAGCGCGACCAGCTTCATCTTGCGCAGCGCGCGCCGCTTTTCCTCTTCGCCGGCGGCGCCGCCCGGCGGGTCGGCGGGCGTCACCTTGGCGGGGGTCAGTTGCTCCACCCTGCCATTGTCCGCGAGGATCGGTGATCGTGCGCGAACCTGCTCTCGTCCCCCGCCTCCGGCCGTTCACCTCGACCATCTTCGCCGAGATGACGGCGCTCGCGGTCAAGCACGACGCCGTCAACCTCGGCCAGGGCTTCCCGGACACCGACGGCCCGGCCGGCATGCTCGAAGCGGCCAAGAACGCGCTGTTCGGCGGGGCCAACCAGTACCCGCCGGGGCCCGGGCGGCCCGAGCTGCGCGCGGCGATCGCGCGGCACCGGCAGCGCTACGGCACCGAGTACGACCCGGACACCGAGATCCTGGTCACCGCCGGCGCCACCGAGGCCATCACCGCGACGCTCATCGCGCTGACCGAGCCCGGCGACGAGGTCATCGTCATCGAGCCCTACTACGACTCCTACGCCGCCGCGGTCGCGATGGCGGGCGCCGAACGCAAGGTCGTCGGGCTGGTCGAGGGCGAAGACGGCCGGTTCGGCCTGGACGTCGAGGGCCTGCGCGCCGCCGTCACGCCGCGGACGCGGGCGATCCTGGTCAACTCGCCGCACAACCCGACCGGCACCGTGTTCACCCGCGCCGAGCTGGAGTCGCTCGCCGCGCTGTGCGTCGAGCACGACCTCATCGCGATCTGCGACGAGGTCTACGAGCACCTGGTCTTCGACGACAACGAGCACATCCCGCTGGTCACGCTGCCCGGCATGCGGCCGCGGACGGTCAGCATCTCCAGCGCCGGGAAGACGTTCAACTGCACCGGCTGGAAGATCGGCTGGGTCTGCTCGACACCGGAGCTGGTCGCGGCGGTGAAGGCGGCGAAGCAGTTCATCACCTTCGTGTCCGGCGGGCCGCTGCAGCCGGCCGTCGCGCACGCGCTCGACCACGAACTGGCCTGGGTCGACGGCCTGCGGTCGTCGCTGGAGGAGAAGCGCGACCGGCTGTCGGCCGGGCTGGCCGACGCCGGGTTCGCGGTGCGGCCGACGGCGGGCACGTACTTCGTCTGCGTCGACGTGCGGCCGCTGGGCTTCACCGACGCCGCCGACCTCGCGTGGGAGCTGCCCGGCCGGGTCGGCGTCGCCGCGGTCCCCGTGAAGGTGTTCACCGATCACCCGGACGAGTGGAAACACCTCCTGCGTTTCGCGTTCTGCAAGCGCAACGACGTCATCGACGAAGGCGTCACCCGGTTGCGCAAACTGGTCTGACGACCGCGGCGACGAGGCGGAAACTTTCCGGCGGGGAATTCGGGAGAGAAAAGCCGGCGAACCGCGCGCGCCGAGGCCGAGCGCGTCCGGTGACCGGTCCGGCACGCGGGGTGGGGGTCGACCGGTTGCCGTAGCGGGCAGTCACGCTCCGCGATCATGAAGGCGATTCCGTGTCTGCGGCGCCGCCTGGCGAGCCCGGTCCGGACCAGCGAGCATCCGGCCGTCGACGATCACGGACCGGAGTGGCCCGACCGGCGCGGATGCCGGTGGACCGACCACTGTGGACCCATTCGGCCCAATGCGGGTCGCACCCTCCGGACGTCTTCCCGGCCATCCGGCCGAAAAGCGGTGCGCGCACCCAAAGCCACTGTGTCGGCACGGAAAGCGACCGCGGCGCCGGAAACATCAGGTCAACGCTCGAATGTGCAAGTTGCAGTACTCGTCCGAATGGCCGTAGCGGAGCACCCGAACGGCACTGAGAGTGATCAACTTGTCGGCCGCAGATACCTTGCCCGGTAGGGCCGTTCCGCCTTACGGGCTGGATCGAAAGCGGGAGAGATGAAAGACTCCCGAGCGGTGCTAGAAAGAGTGCAGCCCCGAGGGAACTGCGACCTGGCCGGAGAAAGACCCCAGCAAGAACAGACTCGAGCGGGCATCGCGAGAGTTTCAGGCGCGGACGGTGGTGGTGGCGGTGGGGAGCACGGCGAACGCGTGCCGCAGCGTCCTCGCACGGCCCGCGCTCACAGCGGGTGAGTCCCCTCGTTCGCGCGTACGCACGCCCCGCCCGTGGACTGCGGCCCTGCAGCGTCCCGCGGCCAAGATCGTGATCGCCGGCGGCCTGACGCTGGCGGGCTGGCTGCTCACCGGCGCGCTGTCCGGGAGCGCCGCTTCGGCCGCCGAGACGGCGAGCTGCCCGGCCGCCCCCGCCGCCTCCTCCACTGTGGACCACTCCGCGAAGCTCTTCGCGCACGGCAAGCACCACAAGAGCCACCGCGAAGCCGCCGACCGGTGCGCGCAGCCGTCCGACAAGGCCCAGTCCGACGAGACCCAGTCCGACGCGACCGTGGCCGACGCGACAGTGGCCGACAAGACCGCCGCGGCACCCGGAACGACCGCGACCGAGTCCACGAAGGACACTCAGCCCGCCGAAGAGCCGGCGGCCGAACCCGCGACCACGACGAAGGCCACCTCCTCCGGCGGCGGACTGCTGAACGGGCTGGTCGGCACCGTCACGTCCGCGACGAAGCTCGTCACCGAACCCGCAGCCAAGTCGACGACCACCAAGACCTCCTCCTCCGGCGACGGCCTGCTCGGCGGGCTCCTCGGCGGCGTCGTCAACGTGGTCGGCGGCACGCTGAACACGGTCACCACGACCGTCAGCGGGACCCTGCAGACGGTCAGCACCGTCACGGACACGCTGTCCCACACCGTTCTCGCGCCGCTCACCCAGCCGCCCGCGAACAACCCGGACGCGCCCGTCCTGCTCCCCCTCGACGACATCCTCGACCCGATCCTGGGCGGCAGCTCGAACTCGGGCGGCGTCACGGTCACCGTGCCCGGCGTTGTCGCCGGCGAGACCGTTACCCAGCAGACCACCACCCCGGCCGTCGCCGAGACCGCGTCCACCGAGACGCCCGCGACGACCCAGCAGACCTCCCGGGTCGCGGTCGTGCACCTCGTCGAGGTGCAGAACACCCGGCCCGCCCAGCAGGAGCAGCCGCGCGACTCCGGCGTGCACGCCCGCAACGGCGGCGGCGACAGCACCCCGGGCCTGCCCGGCGGCACCAGCGCCCCGAGCGCGCCGGCCCCGACCGCCGCTCCCGGCCACGACGGCCCCGGTGGCGTCCGCCACCAGTTCGCCGTCCACACCGACGACGCCACCACCACCCAGCTGAAGCTCATCGGCGCCAGCCGCGACCACGACGTCGACGGCGCGGGCAGGGAAGCCGCCCTGCCCACCACCTCTCCCGACTGACCCCAAACCGGGCAGCCGGGGAGAACTGCGTCCAAAACAAGATCAACTCGACGCACGGCCACGCGGTGATCGCGTGACGATTCCCCAGTTCCAGTACGAAATTCGTGACTCTTTCACGTCTCGTGACGCTCACCCGCGTCCGACGTACCCCAGGGGCGTAAACCCATGCGAAACCACAGTCTTTCCGACCGGCCGACCGCGCCCGGCCGGGTCGGATCCCGGTCCCGGCGCCGCGCTGCCCCCGTGGCGCCGGGACCCACACCGGGCGTGCTCCGGGAGTTTTCGCTCACCGCGCCGAGCGAGATCTCGCAGTACCGAGAGCGCGCCTGAACCGCGGGCTTCCCGGCACGTCGAGGGGCTGTGCCGGGAAGCCAGCGGTTACCCGCGAGCGGGGTCACGTCCGCGAACGGGGGTGTGTACGAATGAACCGGTGCGCTGGATGCACATGAACGCCGCCCATCCCTGGGAGCAGGCTCGCATCCAGCGCACCGGTTCGTCCGTTTCAGGCGATCGGCGCCGCCAGTGATTCCGGGGTGCCGCTGACCGACGCCGCGGCGGCACTCAGCCGCCGGACCGCCTCGTCGATCTTGTCCGGTGGCAAGGAAAACGGCAGCCGGATCCACCGCTCCAGACCACCGTGGACGCCGAAGCGGGAGCCGGGCGCCACCTGGACGCCGTGGCTCGCCGCCGCCACCGCCAGCCGTGAGCTCACCGGCTCCGGCATGCGGCACCACAGCGACAGGCCGCCCTCCGGCAGCGTGAACGTCCAGTCCGGCAGGTACCGGTGCACCGCGCCGGCCAGCGCGTCGCGGTAGCCACGCAGCTCCTCCCGCCGCCGGGCCAGAGCGGCCTCGTCGGCCAGCAGCTCGGTCAGCACGATCTGCTCGAACACCGGTGACCCGAGGTCGACCGCGTAGCGCGCCGAAACCAGGCGGCCGAGCAGGTCTTCCGACGCGCGGATCCAGCCGAGCCGCAGCCCGCCCCAGTGCGTCTTCGACGCCGAGCCGACGCAGATCGCCAGGTCGCCGGCGAACGCGGCCAGCGGCGGCGGCCCGGTCAGGGGGTCGCCCTCCAGGTCCAGCTCGACGAGCGTCTCGTCCACCACGACCGGCGTCCGCGCGCGGGCCAGCACGGTGCCGAGCCGGGCGCGGCCTTCGGCGTCCAGGCGCAGGCCGGTCGGGTTCTGGAAGTCGACGACGAGGTAGGCGAACCGCGGGGACGCCTGGCGCAGCGCCGCGTCGACGCCCGCGATGTCCCAGCCGCGCTCCCCGCTCGGGTCGAGCGCCACCGGCACCGGGATGGCGTGCGCGGCCCGGATCGCCTCGAGCGCGTTCGGGTACGTCGGCTGCTCGACGAGCACGCGGTCGCCGGGGCCCGCGAGCATCCGCAGGACCAGGACGAACGCGTGGTGCGCGCCGTTGGTGACCATGACCTGCGCGGGCGTCGTCGGCAGGCCGCGTTCGGTGTAGCGCCGCGCGACCTTCTCCCGCAGGCCGGGCAGGCCGCGTTCCTGGTAGCCGTGGTCACCGAGGTGGTCGGCGAGCCCGACGCGGGCCGCGTCGACCGCCGCGGCCATGCCCGCGATGGCCGGCGAAGACGCGTGGGTGAAGTCGATCGAACCGTCGTGCACCGGCGCGAGCGGTCCGCGGCGACGACGTCCGGGCGCGGCGATCCACGACCCCGCGCCGCGGCGGCTCGCGACGAACCCGTTCTCCCGCAACCGGTCCAGGGCCGCGCCGATGAGCGTCCGGCTGACGCCGAGCGCGTCGGCCAGCTCGCGCTCGGCGGGCAGCCGGGTGCCGAGCGGGAGCTGGCCGTCCAGCACCTGCAGCTCGATGGCCCCGGCCAGGTCGGCCGCCCCCTGCCGCGATCCTTGCCGCCACGAGCCCAGCATGACGGCCAATCGAGGACCGGAGATGCGTCCACCTACCGGGATGACGGATTCCATAAGACCAATATCCTCGAAGTGGCTATGGTTTACCAGACCACCTTGCCCTGATAGTGGAGATGTGGCTCAGATCGATCTCCGGCCCGTCCGGATCTCCCGCGACCCCGTCCGCCGCAGTACCCAGCTGCTCGTGGGCCTCGCCCTCTACGGCACCAGCGTCGCCTTCGTGACTCGCGCGGGCCTCGGCCTCGAGCCGTGGAGCGTGCTCGCCGAAGGCGTCATGAAGCACACCGGGCTGACGTTCGGCACGATCACCGGGCTGATTTCCGTGGTCGTGCTCCTGTTGTGGATCCCGCTGCGCCAGCGCCCCGGGATCGGCACGATCGCGAACGTCGTGGTCATCTCGGTGATGGTCGACGTCGTCCGGGCCTTCCTCCCGGACCAGCACGACCTGGTGTGGCAGATCGCGCTGCTGGCCGGCGGAGTGCTCCTGAACGGCGTCGCCACCGCCACGTACGTCGGCGCGCGGCTCGGCCCGGGCCCCCGCGACGGCCTGATGACCGGGCTCGCGGGACGCACCGGCTGGTCGGTCCGGCTGGTGCGCACCGGCATCGAGGTCACCGTGGTCGGCATCGGTTTCCTGCTCGGCGGGACCGTCGGCATCGGCACCGTGCTCTACGCGCTGGCCATCGGTCCGCTCACCCAGGCGCTGCTGCCGCTGACCACCTGGCGTGAGAGCTAACCCGCTTTGCGCTGCTGCACCGCCCGGCGCAGCGTCAGGTAGTCGGCGCCGCGCCGGGCGAGGACGTCGTCGGTGCCGCGCTGCTGGGCCAGCGCGAGCAGGATGTGCTCCTGCCCGAGGTGCTTGTCCCCCAGCCGGACGGCCTCCTTGAGGCTCAGCTCCAGGGTCTTCTTCGACTGGGACGTGAACGGGACGTGCCCCCGCTTGGCCGGGCCCAGCCGGCCGGCCAGCGCGCCCTCGCCGTGGGTCCGCTCGACGCTTTCGACGATCTGCTCGACGTCGATGCCGAACTCGGTGAGCGCCTCGGCGTCGGCGTCGCTGACCCCGCCCCGCCGTCGCGTCCGCTCCAGTTCCGCGGCCAGGTCGTCGGTGGCGACGCCCAGCTCGGTGAGCAGGGGGACCCCGGTCTTGAGCAACCCGGCCAGCAGGTCCACCGGCCCGACCTCCACCGAGCCGGACTGCCGCGCCGTCATCTGCGCTTCGACGACCGCGAGCCGCGCGTCCGCCGTGAACCGCTCGAACATCAGTGCCTCCCGTACTTCTTGTGCACGGCCTGCCGGCTGACCCCCAGCTCGGCGGCGATCTCCTGCCACGACCAGCCGTCGATCCGCGCACTGCGGACCTGCACGGCCTCCAGTTGTTCCACCAGCCGCCGGAGCGCGGCGACCGCGCGAAGCCCCACTCGGGGATCGCGGTCGCCGGCCCGGGCGGCCAGGTCCGTCGCTTCTGTCATGCTTGTCAACCTACGTTGACAGGTGCGGTGTTGTCAACCTGAGTTGACAGTCTCCAGCGCGAAGCTCCCGGACGGGCGACGTACAGTCGGGCAATGCCCGAGATCGTGATCGCCGAGCGGGCCGGGGTGGGCGCCGACGGCCACCCCCGCCCGACCGAAGACCACGTCGTCGTCCTCGACAACGCCGTGCTCCTCCTCGACGGCGCCACCTCGCCGGACCCCGCGCTGCCCCCGGGCGGCTGGTACGCCGAACGGCTGGCCCAGCGTCTCGCCGAGGACCTCGGCGCAGCCCCCGAAGCCGACCTGACCGACCTCCTGACCAGCGCGATCGCCGTCGTGACGACCGAGAACGCCCTGCGTCCGCAGCAGTCGCCGTCGAGCACCGTCGCCGCCGTTCGGTGGCTCGAAGACCGCGTCGAAGCGCTGGTGCTGGCCGACAGCCCGGTCGTCGGCTTCGGTGACTTCGGGGTCGATGTCGTCTCGGACGACCGGCTCGCGCGGCTGCGGCGGCGCGGGATGCTCCAGACCGGCGCCGACGTCCGGCGCCGGCGCAACGCCCACGACGGCTTCTGGGTCGCCGAAGCCGACCCCGGCGCCGCCGCGCACGCCGTCCGCCGGAGCTGGCGGAGAACCGACGTCGACGCCGTCGTGCTCGCCAGCGACGGTGTCTCCATCGGCGTCGACCAGTACGAGCTGTTCGACTGGCGGGAAGTGCTGGCGATCACCCGCGCCGACGGTCCGGACGCCGTGCTGGACGCCGTCCGGACCGCGGAAAAGCAGGACCCGGACGGCGAGCGCTGGCCGCGTCCGAAGCGCCACGACGACCAGGCCCTGGTGCTGATCGACTTCGCATCCGGGGGAATTCAGGGTCTTCCCTGATCACGGCCGTCCGGTTCTTCGAGAACCTGGATGGCATGGGGATGGAACAGGGGAAGCGCACGAGACCGTGGCGGCTCGTGGCGCTGGGCGCGATCGGCTGGGGGCTGTTCACGGCCGTGGTGCTGCACATCATCAGCTCGCACGACCCGGTGTACGACACGCTGTCGAGCTACACCGTGACCGACCGGGGCGAAGGCATGCTCGCCGCGAGCGTGTTGTCGCTGGCCATCGGCTCGCTGGCGGTGCTCGGCGCGCTGCACGCCGCCGGTGTCCCGCTGTCGCGCACGACCCGGCTGCTGCTCACGCTCTGGTCGCTCGGGATGGCCGCGGCCGCGGTGTTCCCGGCGAGCTACCCGGAGGCGCCCGACCCGGTGAGCGGCGAGATCCACCTCTACGCGTGCCTGGTCGCGTTCCTGAGCCTGCCCGGCGCGGCGATCTCGCTGCTGGAACCGTTGCGGGGACGGCCGGAGCGGCTCGCCGTCGTGCGCGCGATCCGGCTGAGCGCGGGCGCGTTCGGGCTGTTCGCGGTCAGCTTCGTGTTCGTGCGGCTGAGCGAGGCGGGTGTCGGGCCGTTCCCGGAGGTTTCGGACGCGTTCCCGATCGGCGTCATGCAGCGGCTGCTGCTGCTCGCCGACGTGGTGCTGCTGCTCACGCTGCTTCAGGTCGCGACGCGGCTCGAGTCAGCTTTCGACGGCCGCCGCGAATTCGGGCGTGTAGCCGTACAGGCCGGGCATCCCGCCGGTGTGCAGGAACACCACGTGGTCGTCCGGGGCGAAGTGGCCCGCCCATTCGATCAGCGCGGCGGCCACCTTGCCGGTGTAAACCGGATCGAGCACAACCCCCTCGGTGCGGCCGAAAAGCCGTAGCGCGTTCCAGACCGCGTCGGTCGGGATGCCGTAGCCGGGGCCGAGGGTGGAGTCGCTCATCTTGGTGTGCGTGAGCGGCGGCGGTTCGACGCCGAGCAGCTTGGCCGCGCCGGCGACGAGGTCGTGGAGGTTCTCCGTGGCCTCGTCGAGCGGGTGGCTGACGCAGGCGATGCCGACGCCGAGGTTCCCGAGGAGCCCGGCGGCCAGCGCCACGCCGGCCGCCGTGCCGCCGCTGGCGTGCGGGACGATCAGGTGGGCGCGCTCGACACCGCGTTCTTCGAGCTGCTTCGCGAGTTCGTACGTGGCGCGGACGTAACCGAGCGCGCCGAGGTCGTTGGAGCCGCCGACCGGGACGGTGGCGACCTTCCGGCCTTCGGCGGCGGCTTCGGCGACGAGCCGGTCGTAGGTGCGGCCGGTCTCCTCGCCGTCTTCGCAGACGTGGACCGTCGCGCCGAAGAGCTTGTCGAGCGGGACGTTTCCGCCACGCTCGTACGCTTCGCCGTCGCGCGGGACCTTCGCGGTGAGGACGAGTTCGCAGCGCAGGCCGAGCTTCGCGCACGCGGCGGCGGTCTGGCGGCCGTGGTTGGTCTGGAGGGCACCGAAGGTGATCACGGTGTCCGCGCCGGCTTCCCGGGCCGCGCCGAGGTGGAATTCGAGCTTGCGGAGCTTGTTGCCGCCGGCGCCGAGCGGGTGGACGTCGTCGCGCTTGAGCCACAGGTTCCGCAGGCCGAGGGCTTCGCCGAGCCGGGGTGCCTCGTGCAGCGGCGTCGGCCAGCCGCCCAGGTCGACGCGGGGGACCGCGTCGAGAGCGGCAGCGGGGAATCCGGCGAAGTCGAACGTCATGAGCCCAGTCTGCCGCAGCCGTCGTGAGTGGGAAACCGGGTTCCAACCCGGTCTCCCACTCACGACCGGGGTGGCCAAAGACCGCGGGTATCCGGTAACGTTCGTTCGAACGAACGAGGACCTCCGGGGGCCGACATGACAGCTACGAGCCTGGACTTCACCGGTCTCGCCCAGCAGGCCGCGCAGCTCGCCGCCGGCGAAGTCACGTCCGCCGAGCTGACCGCCACCGCCCTCGGACGCGCGCACGCCAGCCAGCCCACGCTCAACGCGTTCCGGCACCTGCGCGACGACGCGGCCCTCGCCGAAGCGGCCGAAGCCGACCAGCGGCTCCGGACCGGCGACCGGAAACCCCTGCTCGGCGTGCCCGTCGCGATCAAGGACGACGTCGACCTCACCGGCCTGCCCACGTCGTTCGGCTGCGTCGGCGAGTTCCCCTGCGCGACCACCGACGCCCCCGCCGTCGCGCTGCTGCGCGAGGCCGGCGCGATCATCATCGGCAAGACGAACACCCCCGAGCTGGGCCAGTGGCCGTTCACCGAGGGCCCGGCCTTCGGCGTGACGCGCAACCCGTGGCACACCGGCCACACCCCCGGGGGTTCTTCGGGCGGGAGCGCGGCCGCGGTGGCGTCGGGGGCCATCGCGGCCGCGCTCGGTTCCGACGGCGCCGGCTCGGTGCGCATCCCGGCCGCGTGGACCGGGCTCGTCGGCATCAAGACCCAGCGCGGCCGGATCCCGACCGAAAGCGAACTGTTCCACGGCCTGACCGTGCTCGGCCCGCTCGCCCGGACCGTCGAAGACGCCGCCCTGCTGCTGGACGTCGTCGCGGACACCGGCACCACCTTCCGGACCGCCGCCGCGCGTGAACCCGGCCGGCTGCGGATCGGGCTGTCGACGCGGATTCCCTTCACCGCAACGAAGACGCGCCTCGACCCGGTCGTCGAGGCGAACGTGCGGCGGCTCGCCGAGTCGCTCGCCGGGCTGGGCCACGAGATCGTCGAGGTCGAGCCGGACTACGGGCTGATCGGCCTCACGTTCCTGCCGCGCTCGCTCACCGGCGTCCGCGACTGGACGCTGCGCGTGCCCGACCGCACCGGCCTCGACCCGCGTACGCGCAGCAACGCCGGCCACGGCCGCCTGCTGGCCGGGCCCGCGCTGCGGCTCGCCCGCGCGCTGGAGCCGGGGCTGCACCGCCGGATCGGCTCGGTGTTCGGCCGCGTCGACGTGCTGCTGACCCCGACCACCGCGACCCCGCCGCCGCCGATCGGCACGTTCGACGGGCTGTCCGGCTGGGAGACCGACCAGGCCATGATTGCCGCCTGCCCGTACGCTTGGCCGTGGAACGTGCTGGGCTGGCCGGGGGTCAACGTCCCGGCCGGGCTGACGGAAGACGGGCTGCCGCTGGGCGCGCAGCTGCTCGGCCCCTCGCACGCCGAGGAGCGGCTGGTTTCGCTCGCCGCGCAACTGGAAGAGGTCGAACGGTGGCCGGAGCGGCATCCCGAGACAAGCTGGTAAGCACCCGGGACGCCATCCTGCGCGGCGCGCTGACGGTCGTCGGCGAGCACGGCGTCGGCGGTCTGACGAACCGCCGGATCGTGGCCGCCGCCGGCGTTTCGCTCGGCACGCTCACCTACCACTTCCCCAGCCAGACGGCGTTGCTGCGCGAAGCGATGCTGCTGTTCGTCGAAGAAGAAACGGCGAAGCTGGGCGCGATCGTCGACGGCTACCGCTCGGAAGGCCTCAGCGTCGAGCAGGCGGCGTCGGTCGTCGAGCACGTGATCGCGCAGCTGCCGTTCGGCGCCGACGAGCTCGGCGCGCACGAGCTGTACCTCCAGTCCGCCCGGGATCCCGAGCTGCAGGAAGCGTCGTCACGCTGCTTCGCCGCGTACGACGAGCTGGCCGTGACGATCCTGTCGGCGGTCGGCGTGCCGGAGCCGCAGCGGCTGGCCGGGCCCGTGGTCGCGCTGATCGCCGGGCTGCAGCTGCGGCGGCTGGCGACCGGCGAGACGGACACGCCGGTGGCCGAACCGCTGATGATGCTGCTCCGCGGGGCTTGATGGCGCGGCCGATCGTCCGCGGCACGGCGGCGTGGAAGTACTTCGGCGACTTCCGCGACGGGCTGCTGGCCGGGCAGGTGCTGGTGCTGCAGGTGGCGCACCCGGTCGTCGCGGCGGGGGTGCGCGACCACTCGGACTACACGTCGGATCCCTGGACGCGGCTGATGCGGACGGGCGCGTCGCTGTCGATCTACGTCTACGGCGGTCCGGCCGGGGCCCGGGTGGAGGCGGAACGGTTGCGTGCCCTGCACCGCACGTTCACGGGTTCTCTGGACGGACGACGGTACAGCGCGCTGAACCCGGCGGCCTACGCCTGGGTGCACGCGACCCTGGTGAAGGTTCCCGTTGACGCGCAACAGTTCTTCGGCCGCCCACTGTCCGATGTGGAGCTTGAGGAGTACTACGCGCAGATGTGCGACGTCGGACGGCTGCTCGGCGTGCGCGAACGCGACCTGCCGCCGGACTGGGCGGCTTTCGAACGCTACTACGACGACATGGTGGCCGGTTTCGCGGGGAATCCGGCGATCGAGGAGCTCTTCGAGACGATCCACACCGTCCCGAAGCCGGTGCGATGGCTGCCCGGCTCGTGGTGGCGGTGGCACGCCCGGACCCAGATGTTCCTGATCCGGGCGACGCTGCCACCCGGACTCCGCGACCGCCTGGGTCTCCAGTGGACTCTCCGCGACCAGCGGCGCTTCCGGCGTTTCGCCCGGGTGGTGCGGACTCTCGCCACCCCGCTGCCAGCGGGACTGCGAACGGCGCACATGCGGTGGATCGGCAAGCTCAACGTCTGGCTCCGCGCCCACCCGAAGGTCTACGAGCGCCTGGTGGGCGGCAACGGCCCCGGCTCGAGGCCGTAGCTTTCACGCCTGGACGTCGCGGCCGCTGACCCGGGCATAGTGCGCGCGGGCCTTGGCCCGGTTCCCGCAGCGGGCCATCGAGCACCACTGCCGGTTGCGCCGCGGCGAAGCGTCGCAGAACCGGATCCCGCAGTCGTCCGCGGCGCAGATGCGAACCGCCGCATCGCTCGCCGCCAGGTCGATCGCGTCCGCCGCCAGGGCCGCGAACGCCACCGCCACCGGGTCCTTCGCCGCCGGGACCTCGCGGCGGAGGCGGCCGCCCGCCGTGACCAGGCGGGGCGGGGGCGCCGGCGCCGCGGCCGCCGCGTTGTTGACCAGGTCGACGTCCATCTCGGCCGGCAGCCCGTCCGCGAGCAGGACGCGGTCCACCGCTTCCCGCAACGCCTTCGCCGCCAGCACGTTCCCCGCCGTCACCGGCACCGGGCCCGTCGTGAAGCCCGCCAGGGACAACCACTCCGCCAGCGCGTCGGGCCCGGTCAGCAGCTCCACACCCTCGGCGTACCGGGAGCGCAGCGTGTTGACCAGGTCGAGGCACGGCCGTCCGCCGTCGAAAGCCCACTCCATGCCTTCACCCTAACCGTTGCGAACGGTTAGAGGAACCGCTACCTTCTAACCGCATGGACAGGTTAGAAAGCATGGCCACGGTCAACGGCATCCGGATGCACTTCGTCAAGGCCGGCGAGGGGCCGCCGCTGTTCCTCCTCCACGGCTGGCCGCAGACATCGCACTGCTGGCACCGGGTCGTCGGGCCGCTCGCCGAGACGCACACCGTCATCACCCCCGACCTGCGCGGCTACGGCCGCACCGACAAGCCCCGCACCGGCTACGACAAGCGCACGATGGCCGCCGACATCGCCGCCCTCGCCGAGCACCTCGGGTACCCGAAGGTCGCCGTCGCCGGGCACGACCGCGGTGGCCGCGTCGCCCACCGCTGGGCCCTCGACCGCCCGGACCAGGTCGAACGCGTCGCCGTCCTCGACATCGCTCCCACCCGCGCGATGTGGCAGCGCCTCGACACCGGCGTCGCGCAGGCCTACTGGCACTGGCTCTTCCACCTCCAGCCCGATCTCCCGGAGCTGCTCGCCGGCCAGAACATCGCCGCCTACCTCGGTTACTTCTACGAACGCTGGACCTACCAGCGCCACAGCCTCGACCCCGAGGCCGTCGCCGAGTACGTCCGCGCCTTCTCCCAGCCCGGCGCCCTCCGCGCCGGTTTCGACGACTACCGCGCCTCCTTCCCGGACGACGCCGAGCTCGACGACGCCGACTTCGCCGCCGGAAAGCGCGTCACCCAGCCACTTCTCGCTCTCTGGGGCGCGAACGGCCTGCTCGGCACCCTGCCGACACTGGAGATCTGGCAGGAGTACGCGCACGACGTCACGGGCACGGCCCTGGCCGAATGCGGCCACTTCCTGCCCGAGGAACAGCCGGACGAAGTCGTCTCCCACCTGCGGAAGTTCCTCGACCCCTGAGACCACCGGGGGCTCCGGTCCCCCGCGCTGGGGACCGGAGTTCCCTCCCCGCCGTGACGCCCGCCACGGCCCGCCGTCGCTAGGTTCGGACCACGATGGGGACCAAATCGAAAGCCGCGCTGCTGATGCTGCTGGCCGTGCTGGGAATCGCACTGGGCGGCGGGACCGCACACGCCGACGGCGCGCCGTCCGGCACCGACGTCCAGGTGGCGCAGACACTCGGCGCGCGTGAGCTGACCGTGATCATCCGCCGGGTCGACGTCACGCCGTCGCCGCTGCGGGTCGACGTCGTGACGCACCAGGGCACCGCGCCCGGGACGCTGCACCTGGCCGTCGCGGCCGACGGCATCGTGACGTCGCGGGGCGACGTCGTCCTCGGTGCCGAACCGGGCGTGTACCCGGGAAATCTCCAAGTCGACAAGCCGGGGCCGTGGGAGCTTTCGCTGAACGACGGCAGCGGAACCACCGCGACCATCCCGTTCCTCGTCCCCGCGCGGGTGGTGCCGCCCTGGGAGAAGGCGACTTACGGCGGGTTCGTCGCCGCGGGCGTGCTCCTGCTGCTCGCGCTCGTGGTCGGCATGCGGGCGAGACGAACCGCCTTCGCGCTGATCCCGGCCGGCGGCGTGGTCGCCGCGCTCGCCGTCGCCGTCACCGGCGCCCTGCTGTCGGCGAACACTCCCCCGCCGCCCGCGCCCGGCAGCCAGCTCGACCCGACGTACGACAACGTCACCGACCCGTACGCGAACGCGCAGTTGTCCACAATGGACTACACGCGGCCGCCGGTGAACCTCGCGGCGCGCGCGGAGCCCGGTGGCCTGCGGCTGGGCCTCACCGACGGCGCCACCGGCCGCCCGGTCGACGACCTGCTCGTCCACGACAACGCGCTCGTGCACCTGGTGCTGGTGTCGCCGTCCGGCCGGCTGAGCCACCTGCACCCGGTGCGGGTCGCCCCCGGCGACTACCGCGTCGCCGTCGCCGATCCGGAGGCGGGGACGTACGCCGTCGCCGCGGAGCTCGTCCGGCGCGGCGGCGGGACGCAGCTACTCCGGTCCACTGTGGACCTGGCTGGCACCGCCGCGCCCGCGCCCGAGCCGGCCGGCGCCGGGCCGCGGACGGTCGACGGCACCCCGGTCGACCTCACGATCACCCCGGGCACGCCGACGACCGTCACCGCGCACTTCAAGACCCAGGACCTCCAGCCGTGGCTGGGGATGCTCGGCCACCTGATCATCGCGGGCCCGATCGACGGGCCGGTCGGCGAGAGCGCCGCGAAGGCACCGACCTGGGCGCACGTCCACGCGATGATCCCGCCCGTCGCGGGCCAGGCCGACCGCCCCGACGAGACCGTCGCCGCGTACGGGCCGGACGTCGGCTTCACCTACACCTTCGCCGCGCCCGGCCGGTACCGGATCTGGCTGCAGGCCGAACGCGGCTACCGCGTGCTCACCATCCCCGCCGTGGTCGACGTCCCGACGACAGGAGCCGGACGATGAAACGCCCCAAGGTGCTGATCGCGGTCGTCGCGCTGGTGGTCGTGGCCGGTGTCGCTTGGCTGCTCTGGCCGGCCGGCGACGCCAAGGCCACTACGCAGCAAGCGGTTTCCGGGCCCTACACGGTCCAGTTCTCCGCCGACCCACCACGCATCGGCGGCAACACGTTCGCGGTGGCCGTCACCGGACCCGCGCCCGACAGCGTTTCGGTCGAGCCGGTCATGGCGCAGATGGGGCACGCGTTCGCGCCGGTGCTCGCCGTGCCGGACGGTTCCGGCCGGTTCCGCGCCACCGGCGTCGGGCTGCCGATGTCCGGGCAGTGGGAGATCACGGTGTCCCTGCACGGGCCCGGCGGGCCCGCCCAAGTCGTTTTTCCGTTGCTCGTCAAGTAGAAAGGGTCGGGGGAATGGATCTCACCGCATCCGGGGTCAGGACGACCGCGGTCGCGAAACCGGCGCGAACGGGCTTGCTGCCCGCGAACGTCGTGCTCGGGGGGTCACTGCTGTCACTGGTCGGGCTGACCTGGGACATCCAGTGGCACAGTGACGTCGGGCCGGACACGTTCTTCACGCTGCCGCACCTGTTCCTGTACTCGGGCAGCGCGGTCGTCGGCCTGGCGAGCCTCGCCGTCGTGCTGCTGACGACGGCGGCGCGCCGCGCGGGCCGCGAAGTCGACCCGCGGATCGGCGGGCGCGTCGTCAACGTGTTCGGCAAGACGTTCGCGGCGCCGCTGGGCTACCTCGTTTCGGGGGTCGGCGCGGCGACGTTCCTGCTGTACGGCCTGTGGGACCAGTGGTGGCACGGGCTCTACGGCTTCGACGCGGTCATCGACTCGCCGCCGCACATCGGGTTGCTGCTGTCGATCACGGTGTCGCTGATCGGCACGACCGCGGTGTTCGCCGCGGCGCGGGAGCACCGGTGGGGCCGGCTCGGCACGCTGGCTTCGCTGACCGTGCTGCTCACGTTCGGGCCGGTGCTGGCGCTCGGGCTGCAGCAGGTGCCCGACGACTACGCCGACGCCGTCGCGATCGGCTGCTCGATGATGGCGGTGCTGCTCGTCGCGGTCGGCGCAGGGTTCCTGCGCCGGCCGGGCGGCGCGATCGGCACCGCGGCGATGGTCGCGGCCGTGCAGGCGGTCTTCTGGTGGTTCTCGCCCTGGGCGGCCCAGGCCTACGCGAACCTCGTCGGCCTGCCGATGCGCGACGCGATCTCCGGGGTGCCGGAAATGCCGTCGTTGACGCCGATGGCGTTGCTGCCGGTGTCCGCGCTGATGGAGCTGGCCTACCTCGCCGGCCGTCGCCGGGGGTGGTCCGCGGGCCGCGTGTCCGTGGTCGCGGGCGGGATCGCCGGGCTGCTGATCGGGCTGAGCCTGCCGGTGCAGCGCTTCCTGCTCTACACCGGCGCGCACCTGCCACCGGCCTGGTACCTGGCGACGACGGCCGTGTTCAGCGGCCTGCTCGGGCTGCTCGGCGGCTTCGCCGGGTGGCGGTTCGGCGGGATGCTCTGCCTGCTGACGCCCGCGAAGAAGGGGGAAACCGCTGATGCGTAAGACACTTCTGGCTCTCGCCGCCGTCGCCGGGCTGCTGTTCGCCACCGCGGCACCGGCGAACGCCTACGAGCCGGTCAACATCGTGCACACCGAGCACGTGCAGGCCGGGCCGTACGGGATGACGATCGGGTTCAGCACCTGGCCGCTGAAAGCCATGCAGTCGCTGGACTTCACGTTCATCCCCGACGGCGGGATCGAGGACAAGTCCGGCACGCTCACGATGATCAACCCGGAGGGCGGGAAGAACCGCACGCAGCCGCTGGTCCGGCACCCGCGCAAGCTCGACGTGTGGGGGCTCGACGTCCGCTCGATGCCGCGGCCGGGGGAATGGACGTTCCGCTTCGCGGTCAACGGTCCGGCCGGGTCCGGCACCGGCGACCTGCGCGCCCTGCCGGTGCTCGAACAACCGGGGCCGCCGATGGGATTGAGCTGGGCGATCAGCACGCTGCCGTTGATCGGGCTCGTGGTGCTGGTCGTGCTGGCCTGGCGGCGGACCCGGGGCCGGCTGCGCGGGGGTGAGCTTCCGGCAATCGGGTGAGATTGCCCTCACAATCGGCGTCCACGCGTATCCGCGTCGTCGCGAAGGCCTCCTTCTCCAGAGAACGGGAAGGGGGCCTTCGCCATCTTTTATCGGACGCAGCTGTGCACCGGCGGGTGATCACGATCACCGCCGCGGGGGATGGATCAAGCGGGCAGGTCGAACTGCCCGGCTTTCACGGCGACCAGGAACGCTTCCCATTCGGCGCTGTCGAAAACGAAGACGGGGCTGGTCGCGAGCTTGGTGTCGCGGACACCGATCAGGCCTTCGCGGCCGAGGTTGACCTCGACGCAGCTCCCACCGTTGGGCTCGCTGGCGAACGACTTCTCCCAGGCAGCCTCTTGGAACAGGGACACGGCCGTGTTCGGATCGTAATCCGCGAACGACGGATAATCCGCCATGGGTCGTACCTCCGAGGATCGATGGGGGGCGCGGCCGGGACCAGGTCAAAAGTACCCGCGTCCGGCTACTCAGTGTCTCAATGGAGTACGCCGCACGGCCAAGCGGGTGATCAACTAGGTCCGGCCTCGACATGAAGATTATTCCAGGAGTAGGATTAATCGCATCGGCCGGGGCGCTGGTGTCGGTGAATGACTGCCTGCATGCGGCGGGCGGTCCCCGACCGCGGACCACTGGCTGACGACCGGCCAACCACCACCGCAGGACCTCATGGGGGAGGACAGCGTGATCGTCGAGGACAGTGCGCCACCGGGCGTTCTGATCGTGGGCAGGCTCGCCAGGGGAACCGCCGGTGAGGCCCGCCGGGTCGTCCACGTCTTCGGGCTGGACGTCGCCGGGAGCACGAGCGAGCTGGTCCGAACCAAGTGCGGGGAAGCGCTTTCCCGCGCCCAAGTGGAGTGGCTGGCCCCCGGGGCCGGCATGCCGTGTGAACCCTGTCTCGGACTGACCGGCGGCGAACGCGCCAGGTCACCGCGACGAGAGCTGGGGGTGTAGACGATGGCCGTCCGGCTGAACTCGCTCTTCCGTCGCGAGGAAGAAGAGCACCGCGGCCGCCGCGGGATCGGCGACGAGCTGAGGAACCGCTTCGGCTTCAGCCTGATCCAGGCGCCGCTGCGCAAGACGACGACGTGGGCCGCCGACCAGGACCTGCCGCTGCAGCGCCACTCCGACGGGTTCCGGACCACCCGCCCGCTGGAGGCCGCGATCGACCTGACCCCGCTCCTGCGCGGGCGAATCGGTTCCCGCGTCTGAACTGCTGTCCCACCACGAGAAGAGCCCCGGTCCAGCGCGGACCGGGGCTCTCGCTGTCTCCGGCTACGGTTTCCGCAGCAGCAGCCGGCCCTGACGGAAGGGGCGTTCCCCTTCGACGGGCTCGCGGTACATCCGCCCCACCTCGGCGAGCCCCGCGGCCGCCGCGATGTCCACCAGTTCGCCGAGGGGCCACCGGTACGCCGTCGTCACCTTGTGGTCGAACTCCGAAACCGGGCCGTCCCCGGCCTCGAAGAACCCCAACAGAACGTGACCACCGGACGCCAACGTCCGGGTGAATTCGGCGAAGTACCCCGGCACCTCCGACGGCGGCGCGTGGATCACCGAATACCACGACAGGATCCCGGCGAGCGACTCGTCGGGCAGGTCCAGCGCCGCCATGGAACCCACCTCGAACCGCAGCTCCGGCTGAGCGGCCCGCGCCAGTGAAACCATCTCCGGCGACACGTCGACGCCGAACGCGTCGAGCCCGAGCGAACGCAGGTGCGCCGTCAGGTGGCCGGGCCCGCAGCCGAGGTCGGCGACCGGGCCGCGGCCGCGCGCGAAGTCCGCGAACGCGGCCCACGCGGCCCGGTCCAGCGGGTCGCCGTCCCAGATCCCGCGGACGAACTCCGCGTACTGGACGGCGACCGCGTCGTAGGCCGCTGTCACGGTTTGCGGCCGAGGCCGCAGATGTGGCCGACGAACGAGGGGTCGTTCGCCATCTTCTTCGTGGCGCGGGATTCGATCTCCTCCGGGTGCCACTCCGGCAGGTAGACGATGCCCGGCTCGACGAGCTCAAGGCCCTCGAAGAACGTCGTGAACTCCGCCTTGCTGCGCAGGTGCAGCGGGGTGCTCGACCGCTGGTACTGCGCCACGATCGACTCGCGGCTTTCGGCGTCGGCCATCGCGTCGAGGCCTTCGGTGGTCAGGTGCGAGGACAGGAAGTACGAGCCGGCGGGCAGCAGCGACAGGTACTTCTGGATGGTCTGGGCCACCGGCTCGTCCGGGCCGAGGAAGTACAGGACACCGACCATGATCAGGCCGATCGGCCGGTTCGTGTCGAGGACCCCGGTCTCGAGCGCCCGCTTCCAGATGTCGGCCGGGTCGCGCAGGTCGCCCTGCAGCACGGCGTGCCGGTCCGCGACGCCCTCCTTCTCCAGCAGCACCTGCGAGTGCGCCACCGCGACCGGCTCGTTGTCGACGTACACGCACCGCGCGTTCGGGTTCACCTCCGCCGCGACCTCGTGGACGTTCCCGACCGTCGGCACGCCCGATCCGAGGTCGAGGAACTGGTCGATGCCGTTGCGCGCCAGGTACCGGACGCCCCGGCCGAGGAAGTCGCGGCCGACACGGGCGACCGTCTTGATCATCGGGAACGTCTTGACCGCCTGCTCGCCGAACTGGCGGTCGATGGCCCAGTTGGCGTCGCCGCCGAGGAACCAGTCGTAGATGCGGGCCGCGTTCGGCCGCTCGAGGTCGACGCCTTCGGGGGCTTCGGGGTCCTGCGTGGTCATGCGCTTCCTCCAGGCTTGCGGCCGACACCGCCGACCACGCTCGCGAGGGGGACCGGGGCGGTGCCGGGCTCGGGGCGCCACTCTCCCACAGGCACGATCCCGGGGTCGACGACCTCGAAGTTACCGAAGAACGCGGCGATCTCGTCGAGCGACCGGGAGACCGCCGGCGAGCTCGACCGTTCGGACAGCTGCACGAGCCGCCGGATCTGCGCCAGCTCGTCACCTTCGACACCGGACTCGGTCGCGTGCGAGAGGACGTACGCCGACCCCGGCGCCAGCAGCGTCCGGTAGTCGCGGATGGCTTCGCGGACACCGGTGACGTCCGGCAGGAAGTGCAGCACGGCCACGCTGAGCAGGCCGATCGGCCGCTCGGGGTCGAGCACGCCGGTGGCGAGCGCGGCCTCCCAGACCTCCTCGGCGTCCCGGAGATCGGCGTGCAGCACGGCGTGCCGCTCGGGATCGCCCTCCTCTTCGAGCAGGATCCGGCCGTGCGCGACGGCCACCGGCTCGTTGTCGACGTAGACGCAGCGGCTGTCTTCGGCGTACTCGTCGGCCACCTCGTGGACGTTGCCGGCGGTGGGGATGCCGGACCCGAGGTCGAGGAACTGCGTGATGCCTTCGGCGACGCAGTGGCGCACGGCCCGGCCGAGGAAGTCGCGGTTGCCGCGCGCCAGGGTCTTCGCCAGCGGGAACGCTTTCACGGCCAGCTCGCCGTACTGCCGGTCGACCGCCCAGTTCGCGGTGCCGCCGAGCGCCCAGTCGTAGATCCTCGCCACGTTCGGCCGGTCGAGGTCGACGGCGTCGGGGAGGAAGTCGGGGTCCACGATGTCCCCTTCGGGCGGCACTTCCGGTGGCTTAGGGCACAACAGAGCCACTCTACCGACAGTTGTTCACCACTCGGGACCCTTCAGGCCGCCGTTCGCCCTATTGGAGCTGCTGCATCTGGCCGCGGTAACCCTCCGCGAGCTCCTTCAGGAACTGCCGGGTCTCCTGCCGCTCCAGCGCCGCTCCCCGCAGCCGGTCCCACGAGTCGACGAAGATGTTGAAGTCCTTGACGTCGTCGAGGTACAGCCCGCCGGCGGAGTGCTCGATGTAGACGAAGTCCCGGGTGCGGTCCGGGAAGCGCATGATCGTGAAGTCGTTGGGCACCGCGGCCAGCCGCGCCCCGAACGGCAGCACGTGGACGTAGACCCGCGGGTGCCGTTCGAGCGAGAGCAGGTGCTCGACCTGGTCGAGCATCACCGCGGGCGCGTACCCGCCGGGAGCCCGGCGCAGCGCGCCCTCGCTGATGATGAACCGGTAGTAGGGCGGCTGCTGCTGCTCGAACACCGCCTTGCGGTCGAGCCGGTTGCGCACCAGCGACGTCACGTCCGTCGCGCCGGCCTCGGTGAACTGCTTGAGCATGTAGTGCTCGGACTGCAGCGGGCCCGGGATGCGCTCGCCGTGCCAGGTGAGGATCTCCGCGGCCGCGGGCTCCAGGTCGGTGAAGGTGCGGAACCAGTGCGGCACCACCGAGCGGTAGCCGGACCAGTGGCCGCGCTGCCCGGCGGCCGCGCGCGCCAGGTTCATCAGCGTGTCGGCTTCTTCGCCGTTGATCCCGAATGCGTTCAGCATGGATCGCACATCCCCGAGTTTCACCCCGACGGCACCGGACTCGATCTTGTTGACCTTGCCCTGGGTGCAGCCGAGGACCTCGGCGACCTGCTGCTGTGTCATCCGCGCCGCGGTGCGGGCATGCCGGAGCTCGTTCCCGAGCTGCTTCCGGCGCGAGGTGACGGTGCTGGCCATCGCCCTGCTCTCCCGGACCACTACAAGCGACGGCGGCCACCGGCCGCCGTCACACACGAACTACCGAACCCACCCAGGTTAGTGCTTCACCTTGCGGATCTCGATGATGACATCGCGCAGCGTTCCAGGAAACGCCGCAGAATGCCAGTCACCTGCGCTATCACTCGCCTGGACCAGTGAAATTCCGAATTATTCGGCCAACCGGCGGAGCCCGGTCTCGGGCAGACTGGGCCGGTGACCGATCGCTCGCCCTCCGCCGCCGCCGTCACCCGCCTGGCCGACCGGGTCCACGGGTACGTCCAGCCGGACGGCTCCTGGTACATCAACAACTGCGGTTTCGTCGACGCCGGCGACCACACCGTGCTGATCGACACGTGCTCGACCGAGCGCCGCACGCGCGCGCTGCTCGAGACGGTCGAAGCCGCGACCGGCAGCCCGGTGACGACGCTGGTGAACACCCACCACCACGGCGACCACACCAACGGCAACTACCTCGTCGGGGCCGCGACGATCATCGGGCACCGCAAGACGCGCGAGCTGATGGTCGCCGAGGGCATCCAGACGTTCGAGGGGATCTTCGTCGGCAGCGACTGGGGCGAGCTGCGGTCGCGGCCGCCGGAGGTCGTGTTCGACGACCGGCTGACCGTGCACGCCGGCGACGTCACCCTCGAGCTGATCCACCCCGGCCACGCGGCCCACACCACCAACGACGTCCTGGTCTGGCTGCCGGAGCAGCGCGTCCTCTACGCCGGCGACCTGGTGTTCAACGGCGGCAGCCCGTTCGCGCTGATGGGCTCGGTGGCCGGGTGGCGCAAGGGACTCGACGTCATCCGCGAACTCGACCCGGAAGTGATCTTGCCTGGTCACGGCGGCCCGTGCGACCTCTCGGTGGTGGACACAGTGGACGCGTACCTGAAGTTCGTCCAGGAGACGGCGGAGCGCGGGAAGGCGGCCGGGCTGTCGCCGCTGGAGGTCGCGAAGGAGACCGACCTCGGCGAGTTCGCGTCGCTGAGCGAGCAGGAGCGGCTGCCGGGGAACCTGCACCGGGCGTACGCCGAGCTGGACGGCGCCGAGTGGGGTGCGGACATCGACCTGGTCGCGGCGATCACCGACATGCTCGCGATCAACCGCGGCCCGATCCGCTGCTTCTCCTGAACTGAGTGAGCTGCTCCTCCGTGCCCTCCCTTGAGGCGTCGATCGGACTAGTGTCTGAATCGAGAGAGTCTTCGGAAGGATGCGGATGAGCAAGAAGGCGAGCATCGGGGTCACCGGCCTGGCGGTCATGGGCCGCAACCTGGCCCGCAACCTGGCGCGGCACGGCCACACGGTGGCCCTGCACAACCGGTCCGAGGAGCGGACCCGCGCGCTGGTGGAGCAGTTCGGCGACGAAGGCGACTTCATCCCGGCGTACTCGGCGCAGGACTTCGTCAACGCGCTGGAGCGGCCCCGGCAGGTCGTGATCATGGTCAAGGCGGGCGGCCCGACCGACGCCGTCATCGACGAGTTCGCGCCGCTGCTCGAAGAGGGCGACGTGATCATCGACGCCGGCAACGCGCACTTCGCCGACACGCGCCGCCGCGAGAAGGCGCTGCGCGAGCGCGGGCTGCACTTCGTCGGCAGCGGCGTCTCCGGTGGCGAGGAAGGCGCGCTGCACGGGCCGAGCATCATGCCCGGCGGCTCGAAGGAGTCGTACGAGTCGCTCGGCCCGCTGTTCGAGGACATCTCGGCGAAGGTCGACGGCGAGCCGTGCTGCACGCACATCGGCGCGGACGGCGCCGGGCACTTCGTCAAGATGGTGCACAACGGCATCGAGTACGCCGACATGCAGCTGATCGCGGAGTCGTTCGACCTGCTGCGCGGCGCGGGCGGCTACTCCCCGGCCGAGATCGCCGACGTGTTCCGCACCTGGAACACCGGACGGCTGGACTCGTACCTCATCGAGATCACCGCCGAGGTGCTGGCGCACGTCGACAAGTCGACGGGCAAGCCGTTCGTCGACGTCGTCGAGGACGCCGCCGAGCAGAAGGGCACCGGCCGCTGGACCGTGCAGATCGGCCTCGACCTGGGCGTCCCGATCTCGGGCATCGCCGAAGCCGTCTTCGCGCGTTCGCTGTCCGGGTCGAAGTCGCTGCGCGCGGCGGCCCGTGGCCTCGGCGGTCCTTCGCGGGCGCCGCTGACGGGTTCCTCGTTGGAGCGCTTCGCGGACGACGTCGAGCAGGCGCTGTACGCGTCGAAGGTCGTCGCGTACGCGCAGGGCTTCAACCAGATCCAGGCCGGCGCGACGGAGTACGGCTGGGACATCGACCTCGGCAAGGTCGCCTCGATCTGGCGCGGCGGCTGCATCATCCGCGCGAAGTTCCTCAACGACATCACCTCGGCCTACGCCGAGGAGCCGGGCCTGCCGACGCTGCTCACCTCGGGCGGCTTCCGCAAGGCGGTCGAGGACGCGCAGGACTCGTGGCGTTCGGTGATCTCGACGGCGGTCCAGCTCGGCATCCCGACGCCGGGCTTCTCCACGGCGCTGGCGTACTACGACGGCCTCCGCGCGGACCGGCTGCCGGCGGCGCTGGTCCAGGGTCAGCGTGACTTCTTCGGGGCCCACACGTACCGCCGCGTGGACCGCGAAGGCTCGTTCCACACGGCTTGGGCCGCCGACGGCCGCCCGGAGTCCGAAGCCTGAGCCGGTGCTGCTCTGATCGGGAAAACCCCCTGGTTCATCCCGATCAGAGCAGCGTCACCAGCACCAACGCGAGGAGCGCGGCCGCCAGGAGCGGTCTCACTGCCCGCGGGCGGCGAGGATCTCCGCCAGCACCTCCAGGATCTTCGCCTCGGCCTTGTCCTTCTTGACGCCCAGGCCGTCGAGCACCTCGAAGCCCCTGCCTTCGCCCTGTTCCAGCAGCGCCAGCAGCAGGTGCTCGGTGCCGATGTAGTTGTGCCCCAGCCGCAGGCCTTCGCGCATGGTCAGCTCGAGGGTCTTCTTGGCGGCCCCGGAGAACGGGACCACGTTCGGCACCGGGTCGATCGGCTCGGGCAGCCGCGCTTCGGCGGCTTCGCGGACGGCGTCCAGCTGCACGCCCTGGGCCAGGATCGCCCCGGCCGCCAGCGCGGCGGGCTCGGTGAGCAGGCCCAGCACGATGTGCACGGTTTCGATCTCCGGGCTGGCGTGCGCGACGGCGGCCTTCTGGGCCTCGACGATCACGTGCCGGGCCCGGTCGGTGTAGCGGCCGTAGACGCGCTCGATGGCGCCGCTCGGGTCGCCGCCGGGATCGACCTTCGGCACGAACCGCTTCTGGGCGGCCTGTTTCGTGACGCCCATGCTCTGGCCGATCTCGGTCCAGGACGCCCCGGACCGGCGGGCCTGGTCGACGAAGTGGCCGATCAGGTGGTCGGCCACTTCGCCGAGGTGCTGGCCCACGTAGACCGCGTCGGTCAGCTGGGCGAGGGCGTCCTGGTCGTGGTTGCTCTTGATCGCGCTGATGAGGTCGTCGAGCTTGATGGTGGTCGGTGGGGTCATGCCGTCAACTTTAGGTTGACGATCTTCAGTCGTCAACCGCGAGTTGACGCTGCCTTCAGATGTTCCTTCAGGTTGAACTCGCTCGCCCGCAGGTCCGCGTACCGCGGGTGCGGGTCGGCCGTGAACAGGCGGCGCGCGGCGATGTGGTCCGCGGGCCGGTTCACCGACTCGACCGCGATGAGGACGTCGTCGCGGAAGGACAGCACCGAGAACTTGCCCGCGTCCTGATCGCCCGCCACGACCGTCTTGTCGGCGCCCGAAAGGATCCCGGCGATCTGCAGCTTCGCGCCGGACTGGTCGGTCCAGAACCACGGGAGGCTCGCGTACGGCTCGGGCGTGCCGGTGATCGCCGCGGCCACGCACCGGGCCTGGTCGACGGCGTTCTGGACGGACTCGAGCCGGGTCGCGGCACCCGCCTGCACGCACGGGAAGTTCGCGCAGTCGCCGATCGCGAAGATCTTTTCGTCGGTCGTGCGCAGGTGCGCGTCGACGACCACGCCGTTGTCGACGGGGAGTCCGGCCTCCGCGGCGAGCGTCGTCTCCGGGACGACGCCGACGGCGACGACGACCAGGTCGGCGGGCAGCCGGCGGCCGTCGGACAGCTCGACCTCGCGCACCCGGTCGTCACCGTGGAGCGCCGAGACACCCTGGCCGAGCAGCACCGTGTGCCCGGCTTCCCGGTGCAGCGCGGCGAAGTACGCGGAGATCTCCGGCGTCGCGACGCGGTTGAGGAGCCGGTCCTGCGCCTCGACGATCGTCACCGGGCGCCCGGCGTGCGAAGCGAACTCGAGCCCGATGAAGCCGCCGCCGACCACGACGACGTCCCGGGCCTCCACGAGGGACGCACGCAGCCGGTCGGCGTCGTCGCGGGTGCGCAGGGTCAGCACGCCCGGCAGGTCCGCGCCGGGGACGGGCAGTGTCCGGTTGCGCGAGCCGGTGGCCAGGACGAGGTGGTCGTACGCCAGCTCGGTGCCGTCCTCGAGACGCACCTTTGCGGCTTCGCGGTCGATCTCCGCGACGCGGCCGGCGAGCAGCTCGATGTCCTTCTCGGCGAAGAAGTCTTCACCGCGCAGGTGCAGTTGTTCGAGCCCCGCGGTCCCGGCCAGATAGGCCTTCGACAGCGGCGGCCGCTGGTACGGCACGCCCGGCTCGTCCCCGACCAGCACGACCCGGCCGTCGAAGCCCCGATCCCGCAGCGACGCGACGGCCTGAAAACCGCTCTGACCCGCCCCGACGACGAGGACGGTGTTCTGTGCACCCATGCCCGCCATCCGATCACAAGAGGCTCAAGCCGTCGAGGAACCACCGCTCGGCCGCAGGACGCGCGGGGCCCCCAGCACGCGCGAAATCCCCCGCGCCGCGGCCCGGACCGCCGGGACCAGCGTCCGCGGGTCCGTCCCTTCGGCGGGGACGACCACCGAGATCGCCGCGACGACCTCGTCCGTCGAGTCGCGGACCGGCGCGGCCACCGACAGGGAGATCAGCTCGATCTGGCCGTCGCTGATCGCGTAACCGTCGCGACGGACATCGGCGAGGACCCGCCGCAGCTGCGAAGCCGAGCCGATCGTCTTCTCGGTGAAGGTTTTCAGCGGCGCGGACAGGACTTCCTCCTGGACCTCAACCGGGGAGTGCGCGAGCAGCACCTGGCCGACGCCGGTCGCGTGGGCGGGCAGCCGCCCGCCGACGCGCGTCAAGACGTTGACCGCACCGCGGCCCGAGATGCGCTCGACGTAGACGACCTCCGCGCCGTCGAGCACCGCGAGCTGCACGTTCTGGTGCGTGGCCTCGTAAAGGTCCTCCAGGAACGGCATCGCGCTCTCCCGCAGTTCGGCGCCGTGCGGAGCGAGCGAAGCGACTTCCCACAGCCACAGCCCGACGCGGTAGACGCCCGCTTCGTCGCGCACGAGCGCGCCGCGCCGGGTCAGCTCGCCGGCCAGCCGGTGCGTGGTCGACAGCGGAAGCCCGACGCGGCGGCTCAGCTCGGACAGCGTCAGCCGCGGCCGCTCGGCCGTGAAGGCGCCCAGCAGATCAAGAACACGATCCACGACCGACGGCGGCCGCCGCGCGCTGTGTCGCACGTCAGAGGTCGTCGTCCGGCAGCAACGGGCGCATGAACGACCGCCGGTACCGGACCACGCAGCCGCTTTCCTCGCGGATCTTGTCGGCCTCGATGAACTCCGGGTCGACGCCGAACAGCGTCCGGTAGCGCTCGTACGCGGCGAAGCTCTCGAAGCTGAACAGCGCCCGGGCTTCGTCGCTCGCGCCCTCCGACGGCAGGAAGTAGCCGTGGTGGATCCCGCCTTCGCGCTGCACCAGCCGCATCCACGCGGCGGCGAAGCGTTCGAAGTCGGGGAGCTTCGCGGGATCGATGACGTAGTCGACGACGCAGGTGATCATCAGTGGCCGCCCCAGACGCGGTCGGCCGTCGCCACGATCAGCTCCAGCTTGCGCAGCTGGTCGTCCGGGGTGAGGTCGTTGCCCTCCTCGGTCGAGGAGAACCCGCACTGCGGCGAAAGGCAAAGCTGGTCGATGTCGACGTACTGCGACGCCTCCTCGATCCGCCGCACCAGGACGTCGGGATCCTCCAGCTCGGGTCGTTTCGTCGTGACCAGGCCGAGGACGACCTTCTTGTCCTTCGGCACGAACCGCAGCGGCTCGAAGCCGCCGGAACGTTCGTCGTCGAACTCCAGGAAGAACCCGTCGACGGCCAGCTCGCCGAACAGCGCCTCCGCGACGAACTCGTAGCTCCCGGACGCGACCCACGACGACCGGAAGTTGCCGCGGCACAGGTGGGTCGTCACCGTGAGGTCGTCGGGCCGGCCGGCCAGCGCCGCGTTCATCGTCGCGATGTTGCGCACGTGCTGGGTGTCCGGGTCGCCGCCCATCCGCGCGACGAGCTCCCGCTGCGCCGGGTCGTTGAGGTACGCCAGGCTCGTGTCGTCCAGCTGCAGGTACCGGCAGCCCAGCCCGTGCATCGCGGAAACCTGCGCCGCGTACGCCGCGCTCAGGTCGGCGAAGAACTCCTCGAGGTCCGGGTAGACGGTCTCGCTGACCGCCGCCCGGCCGCCGCGGTAGTAGACCATGCTCGGCGACGGGATGGTCAGCTTCGGCGTCACGCCGGGGTCCACATGGGACTTCAGGAACTCGAAGTGCGAGGCGAAGATCGGCTCGTCGAGCCGCACCTTGCCGTCGACCTGCAGGCCCGGCGGGCTGAACTCGAGGTCGCCCGCCAGGTTGTGGAACTTGACGTGCAGCCGCTCGTCGCTCTTCGAGATGCCGCCGAGCGCGTAGATGAAGTCCATGTGCCACGACGCGCGCCGGAACTCGCCGTCGGTCGCCGAGCTGAGCCCGGCCACCCGTTGCATCTTGATGACGTCGCGGATCGCGTCGTCCTCGACCGCGCGGAGCTGCTCCGCGTTGATCTCACCGCTTTCACGCCGCCGCCGCGCGTCGCGCAGCACCGGGGGCCGCAGGAGGCTCCCGACGTGATCGGCGCGAAACGGCGGGCCCACCTGGGAAATACCACCCGAAGTCATGCACCGATGGTCACACATTCGCGGCCGTCGCGCCGCCCCCTGAAACAAGATCATGACCCCGGGGACTTGCTACGGTCACGCGCGGGGCGTTGGCTGGGCGCCGGGAAGGGGCTTGATCATGACGGAACCCGCGGTGCACCCGGTCGACCAGGGCCTGCCGGCCGGACGGCTCGCCCTGCTCGGCCTCCAGCACATGTCGATCATGTACGCGGGCGCGGTCGCCGTACCGCTGATCGTCGGCAGCGCGTTGAAGCTGGACACGGCGACGATCGGGCTGCTGGTCAACGCCGACCTGCTCGTCGCGGGCATCGCGACGCTGATCCAGGCGATCGGCATCGGGAAGCTCCTCGGCATCCGGCTGCCGGTGGTCGCGGGCGCGACGTTCAGCGTGGTCAACCCGATGATCCTGATCGCGTCCCAGTACGGCCTGACCGCGGTCTACGGCGCGATGCTGGCGTCCGGCGTCTTCGGGCTGATCATCGCGAAGCCGTTCGCGAAGCTGATCCGGTTCTTCCCGCCGCTGGTCACCGGGACGCTCCTGCTCGTCATCGGCGTCTCGCTGCTCGGCCCGGGCGCCGGGCTGATCGCGGGCAACGACCCCACCGCGTCCGATTACGCGGCCCTGTCGCACATCCTGCTCGCGTTCGGCGTGCTCGCGCTGCTGATCCTGTTCACGCGGGTGCTGCGCGGGTTCGCCAACCAGATCGGGCCGCTGCTGGCGCTGGCGATCGGGCTGGTGATCGCCATCCCGATGGGACTGGTGCACTGGGACGGCGTCGGCGCGGCCGGCTGGTTCGGGCTCGCGTCGCCGTTCCACTTCGGGGCACCGACGTTCCCGGTCGCCGCGGTCCTGTCGATGTGCGTCGTCATGCTCGTGACGTTCACCGAGTCGACCGCCGACATGATCGCCGTCGGCGAGATCACCGGGCGCCCGCCGACCGACTCCGACCTCGCGCGCGGCCTGGCCACCGACGGCTTCTCGGCCGTGCTCGGCGGCGTGCTGAACTCCTTCCCCGACACGGCGTTCGCGCAGAACGTCGGCCTGGTGCGGATGACCGGCGTGCGCAGCCGCTGGGTGGTCGCGGTGACCGGCGGGATCCTGGTGCTGATGGGCCTGGTGCCGAAGATCGGCGCGTTCATCGCGGCCATCCCCCAGCCGGTGGTCGGCGGGGTCGCGGTCGTCATGTTCGCGATGGTCGCCGCGGTCGGCGCGCAGAACCTCAAGAAGGTGGAGTTTTCCGGCAACCACAACACTTTCATCGTCGCGGTCGCCCTCGGCGTCGGCTTGCTGCCGGCGTTCGCGCCGAAGATCTTCCAACACTTCCCGGCCTGGCTGCAGACGATCGGCGGCAGCTCGATCACGGTGGCGGCGGTGCTGGCGTTCGCGCTGAACCTCCTGTTCAACCACCTCGGCCGGAGCGCGGAGCCGGATCTGCTGGAAGCGCCGTGAGCAGCCGTCCGACGAGCCGGGCCGCGGTGCCCGGCTCGACCGGACGCCGGAACAGCACCCGCAGGTAGAGCGGGGCCAGGACGAAGTCCAGCACGTCGTCGACCGTCGGCACGGCTTCGCCGCGCGCCGCAGCCCTGTCGAGCGCGGCCTGGAGGTCGTCCCCGCGGGCCCTGAGGTACTCCACCGGTTCCTCGTCCGGAGCCATGGTCGCGACGAGCGCGCGGAGCAGGATCTGGCCGCGGCGGTCGCGCATCGAGCGTTCGACGCCCTCGGCCCAGCCGAGCAGGTCGTCGCGCAGGGAACCCGTGTCCGGGATCGGCGACTTCGCCCGCAGGCGCGTCACGGCGGCATCGAGCAGCAGGTGGTCACGGCTGCCCCAGCGCCGGTAGATGCTCGTCGGGTTCACGCCCGCGCGCTCGGCGATCTTCGGGATCGCCGCGTCGATCTCGCCGGCGGCGAGCAGCTCGACGACAGCTTCGTGCACCGCGTCGCGGACGCGGGCGCTGCGGCCACCGGGTCGGGTCATGACTCCACCTTAAAGCAATGACACTTGCTTTTGTGGTCCGCCCGTGGCTAGCCTTAAGTCAAATCAGATTGCTTTAAGGAGAGCCGAGATGGCCCGGAAGATGACCAAGGACGAGCGCGAAGCGTTCCTCGCCCGGCCGCAGGTCGGCGTGCTCAGCGTGGCGGCCGAGCCCGGCCGGGCGCCGCTGACCACGCCGATCTGGTACCGCTACGAGCCGGGCGGCGACGTCGTCGTGATGACCTCGCCCGGCTCGCGCAAGTCCCGGCTGATCGAGGCGGCCGGCCGCTTCGCGCTGTGCGTCCAGCAGCAGGACGGCGTCTACAAGTACGCCTCGGTCGAAGGCCCGGTGGTGGAGTCGTGGCCGATGACGAAGGCGCAGCGGCACGAGATGGCCGCGCGCTACCTGCCCCCGGGCGTCAGCGAGGCGTACACCGACGCGACCGACGACACCCACGGGAGCAACATCGCGATCGTGATGCGCCCGGAGCGGTGGAACACGTCGGACTTCAGCGACCTCGCGGAGAAGCTGGCCTGATCACCAGCAGATGACGAGCACGCACGTCGTCTTCTTGGTCGGCGTGGGTGTCGGGGTGGGGGTCGGCGGAGGGCCCTGCGGCGGAGTCGAGGTCGAGGTGACCGAGCCGCTAGGGCCACCGCTGGTCGGCGTGGTGGTCGGCGTTGTCGAGCCCGTGCTGCTCTCGGTGGTCGGATCCGTGCCCGGCACCTCGGTGACGGTCTCCCGCGGGACGCCGACACCCGGGACGACGTCGCCGCCGCCGGTGCCGCCCTCCGGGGGCGAGTCCGTGGCCTGATCGGCGCCGCCCAGGCCGGTGGTGCGCTGGGGGAACGGGATGACCTGGATCTGGTCGACCGGGGACGCGTTGTCGGTGCCCTTGCCGCCGAGGCCGACCAGCACCGCCGCGGCGCCGCAGCCGATGACGACGGCGAGCATCACCGCCAGCACGCGCCAGCGCGACTGGCCCGGTGCCGAACGTTCGCCCCAGCCCTCGCGCACGAGCAGCTCGCCGACCGATATCTCGTCGTTCACCCCGGCAGACCCTCCCGAAAGGCCTCTCGGCCGACATATTGACCGTATTTTTACCGCACAAGCCCCCCAAAAGGGTGAGTTTTTGGCAAAAATTCGTCACGTAACGTTGGGTTTGACGGTGGGTGACATTCCACAGCGGATTCACAGCTGCGGTTCGGGAGACTCCCAGCATGACGGGCGAAGCTCGAACCATGCTGCTGAAAGCCGATCGGCCGGTCCCCCGGCTCGCCGTTCCGCGTCGCAGCCTGACGGCGTTCGCCAAGGCCGTCCCCCATCCGAAGGTGACCCCCTTCACGTTCGGTTACCTCGTTCTCCTGCTGGGCACGACGCTGCTGCTCAAGTTCGCCGACCCGGAGCTGGCGAACCGGCTGCTCCAGCTGTCCAGCACCGACGCCCACAACCTGTGGCGGCGGCCGCTGACCTCGCTGCTGACCAGCGCGATCTGGCTGTCCGACGAAGGCTGGCTCGCCTACGTCGTGATCTTCACGATCGCCGTCGCCCCGCTGGAACGCCGCTTCGGCGCCCGCCGCGCGGTGACCGTGTTCTTCTCCGGCCACGTGCTGGCCACGCTCGTCACCGAGCTGCCGGTGATGGCCCTGATCAGCGCCCGCGTCCTGCCGAACTCGGCCGGGCACTGGCTCGACATCGGCGTCAGCTACGGCTTCTTCACCACCGCCGGCGCCCTCGTCTTCCTGCTGCGCGGCCGGTCCCGGCTCGTCGCGCTGGCCGTCATGGAGGCGTTCATCGCGGCGATCTGGTTGAGCGACGACCCGCTGGCCCTCGACTCGGTCGTCACGCTGCTCGGCCACGCGGTCGCGGCGCACTTCGGGCTGCTGTTCTGGGGACCGCGGCTGCGTGGCGCAGCCGCAGGCCGGACCCGGATTCCGGCGGGTAGGCAGGGGCCGGAGTCGGTGGTGTAATCGACCGAGCCACACGCCGACTGCCGGGGGGACGACGCTCATGCAGGCAGGCTCCCTCGCCGCACTGGTCGAGCTGAGTCCGGACGCGATCTGCGTCCACGAGCACGGCGTCCTGACCTACGCCAACCGCGCGGCTCTCGAGACGTTCGCCGCGCGGTCGGCGGCCGAGGTCGTCGGCCGCCGGTTCACCGACTTCGTCGCGGAGGACTCGCGTGCCGCGGTGGTCGGGAAGCTCGCGCTGCTGACCGAGCCCGGCCAGGCGAGCGAGCCGGTCGAAGCCCTGATGTCCCGGCTGGACGGCAGCAAGTTCGCCGTCGAGACGGTGTCGGTGCACCTCGGCGGGGACGCCTACCAGGTCGTCATGCGGGACATCACGGCGAAGAAGGCGGCCGCGGACGCCCTTCGCTACCAGGCCGCGCTCGTGTCGCACGTCAGCGACGCGCTGATCGCGACCACCGGCGAAGGCGTCGTGACCAGCTGGAACCCGGCCGCCGAAGCCGTGTACGGCTGGACCGCGGCCGAAGCCGTCGGACGGCGGGCGAGCGAGCTGGTCGGCGCGCCGCTCGACCTGTGCGGCGGCGGGGTCACCGAAGCGCTGCACCGGCGACGGGACGGCGCTCCCCTGACGGTCCGCGTTTCGGCAGCTGAGATGAACGACGGGTACGTGCTCGTCTGCGCGGACGAAACCGCGCGGCGGCGGGCCGAGCAGAACTACCGCACGGTCGTCGCGTCCCTCGACGAAGGCGTGCTGGTGATGGGCCCGGGCGGGCTCATCGAAGCGGCGAACCCGGCGGCGTGCCGGATCATCGGCGTCACCGAAGCCGAGCTGGTCGGCGTCCCGTGCCACACGCTCGTGCTGTTCACCGAGGCCGGGCACTGGATCCCGCCGGACGAGACGCCGTCGGTGCAGACGCGGCGGACCGGCGTCTCGCACAACGGCCTGGTCGTGCGGCTGCGCCGGCCGGACGGCCGCGACGTCTGGGTGTCGCTGACCTCGCGGCTGCTCAACCCCGACGACCCGGCGGCGCTGGCCGTCGTCACGTCGTTCACCGACATCACCGAAACCCGCGCGATCAGCGCGCGGCTCGCCCACGACGCGACCCACGACCCGCTCACCCGGCTGGCCAACCGGACCCTGGTGCTCGACCGGCTCGACGGCACCGGACGCGGCGCGCTCACCGTGCTGTTCCTCGACCTGGACAAGTTCAAGGTCATCAACGACTCGCTCGGGCACTCGGTCGGCGACCAGGTGCTGCGGATCGTCGGCGAGCGCCTGCGCCGCTGCTCCGGCCGGGACGACCTGGTCGGGCGGCTCGGCGGCGACGAGTTCGTCGTCGTCACCGGCGAAGTCACCGAACCCGCCGAGGTCCGGGCGCTGGCCGAGCACCTGCGGGCCGCCCTGGCCGAGCCGATCGGCGTGCTCGGCCGTCAGCTGCACCTCGACGCCAGCATCGGTGTCGTGCTCGTCGGCAGTGCCGACCGCCGCAGCGCGGAGGACCTGCTGCGCGACGCCGACGTCGCGATGTACCAGGCCAAGACGCTCGGCCGGGGCCGGCACCACTTCTTCGACGTCGGCCTGCGCGAGCGGATGCAGCGGCGGCTGCGGATGGAGCAGGACCTGCGCGACGCGGTGCACGACGGCCAGCTCTGGCCCGCGTACCAGCCGGTCGTCGACCTGAAGACCGGCGACATGGTCGCGGTCGAGGCGCTGCTGCGCTGGACCCACCCCCGCCACGGCGCGATCTCGCCCGTGGAGTTCATCCCGCTCGCCGAAGAGAGCGACCTGATCAACGTGATCGGCAAGGAGATGCTCCGCGCGACGACGCGCGAGCTGGCCGCGCGCCGCCGTGACCAGGGTCTGGACCTCACGCTGAAGGTCAATCTTTCGACCCGCCAGCTCGACGACCCGCACCTGGTGCCCGCGGTGCAGGACGCGCTGGCCAACACCGGGCTGCCGGCCGGCGCGCTCTGCCTGGAGGTCACCGAAAGCGCGTTGATGCGCGACCAGGAAGCGGCCGCCGAAGTGCTGGCTTCCCTGCGCTCACTGGGTGTCCTGCTGGCGATCGACGACTTCGGCACCGGGTATTCGTCGCTCGCGCAGCTGCGCCGGCTGACGCTGGACACGCTCAAGATCGACCGCTCGTTCATCACCGGCATCGCCGAATCCCGCGACGCGGCGGCGATCGTCACGAGCATCATCGCGATGGCCCACGCCGTCGACCTGACGGTAATCGCCGAAGGAGTCGAGACCGCGGAGCAGGTGGACCTGCTGCGCTCGCTGGGCTGCGACCAGGCCCAGGGCTACCACCTCGGCCGCCCGGTCGCGGCGGCCGAGCTGTTCGGTCAGTAGCCGGCTTTCAGGCGCTCCAGCTCGTCCGGCGTCAGCTCGATGCCGAGGTCCTTGAGGGTGGCGTCGAGTTCGTCCGGCGCGATGACGGTGGTTTCGCTGCTGCCGTCGGGCTTTTCGACGGTCAGCTCGCGGCCCAGCAGCTTCCGGCTGACGCCCGGCTCGAGCGTCATGACCACCAGCCGCCCGGTGAACGGCGACTTCGGGTGCGTCGAGGTGTAGTGGTGGTAGACCTCGAAGTCGATCGGGTGCATGCCGTCGAGCCGGAAGTCGAGCAGGTCCTCGTCGCCCTTCTTCAGCGTCCACCAGCCGTTCCGCTCGGTCAGCCGGTGCGGCCAGCCGGCCTGGTCGGTCTCCTGGCCGTCGACGAGCGGCATCGGGGCGAGGATCCCGGCCCCGAACCCGACGTCGGCGTGAAAGCGGTTGCCGTCGGCTTCGACGACGAGCGTCATGTGGGTGTACGGCCCCGGCCGCCGCGGCTGGACGCGCGCGGCGAGCCGGTGGACGGTGTAGCCGAGCTGCTCGAGGACGGCGGCGAAGAGGCCACTCTGCTCGTAGCAGTAGCCGCCCCGCCGCCGTCCGACGAGCTTCGCGCTCACGACGTCGAGAGAAATCCCTTGGTGCTGCCCGAGAACGACGTCGACGTTCTCGAACGGGATCGCCCGGACGTGCGCGCGCACGAGGTCCCCGAGCGCTTCTTCGGACGGCGGCCGTCGTCGTTGCCCGATCCTGGTCAGGTAGGCGTCCAGGTCGACGGCGTCGGAGCCCCACTCGCTGGTCATGGGTTCAGCGTGCACCCTCGACCTTGCTGGAGGTCAACCTTCGTGGACGATCTTCCGCACCTCGACGGCGGTGTACTGCGCATCGGGAATCATCGCGGCCAGCTCGACAGCGCGCGCTTCGGTTGCGACGTCGACGATGTAGTAGCCACAGAGGAAGGCCTCCGACTCGACGAAGGCGCCGTCGCCGACGTCGGTCACGCCGTCCTTGACGCGGACGGTCTTGGTTTCGGACGCTTCGGCGAGCGCCTTGGTCTCGACCATTTCACCGGTGCCGGTGACGAGCTTGATGAAGTCGCCGTGGCCTTCGTAGACGCCGTTCTTCTGGTCGTCGGTGAGGGTGGCCCAGAGGGTCGGGTTCATGTGGAGGGTAAGGAGGTATCGCACGTCGGCTCCCCGGTATGGGCGGCGGCCCCGGATGGGCTGCCTTTCGCCGGGTGGTCGGCGCCGGCCGCAGCGTCCGGACACCGGCTTTCGGGGTTCACTCGTTCGGCCTAACAGCGGCTCAGGAGCAGGTACCGCTCATCGTCGATGTCCTTGCCCCACAAGGCGGGGTCGTCAAGCGGGCGGACGACTGTCTCCTGCCGGTGAGCTGCGACAAGGGTCCGGCATTCGTCCCGCGTGAGTCCGGCACCGGTGAACCACCGACCTTCGACGAGGACGAGCCGTCCCCCGGGATTGAGCAGCCCCACCCACTTCCCCAGGGCGGCGTCCGGATCGGGCAGGGCCCAGAGCACGTGCCGTACGAGGACGACGTCATAGGTCTGCGTGGTGGGAGGATCGGCCGCGTCGCCTTGCCGGAAATCGACGTCGATCCCGGCGGCTTTCGTCCTGGCGACGTCGAGCATGCGGGCCGAGAGGTCGATCCCGCAGACGTCATGGCCCGCTTCGGCGAGGAGCAAGGACAGGCTGCCGGTACCGCAGCCGAGATCGATGATCTTCGCTGGGGCGGCCGGGATCAGCGGGAGGAGAAGTTCTTTCCAGGCCGCGCGGACGACCGGGTCGCGGAGGCCGTGGTCGGGTTGGTCGTCGAAGGTCGCGGCTTCGGTGTCCCAGGGATTCGGCGTCACAGTGGGTCCTTCGGGGTGAGCCATCGATCCGTTTCCCGGAAGCGCCCGAGCCGGACCGCGTCGAACTCGTCGAGGTGAGCGCCGCGCTCGACGCCGAGTGCGCGCAGCGCTTGCGAAATCGGAGTTCCAGCGCCTTCCAGAACCCGGCGATGGCCGCTTCAAGGCAGTACACACCCGGATTCTCGTCGGAGCCGGAGCCTGGACGCGAACCGAGACGGCACCAAGCTGCCGACCTGGCCACGACTAAGGGTTGATGGTCCAGGAGAACGAGGTGGTGGCGGTCCGCTGATCGATGACGTCCTTCACCGTCCCGTTGACGGTGTAGAAACCGGCCACCGTCGTCGTGCCGCTGATGTTCCCGTAGGACGTGTAGGTCAGACCCGGCGGCAGGCCCGTGATCTTCCAGTCACAAATGTAGTTCTGGTGGTAGCAATAGAGCTGGACCGGAGTGACCGGGACGCCGGCGGTGCCGGTCTGGGGGCCGGGATTGCTGGCCGTAAGAGGCGGCTTCGGATCCGCCGGGCTGACGACGGCACTGGCCGCGTCACCGGTCGCGGCCGCGGCCTCCTGGGTCGCCGCCACCAACCCGCCGGACGACAGCACCAAGGCCGCCACGAACTACAGCGATCGCTGTAACCGATGCATTTCCCCTCCTGGATTCCGCTCCGCCAACGGCGACCAGCCGTTGATCAGCAACGTAGCGAGGGAAAGATCCGGATCGCCCCGAGACGTCTCTCATCGTGCGACCAGCGGCGGCCTACGGCGGTCACCCAAGGTCGACCAAGGCCACCCTAGGTCGACGACGGCCACGCCCAAGATCGGCCCAGACATGGAAAAAGCCGCCCTGACCTGAGTCAAGACGGCTTCTACAAGCGTGGCCAGGGCCGGGGTCGAACCGGCGACCTTCCGCTTTTCAGGTCTCGGGTAGTTCGTTCACGCCGGTTCGTCAGGCGCGTTGACGCAGGTCAGGGACGCGGCTGTACGTCCGTGAACTTGTACGGACCCTGACGACTGGAACCCAGTTTGGGCACCTCCGGCCCCCCTGCTCGGGGGCCAGCGACCGCACGACGCGAGGCACGCGCCGCACCACGCACCGGACGATAGAGTCGAGGACTATGGCCACACTCGTTGAGGACGCCGCACGGCTTGCGGAGCAGCTCGTTAGCCCGCTCGGGCGTCGCTGGTCGCATGTGCAAGCCGTGGCAGCACGCGCGGGCGAACTGACCGGCGCTGTGCGGCCGGATCAGGCGGAGCACCTCGTGGCGGCAGCGTGGCTCCACGACATCGGGTACGCACCCGAGATCGGCCTGACCAAGTTCCATCCTCTCGACGGCGCGCGCCACCTCCGAGACCTCGGCTGGCCGGCTGACGTCGTGAATCTCGTGGCACACCATTCCGGGGCTCGCTTCGAAGCGGCAGAGCGAGGGATGAGCGAGCAACTAGACGAATTTCCGTTCGCCGACAACCCGGTCTTAGACGCCTTAGTCACCGCGGATCTCACAACAGGGCCGGACGGTGAGCGTTTGACCTACGACGAACGAATTGCGGAAATCTTGAAGCGATATCCGGTCACCGACCCCGTTCATCGGACATGGGTTAAGGCCGCCCCTATCCTCAAAGAGGCAGTGCACCGCACAACGAGTCGACTGCCCGAAAGTCACCCCAAGTAGGGCGACGTTCGCGACGGGTCCAGTGCGTGATCAATCCGCAGTCTCATTGACGGGTGAATGTTCAGCGCGTCCAGCTCTTCCGGGGCGACCCATCGCACAGCCTTTGTTTCCGTGCCGTCTTCCCGAGGCTCACCGCCGATCCAGCGTCCTTCGAAGCACAACGAGAACTGCTGTCGGACCTCGCCGTCGTCGTACGCCATTACGTGGTTTGGGTCGGTGTAGGTGCCGATCAGGCGAACAACGTCAATGCGCAGTCCCGTCTCTTCCTGCACCTCCCGCACTGCCGTATCGGCGATCCGCTCCCCCGCATCGTGCCCACCGCCCGGCAGCGCCCATAGCCCGTTATCGATTTTGTGAATCAGGAGAATCCGCCCCGCGTCGTCGCGAATTGCTACAGTCACAGACGGAACGACGCTATTTGCGGCCGGCGCACGCGGGTCGTTGAAGTAGTCAATCCGACTCATGAGATCTCCGATGGTTCCTCGGGTACGCCAGCGGACCAGTTCCGCTCGAATGAACGCATGTAGTGCTGCCACATCTGACCATTTGGCTGTCGACGTAAATGCATGACCGGACTTTGACCGGCGAGGGCACCAAGGGTGTGACCGTTGACCAACAGGTCATCATCGAACCGGTAAAGTGAGTTGTACAGAATTTCACCGTGTGTTCGAACCTCGACGCCGTCAAGCTCTACAACGTCGGCAAGGTAGCGACGCATTAGCTGCACTCGCCCTTCCAGGCCCCCCGG
Source organism: Amycolatopsis sp. NPDC005961 (assembly GCF_040629235.1). Taxonomy (NCBI): domain Bacteria; kingdom Bacillati; phylum Actinomycetota; class Actinomycetes; order Pseudonocardiales; family Pseudonocardiaceae; genus Amycolatopsis; species Amycolatopsis sp. NPDC005961. The sequence continues at coordinate 7,255 of NZ_JBEXVF010000045.1, read as the reverse complement.
TGTGCCCTCCTCGATCGCGCGCTGCTTGACCGCTTCCGCAGCCTCGTTTCCGACCAAAAGGCGGAATTGCACGCCCGCCGCGGCTTTCTCGCGGATCAGCGGGACCAGGTCGTACTGCTCGACCAGGAACGCCCCGGAGAAGACCAGCACATCCATTCGCTTCTTCACGCCGGCCAGCAACACCTCCCAGCCACGCCCCGTGATGGCCGACCGGGACGGATACAGGTGCACTAGCTCCGACTCGGTAGGCGCGGGCCGCGCGTCGGTCGCGAGAGAGGGCCAAAGATCCTGCTCGCGCCCGCCCAGTGCACCGACGATCCTGTGTCGAGTCTTGCGGTGAGGCACGACCTCGTTCCTGATCCACCGGTCCACCGTCTTCGGGTCCGCGTTGACCTTGGCGGCGAGATCTTCGACGGTCAGGTTGGCAGCCAAGATCGCTGTGCGCAGACGGTCGTTAGCCACTCGCCTCTCCTCCCGTCGGGACGTTTCTCAGACTTTTCTCAGGATGTCTCGCGGCACTGGGACGTCCCCAAAGATCTTCGGAAACGTGGTGCTGCCGTCCTCTGACCTGCGGTTCTCTTATGGCATGACAGCGCACCGGAACCCCAGCCCTCAACGCTCCCCCACCAACTTCTCCAAGGCGTCGACCCTTTTGCGTAGCTCGGCCAGCTCGCCGGCCATCGCACTCAACGGGTCGACCACCTCCGCCGGGATCTCGTTGACGAAAACGCCGACGGACGGCGTCGCCGTAAGCCACTTCTCGTCCTGTAGCAGCCGCAGCGCTTTCTGCGCTGTGCCCAGCGCAACGTCGTACTTGTCTGCCAGGACCCGGTTGCCGGGAAGCTTCTCCCCTGGCTTGAGAACACCTCGCCGGATGTCCGCCCGGATCTGTTCGGCCACTCGCTCGTAGGTAGCCATTGCCGCCGCGCTGCCGTCCATAGGGCAAGTCTAGCTAGACCGACTCAATCTGACCTACATCACCCGAACGACGTAGTGCCAACTGACACATACCGATCTAGATTGGTATGTGTCAGTAGGGCAACCGCAAGGAAGGGTCCAACCCAATGAGGTACGCACACCCCAGCCGCCGCCAGGTGGAGATGTCCGCCGAAGAACTGGACTTCGACGTGTTCGCCGACACCGGCAGCCTGGCTGCTGACGTCTCCCGCTTCGTGTCGGTGGATGAACTGGCCGACTGCCGCGATCTGCTGGCGCGGTTCGACACGGAGCTGAACACACAGCCGGGCACCGCCTGGACCGCGGACGGCGAGCTGGTGCCGCTGCGATTCGTGTCGGTGGACTTGCTCTCCGGTGCCGACCGCAGGAGCCGGGCGGAGCAGGCTCGGGCCGCCGCGTGGCTGGACGAGGTGGCCTGATGATTGACCGTCTGTTCGTCCCGGCAGTGTTCGCGGGTGTGCTGGCCACGATGCCGCCGGTGTCGGCGATCGCGGCAGACCGGGCGCACTGGCTGGACGTCGCCTACCGCACGATGCGCGCGGAGTTCCCCGGCCCGCACGGGCTGGAGGCGATGCGCCTGGCCCAGGTGTTCCGGGCCGAACTCGCCGACGTCGCCGCCGAACTCAACCCGGCCGCCTGATCACCACTGTTCTTCGCTCTCTGCGCAGTTTCCGCGCCTGATCCACAAATCTTCGGCATTCGTCCCGGGGCAGAGCTATGCCCGCTCCTGGTCGCGGATCGCCTGGCCTGAAAGGGATTCCGCTCATGTCTTGCACGCTGACTCAGGTGATCGCGGCCCGGCTGTCGGGCCTGGCCGACACGCTGACCCGCAACGCCGCGGTGCTGACCGGGGCGGGGCTGCCGGAGGTCGTGACGGGCGTGCGTGCCGCGGTGTACACCGACGTGGCCGCCCAGCTGCGCCTGTGGATCGAGACGGACCCGCAGACGGCCGGCAACCCCCTGAGCGTGGCGCTGACGGTCGACGACGCGGCGGCGGTGGCGGCTGGCGTGGCGGGGGAGTTCGAGGCGCTGGCCGGTCTGCTGGCGGCCAACGCCCGGCTGCTGGTCCGCCGCACTCGTGACCTGGTGATGCACCGCCGCGCCGGGGTCTATCGAGACGTGGCCGCCCAGCTGCGAATCCTGGCCGCTGACCAGCGCGAGGCCGCGGTGACGGCGGTCCCGCGGACCAGCCGGCCGCCGCTGTCGAACGCCGCGCCGCTGAGCCCGGTGGTGGTGAAGGCCGCGACCCGGGCGCCGCGGGTGCGGGCGGTGTTCCTTGAGTCGCTGGTGGCCGCGATCGCCGCCCGGCGACGCCAGCACTGGTCGGTCGCGCGGCTGACGCTGTGGCTGCGGACCAGCCTGCGGGACCCGCAGACCGACCTGGTGCACCCGTGCGCTCAGCGGTCGTTCGTCTCCTACGTCACCAGCCAGTTGGCCGGCCCCGGCGCCGTGCGCGCCGCCTGACCTCCCCGCCCGTCCGGCTCATCCACTGTGGAACTGGAGACCAGCATGGCCACGACCGACCACGCGGCACCGAGCACCACCACCGTCCCTCAGCACGTCAAGGACGCTCACGAGCAGGCCCGGGACGAGATCCGCCGGGCCGACACCAAGGCCCAGATCTTGCTTTCGCTGGTCGGTGCTGCCCTGGCCGGGGTGATCGCGCTGAGCCCCCGGGCCGCGTCGGTGCCCGCGGCGGTCGCGCTGTGGCTGGCGGCGGCACCGATCTTCGCGGCGGTGCTGGTGCTGCTGTCGGCCCTGCGGGCCCGGGTGAACAACATCCCGGTCCCGGGGACCTGGCTGGATGCCGCCCGCAACGGCCCCGCCGCGCTGCTGCACACCGACGTCGCCGCGTCGGCCGACCGGGTCGCCGACGACGTCGCGGTGCTGGGGCGGATCGCGGTGGGCAAGTACGCCCGAACCAACACCGCGATCCGTTTGCTGACCACCGGCCTGTGCCTGGCCCCGGTCGCGCTGCTGCTCGCCGCGACCACCTGACCTGAACCCGTTGCCCTGCAAAGGAGTTGTGCCCATGAGCGCCGCACTCGACACGCTGACCGGGCTGGACAAGCTCGCCGACGTCGCCCGCCAGGTCGTCCGCGACACCCCCGCGCCCGAACCGAGCGTCATCACGATCTACCCCAGCCAGAACGAGCTGACCTTCCAGCCGCCGCACCAGCGCGACCCGGTCGCGGCGCTGGGGACCTTGCTGGTGTGGACCCACCAGCTGACCGGCATCACCGGCAGGTGGACCCACACCGACGACCAGCAGTTGCACGTCAGCTTCGCCGGCCGCGGACCCGGCGGGGTCCGGATCCGGGTCTACGGCTCGATCCCGTTCGACTTCGCCCGTGGCTACGTGGCCCTCCGGGCCGGAGGCCGGGAGTCGGTTACTCCGGACGAGCTGTACCGGCTCGCCCTCGAAATCCGGAAAGGACAGTGACCATGAGCCTGCTCAGTTCGTTCGCGGCCAAACTGGCCGCCCGACTCGACGACCGCCACCCCGTCTTCTACGCCGCCGACGTGGTCCTGTTCGCCCCGGCCGACGGGGTGTGGCACGTGCTGCTGATCGAACGCGGCTGGCCCCCGCACCGCGGCCGGCTGGCCTTCCCCGGCGGCCACGTCGACCCGCACGAGACATCGGCGGAGGCGGCCCGGCGGGAAGCGGCGGAGGAAACCGGCCTGGACCTGACCGACGTCGCGCTGGACCGCATCGGCATCTACGACGCCCCCGGCCGGGACGCCCGCGGCCGGTACGTGTCGGTCGCCTACGGCGCCGCACTCGAGAACATGCCCGCGGTGGTCGCAGGAGACGACGCCCGGCTCGCGGCGTGGCTACCGCTACGGGTGGCGGCGCGGATCGCCGCCGGGGCCGGGTTCGCCTTCGACCACGCGGTGATGTTGCACGACGCGGCGGCCCGCTTCGGCCTGCCGATGGAGCCGGGCGTGGGCGGTGGGCGATGACGACCGCGACCCACCCGGCCACCGGCGTGCTGCTGGGACCGAACGTGAAACTCGCGCTGGAGCTGGTCTACGACACCGCCGACCCGTGGGCCGTGCGGTTCACCGTCGCCGGCCGGACATGGCTGTTCGCCCGGGACCTGCTCGCTTCGGGCTGCAACGAGCCGACCGGGGACGGCGACGTCGAAGTCCGCCCGGACACCGGCGGCGACGTCAGCCGCATGGTGATCACGCTGTCCTCGCCGACGGGGCTGGCGGAGGTCGCGGTGCCCCGCGGCGACGTCGAAAGCTTCCTGGACACCGCGGACTCGCTGGTGCCCGCCGGTCACGAGTACATCGACTGGGCGATCGAGTGGGCACGCCTCACAGGGCCCGCCGCCGCCTGACCTTCCAGTCTCATCCACTGTCCGGAAAGGACGTTTGTCGTGAGCGTGTTCGAGATCGCGAAGGAGCACGGATCGTGGCGGCTGGCCGGGTTCGCGCTGGCGGTGCTGCTGTTCTGCGCGCTGTCGCTGCTGCGGTGGCCGCTGCTGCTGGCCGCGCGGCTGCTGCTGGTCGTTCAGTCCGGGTTGGACGCCCGGATCACCGCAAGTTTCGTCGGAGCGGTTCCGGCGTCTCCGGAGACCGGGTGAAGGGAGAAACACGATGGCAGGCAAGACGTTGCGTCGCCGCGACCGCGGCGAGGTGACCGAGACCGGCGGCGGCCCGGTCGTCGACCGGGCGATCGCCCGGGTGGGGTGGTGGCTGCCGGAGACGGTGGTCGCCGGCGCGCTGGCCGGGCTGGTTCTGTGGGCCGGTATCGGCTGGCTGGTCTGGCCGATCGCCGCGGGGCTGCTGGTCCGGATCGGGTGGGAGTGGCCGGTCACCCGCCGGTCCGCCCGGCTCATCACCGCCTTGGCCGCGGCGATCGCCAGCTGGTGGCGCCGCCGCCAGGACCGGCGCGAGCGCACGGGGGCGGCAGACGTGACGGTGCGGGCCGGGCGCGAGCGGGACGAGGTTGCCTCGTGACCGCCTGCGCCCGCCGTACCGCCGTTCACCCGACACGCAGCGGAGGAGGTGAACACCCATGACGCTGTTGGGCAAGGTCGGCGGCGCGGCTGCTCTGTTCGTGGTCGCCGCGGTCGCTGTCGGCTACACCCGCGACGGTGGCCTGGACTTCGGTGACGGGGTCGGGCTGGCTGCCGATGCCGGGCCGGGAGTGGCCGACATTCCCGGCCCGTACCTGAGCCAGTACCGCGCGGCGGCCGGCACCTGCCCGGCTCTCGATTGGGCGCTGCTGGCCGCGATCGGGAAAGTCGAAACCGACCACGGGCGGCTCAAGGCCGCCGGGGTGCGCTCCGGGACGAACTTTGCCGGAGCGGCCGGGCCGATGCAGTTCCTGCCCGCCACCTTCGCGGGCGTCCGCCAGCGCCACCAGGGGATCGGGTCGGACATCTACGACCCGGCCGACGCGATCCCCGCGGCGGCGCACTACCTGTGCGACTCCGGCCTCGCAGCGGGGGATACCCGGCGGGCGATCTTCGCCTACAACCACGCCGGCTGGTACGTCGACAAGGTCCAGGACCAGGCCACCGCCTACCGCCGCGCCTGAGCCGCACCACCCTGCTCGTGGCCGGGCTCACCGGCCACACCCCCACCGCACCACGGCTTCACCCGCTCCGCCGCTCGACGGGCCGCGGGTGGCCCCGTGCTGCCCGCGGCCCGCGCTTCACCGGCACCACGTTCCCGTTTCACACCAACAACCCTGGAGGAAATCCCATGAGGATCATCGCGTTCGCTGCCGCCCTGGTTTCGGCGTGGCTGACCTGGGGCGCCAGCAGCCTGCACCAGAAGGACCCCGCCCACTACGGCCTCATCCTGCCGCTCGCGCTGGCCGTGGTCGCGGTGATGTTCCTGTTCGCGGGCGTCGTGTCCAAGACCAAGTCCGACGCCAAGGCCCGGCGCTGACCCAGCGCCGCCGATCACAGACAGGTAACGGGCGACTGGGGCACCGCCATGGCACCGCTGGGGCAGCAGGGCATTCCCACCGGTGCCAGCCGCCACGAAAATAGCTACAACGCTCGCTGGCCATCCCAACCGAATTCGGTTCCCCCGCTCGGCAATTGCTTTGCCACAAAAACAACCCTGGAGAAAACCATGTCGAAGTTCATCGCGTTCGTCGTCGCCGCCGTCACCGCCTGGCTCGCCTTCGGCGCGTTCAGCCTGCACCAGAAGGACCCCACCCACTACGGCACCACCCTGCCGCTCGCGCTGGGTGCGGTCGCGGTCGTGTCGCTGCTGTTCCTCTTCGCGGGCAAGGCCAAGACGAAGTCCTCCCGCTGAACCCCGCACCACCCCGCCGCAAGCCCCGGGTTCCGGGCGGCGCACACGATGCCCGCCCGGAACCCGGCACCACCCGTGCCCGCTGTCTACTCGCGACACCTCGGAGGACTGCCCGTGGACCGCCCGCCCCGCATCTACCCACTTCCGCAACCGGAGCACGACCCGCGGTTCACCATCGGCCTGGTGCTCGACGTCGCCGACGTCCTGGCCGCACACGGCTACCCGCCGCTGTCCGACGGCGGAGACGACCACGTCCATCTGCAACAGGCCCTGTTCCGGTTCCTCTACGTCCCAACCACCTGACCATCCCGAAAGGACTGATGCCGCTTGCGGATCATCATCGGCCTGATCGTGTTCATCACCCTGTGGGTGCTGTACCTGATCGGCTACCGCGTCACCGCGCCGCCGGACCCGGCGCCGCTGGCGCCCAGCACCAGCACGTGCCCGCCGCCGACCACGCTCGCCCCGACCGCCACCGCGACCCCGTCCGGCGGCGGTGCGGGCATGGTGGCCCACCCGACGCGCGGGTGGCCGTGCCCGGCGGTCACCTCGACCATGACCGTCACCGCCGTGCCCGCGGACCAGTGAGGCCCGGCCCGGACCTGCTCGGTCGGTGCCACTCACGTTCCGACTGACCACTGTGGACGCCCCCGCGCCTGCGCTTCGGGTTCGGGGGTGTCCGTTCCTGACCCTCAGACCGGGAAGGCCACCACCATGTTCGGTTTCGGCAAGAGGAAGCCCAAGCCCACCAGAAAGTCCACCGCGCGCAAAGCCGCGCCCAAGCGCGCAACCACCCGGAAGGCCACCGGCGCGAAGAAGGCCGCGGCGCCGCGGAAGACGCGGGCGCTGTGCGTGGTATGCCGGGAGCGCACCCAAACCAACACCACCCTGCGAATCTGCGGTCGACGGCGGTGCGCCGCCGAACTGCGGGCCCGCTCCCAGTGCAACACGCCCACCCCGAAGCCTGCCGCGCCGCGGCGGAGCCTCCCGCGGGCGCACTCCGCAGCGCAGCCTC
>NZ_JBEXVF010000044.1:0-77814 GCF_040629235.1 Amycolatopsis sp. NPDC005961 | reverse complement strand
GAGGCGGTGCAGCGTCGGCGCGCGGTTCAGCATCACCGGGTGACCGGTGATGACCTCTTCCAGCACGTCCCACACCTGCGGCCGCGAGCGCTCCATCCGGCACCTCGACCTCGCCGACCTGGCCTCCGTGCGCGAGTTCGCCGGCGGCTGGTCCGGCGACCTCGACGTCCTGATCAACAACGCCGGGGTCATGGCCGTGCCGTACGGGAAGACCGCCGACGGCTTCGAGACGCACATGGCCGTCAACCACTTCGGCCCGTTCCTGCTGACGAACCTGCTGCTGCCGCACCTCACCGGCCGGGTCGTCACCGTCTCGTCCGGGCTGTCGCGGCGGGGACGGCTCCGTCTCGACGACCTGAACTGGGAGCACCGCCGATACTCCGAGATGGGGGCGTACGCGCAGTCGAAGCTGGCGAACTTGCTGTTCACCCAGGAGTTGCAGCGGCGGCTGACCGAGTCCGGGAGCGCGGTCCGGGCCGTCGCCGCGCACCCCGGCGTCGCGCGCACCGGGATCGACCGGCACTACGGCGGCGTGCAGGCCCTGGCGTTGAGGGCGCTCTACCCGGTCATCGCGCAGAAGAAGGCGGAGTACGGCGCGCTGCCCATCCTGTTCGCCGCGACCGAGGACATCCCGGGCAACGCCTACGTCGGCCCGGGCGGCCGGAAGGGCGAGCGGCCGAAGCTCGAACGGCGGCGGGACGACGCCGACGCTCGCGAGCTGTGGGAGATTTCGGCGCGACTTACGTCGTAAGGTCGGCCCCCACTGGCGCCGAAGCGACTCCCGCGTTAACCTACTCACGAGTAGGTAACGGATGGAGGGCCACATGGCTGCGCCAAGGAAACGGGACGCGATGGGCTGGGGCCTTTCCGCGCTGACCCGGCTGGCCGGGAGCAAGGTCGTCGATCGGGCGGGGCTGCGCAAGCCCATCGAAGGCCTGGTCACCGCGGGGACGCGCAACGGCTTCCGCGTCGCCGGCGCCGCGACCCGGTCGTTCAAGTCGGTGCAGAAGCTGGGCAAGCCCGCCCGGCTCGCGCCGTCGTCCGACACCGGGCTGTTCGACCTCACACCGAGCGAGGACCAGCAGCTCATCGTCGAGACCGTGACGGAGTTCGCCGCCGAGCAGCTGCGCCCGGCCGCCGCGGACGCCGACGCCAAGCTCGAGGCACCCGAAGGACTGCTGACCCGGGCCGCCGAGCTGGGCATCAGCCTGGTCGGCATCCCCGAGGAGCTCGGCGGCGTCGGCACCGAACGCTCGGTCGTCACCAACGCGCTCGTCGCGGAAGCGCTCGCGCACGGGGACCTCGGCCTGGCCGTGGCCGTGCTCGCGCCGTCCGCGGTGAGCACCGCGCTGGTCAGCTGGGGTGACGAGCAGCAGCAGGCCGACTACCTGCCCGCGTTCGTCGGCGAGAACGTGCCCGCCGCGGCGCTGGTGCTGCAGGAGCAGAAGGCGCTCTACGACCCGTTCAAGCCCGCGACGAAGGCGCGTCGCACGCCGAAGGGCTACCAGCTCGACGGCGTCAAGTCGCTGGTCCCGCGCGCGGCGCAGGCCGAGTTGTTCATCGTGTCGGCCGACCTCGAAGGCCGCGGCCCGGCGCTGTTCCTGGTCGAGTCGTCGAACGCCGGCGTGACCATCGAGTCCGAACCGGCCATGGGCCTGCGCGGCGCCGCGACCGGCAAGCTGCACCTCGAACGCGTGAACCTGCCCGCGGGCGCGCTGCTCGGCGGCGGCAAGCTCGACGTCTTCACGGACCTCGTCCGACTCTCGCGGCTGGGCTGGGCGGCGCTGGCCGCCGGCACCGCGAAGGCCGTCCTCGACTACGTCGTCCCCTACGTCAACGAGCGGGTCGCGTTCGGCGAGCCGATCAGCCACCGGCAGGCGGTGGCGTTCTCCGTCGCCGACATCGCGATCGAGCTGGAGGGCCTGCGGCTGGTGACGCTGCGCGCGGCGGCGCGGGCCGAGCAGGGCAAGCCGTACGCGCGGGAGGTCGCGCTGGCCCGGAAACTGGCCACGGACAAGGGCATGCAGATCGGCAGCGCGGGTGTGCAGCTGCTGGGCGGGCACGGCTTCGTGAAGGAGCACCCCGTCGAGCGCTGGTACCGGGACCTGCGGGCCATCGGCGTCATGGAAGGCGCCGTCCTTCTCTAGGCTTCGGAAAGGCGTTAACGATGATTAACTTGGAAGCTCCCAAGAAGGCCGGCGCGCTGATCAACCAGGCGTACCAGGCCGCGGCCGAGGTGTTCCGGCCGATCTCGCGCAAGTACGACCGCGCGGAGCACACGTACCCGAGCGAGCTGGACATGTTCGCGGCGCTGCTGGACGGCCTCAACTCCTCCGGCGAGGGCGGCGCGGGCGCGGCGGGTGTCCGCCGGTCCGGCTCCGACGACAAGGAGAAGGGCAACCGCAACGGCGCCAACCTGAACGTGGTCCTCGGCACGATCGAGATGTGCTGGGGCGACGTCGGCCTGCTGCTGTCGATGCCGCGCCAGGGCCTCGGCAACGCGGCGATCGGCTCGGTGGCGACGGACGAGCAGCTCGAGCGCTTCTCCGGCATGTGGGCGGCGATGGCGATCACCGAGCCGTCGTTCGGCTCGGACTCGGCGGCGGTCAGCACAACGGCCCGGCTCGACGGCGACCACTACGTGCTGAACGGCGAGAAGATCTTCGTGACGTCGGGCGAGCGCGCGGACGCGGTGGTCGTGTGGGCGACGCTGGACAAGTCCAAGGGCCGCGCGGCGATCAAGTCGTTCGTGGTGGAGAAGGGGACGCCGGGCTTCGAGGTGGTGCGCGTCGAGCACAAGCTCGGCATCCGCGCTTCGGACACGGCGGTGCTGCGCTTCGAGAACTGCCGGGTGCCGGCGGAGAACCTGCTGGGCAGCCCGGAGATCGATACGGCCAAGGGTTTCGCGGGCGTCATGCAGACGTTCGACAACACCCGGCCGCTGGTGGCGGCAATGGCGATCGGCGTGGCGCGGGCGGCACTGGAGGAGACTCGGCGGATCTTGACCGAGGCGGGCGTGGTGATCGACTACGACCGCCCGGCGAACTCCCAGCACGCGGCGGCGGCGGAATTCCTGCGCCTGGAGGCGGACTACGAGTCGGCGTACCTGCTGACGCTCGAATCCGCGTGGATGGCCGACAACTGCAAGCCGAACTCCCTGCAGGCGTCGATGGCGAAGGCCAAGGCGGGTCGGTCGGTGGTGGAGATCGCGCTGAAGTGCGTCGAGCTGACCGGGGCTTACGGTGAGGAGTCTTTGCTCGAAAAGTGGGCGCGGGACGCCAAGATCCTCGATATTTTCGAGGGGACGCAGCAGATTCAGCAGTTGATCGTCGCTCGCCGAATTCTCGGGAAGACGAGCGCCGAGCTGAAGTAGAAGCGGGGAGTGGTCGGCCTCCGGTACCCTCGCGGTCCGGAGGCCGATCGTGACTGAACCCACCGAGACCGACCAGCCCGTCGTGCACGCTCCCGGCGACCCGACGCCCATCAAGACGCCCGAAGAATGGGCCGCCGAAGGATGGGACGAAGGTCGGCAGCAGCCGAAAACCCTTGACGAAGCCCGGGAAGCCCTCGCCGCGCGGATTGCCGCTCATGATGCTCCCGATACCGAGGCGGACTCCGGGGCCTACGACGAGCCGGAGGGCTGATCCTTGTACGTTCCCTGGCTCGTCGATGCCGCTCGCAGCACCGGTTATCCCGTTGTCGAGGTGCCCGGGTGGCAGACCCGCGGCCACGGCGGCATGCGCGTCGTCGAAGGGGTGGTCGGGCACCACACCGCCACCGCCGACTCCGCTCCCGGTGACTACCCCTCGCTCGACATCGTCACGCGGGGCCGGGCCGATCTCGCCGGGCCGCTGTGCAACCTCGGGCTCGGGCGCAGCGGCACCGTCTACGTCGTCGCCGCCGGGTGTGCTTATCACGCCGGTGCCTCGCGCTGGCTCGGGTTCCTCGATGTCAACGACGAGTTCCTCGGCATCGAAGCCGAGTCCGCCGGCAACGGGGGCTGGACGCCCGCGCAGCTCGACGCCTACCCGAAGCTTGTCGCCGCGTTGCTGCGTTACATGAACCGCGGCGTCGAACGGTACGCCGGGCACAAGGACGTCTGCGTTCCCGTCGGCCGCAAGATCGACCCCGTCGGCATCGACACCGCCTGGCTGCGCGAACGCGCCGCCAACCCCACCGCCACCGCACCCCAGACGGGCGTCGAAATCCTCGAGCGCGTCACCGTCACGCCGCCGGACGCCGGGGAGCACGTCGTGCGCGTCTACCTCGCCGGCAGCGCCGGTGGGGCGATCGTCATCCGGCCGCGGCTGGGCGGAGACGGCTTCGCGCGGCCGATGTGGGTGTCGAACGTCTTCGCGTGGGGTTCGGATCGCGCGGGCGTCGGCCACAACCCCGCGCAGATCCCGGGCCACGACCCGAAGCTGACGTCGCACCGGCGCTACGACCTGCCCGGCGCGGTCTGGGCGGACGTCCGCTACAGCGCGGCCGAACCCTTCGAGATCGACCTAGTCGGCTGACCCCGAAACCTGGTCGTCGAGGAACTCGTCCAGGTAGCGCCACGTCGTGCCGCGCGCCTTGCGGCCCGTCAGGACGCCGAGGTGCCCGCCCGGCGCCGTCTTGAAGCGGACCTCCGGGGCCTTGTCCAGCAGCTCCACCACCCGCTCCACCGACGGCCGCGGCGCGATCGTGTCGTTCTCGCCCGCCACCACCAGCGTCGGGACCCGCACCGACGACAGCGAGATGATGCGCCCGTTGAGGTCCACCTTGCCCTCCGCCAGGTCGTTCGTGCGGAACAAGCGGTGGTACAGCTGGCCGAACGTCCGGCCCGGGTAGGCGTACATGTTGCCCATGAAGTGGTCGACCGCCTCGATCTGCGCGAGGTAGTCGCGGTCGTCGAGGTGCGAAAGGATCGCGATCGGCTTCGTGATCTCCTTGCTGATGCCCGTCGCGCGGAACACGCGACTGACCAAATAGGACGGTGCGCCGCCGAACGCGCGGTAGATCGGCGTCAGCAGGTGGCCGTTCGTCAGGTCCACCAGCGGGCGGAACGGCGCGATGATCGGGATCGCCGTGAAGTCCACCGGGGAGCCGATCGCGGTGATCGACGCGATCGGCAGGTCCGGCTGGTCCGCGTTCACCAGCAACGAGAAAATCCCGCCCAGCGACCACGACACCAGGTGCACGGCCTGGCCACCGTTGTCGGCGCTCACCTTGCGGATCGCGCGCGGCAGGACCTCGTCGATCCAGTGCTCGATGCCGAGGCGCCGGTCCGAGAAGGCGACCATGCCGTAGTCGACGAGGTACGCGTTGCGACCGCCCTCGACCAGGTGCTCGATGAGACTGCACCCGCGGCGCAGGTCGAAGCAGATCGCCGGCGCGGCCAGCGGCGGCACCAGCAGGATCGGCGGCCCGGACACCGGACGGCTGCTGTGCGTCATCCGGTACACCGAGCGGTTGGGGCCCTGGTCGATCAGCACCCGCGGCATCGGGCGCAGATCGGCGACCCCGCCGTGCAGCACCTTGCCGACCACGTTCGACGCCGCCGCGGCCAATCGTGCGGGCGGTGAAACCATTTCGAAAGCCTCCTGCGACGTCCCTGGGCACTTCCGGTCAATCTTGCCCGGTCAGGCCGGGGGACTCAACACCGCCCACGTCCAATTCGGACAGTCGCTAGGCCGTCCGAGTTACTCCGTGCCCGCCCCGGGGGCGCTCTCGGCGGCTCGCGCCTCGTAGTCCGCGCGGGCCGGGGAATGGGCCGCTGAGGCCAAAAGCTGGTCCGCCTTCAGAGCACGAGCGAGCGCTTCGCCGGCCCGCCGCGGCAGCAGCCGGGTGAGCTTGCCCATAGTTCCCACGGATCGGGGCACGAAGACCTCGAGACGAGGCTTGCGCAGCGTGGCCACGATGGCGTCGGCCACGTCCTCCGGGCGCGACGACTTGAACAGCTTCGCCTCGCCGAGGCCGCTCGCGAGCTCCGTCCGGACGATCGCGGGCATGACGCACGAGACGTGGACGCCGGATCCGTGCAGCTCGAGGTGCACCGCTTCGGACAGCCCGACGACGGCGTGCTTGGTCGCGCAGTACGTCGCCGCGCCCGGAAAACCCGCTTTGCCCGCGAAGGAAGCGACGTTGACGATGTGCCCGGACCGCCGCGGCCGCATCCGCTTCATCGCTTCGCGGGTGCCGTGGATGACGGCGTGCAGGTTGATTTCGATCTGACGCCGGGTGGTCGCGTCGCTCTCCCCCTCCAGCTCGCCGAGCGGCATGATCCCGGCGTTGTTGATCAGGACGTCGATCCGGCCGTGCCGGCGTTCGACCTCGTCGAGGAACTCGGTGAACGCGCGGATGTCGGTGACGTCCAGCGGCAGCGCCTCGGCGTCCAGCTCCCCGGCGGTTTTCTCGGCCCGGACCTGGTCGAGGTCGCCGATCACCACCTTCGCGCCCAGCTTGGACAGCGCCGACGCGGTCGCCGCGCCGATCCCCTGCCCGCCGCCGGTGATGACGACAACCTTGCCCGCGAGCTCCTCGGCCATGGCGACTCCTTCGTCTGTTGGCACTGCGTCAACAGTGTCACCCCTGGCGCGGGTTCGCGCTACCCCACGCGTTGTTCGAAGACCTGCCCGACCCAGTCTTCGACGTGGAACCGCACCGTCGGCTTGAAGCCCTGGCTCTCGTAGTAGCGCTGCAGGGCGCCGTCGCCGCCGGCCCAGCAGTCGACGCGCACGAGGTCGATGCCGCGCCGCCGCGCCTCGTCGAGCGCGTACTCGACAAGACGCCCGCCGACGCGCCGACCGGTGAACCGCCGCGACGTGATCAGCAGCCGGACGTACAGTTCACGCTCGTTAACCGACGGGACGTGCGGGTCGTGCTCCTCCGAGACGATCAGCGCGCCGGCGGGTTCGCCGTCGACCATCGCGATGCGCAGACCGGGGTCCGCGGCCATCCCCTTGACGCGCTCGACGCGCTTCGGGACGCGGCTCCACGGCTCGGTCCCCCACTGCTTCGCACTGCCCCGCGCGACGAGCCATTCGACGGCTTCGTCGAAGAAGCCCAGCAGCGTGTCAGCGTCCCCAGAGTCACCCGATCGGATGACGGTGTTGTCCATGCCCTTGTTTACCGCACCACGCGTACTCGCGTGCCGACTTCGCCGATCCACACCGCGTTCAGCCGGCGGTCCGGTTCGTGTCATCCGAGCTTCAAGAAGCGCTGATTGACTTTCTCCGTTCACAACCTCTCTCGCGACGAGGACAAATTGACCCAGTCAGTGCCCCCCGGCGACGATCCGCTGGCCGCGTTCACCGTCGAACTCGAGGAAATCCGGGCAAAAGCCGCGGAAGCCCAGGAACGGCTCCGATCCGCCGTCGCCACGGTGCAAGCGCCGGACGGAGCGGTCTCGGTGACCGTCGGCCCGAGCGGGGTCCTGCAGGAGCTCCGGTTCGGCCCCCGCGCGTACGAGCGTCCCCCGCAAGCCTTGTCCAGCCTGGTGATGCAGCTGATCGGCCGCGCGCAGCAGAAGGTCTCGGCCCAGGTCGCCGACGCGTTCAGCGGCATGGTGGGCGAGAACTCGGACGCCCGCGAACTGCTGGACGAGTTCCTGCCGGCACCCGAGCAGCCCGAGGCGACGCAGCCGGGCAAGAGCGACGTGTTCATGCCGGAGCAGGAGGCCGACGACCGTCCGCCGCGGCCGCCCGCGCCACCGCATCGCCCGCCGCCGCCTCTTCCTCCTCAGCAACAGCAGCCGCCGCCGCAGCAAGGTCCGCCGCGACGTCGTCCCCGGCCCGCGCCGGAAGAGGACGACGGCGAAAGCAACCCCTGGTAGTAGGGAGAAGAACCGGTGGTTTCCGGAGAAGGTTTCTCGGTCGACCCGGCCGAGCTGCAGAAGTTCAGCCAGTTCCTGTCCGGCACCACGCAACCGGCGGTGCAGGACGCCGCGAACCGGATGCAGGCCGCCAACGGGTTCGACAACGCCGCGTTCGGCATCCTGCTCGCACAGGTGCTCGCCGTGCCCTCGCGGATCACGATCGCCGCGATCACCGGTGAGATCAACAAGCTCGTCGGGGACATCGGCAAGTCGGCCGAGGACGTGAAGAAGGCCGCCGAGACCTACTCGACCCACGACGCGAACACGGCACAGGGTCTGAGCACCTTCGAAACGGAGCTGGGCAAATGACCGTCCCCATCACGGCCTCGAACTCCACGACCGGCGCCGGCGTCTTCGACAGCTGGAAGCAGGTCGGCGACTCGATCGGCAAGGTCCAGACCGAGCACGGCGGCGACCTCGCGGCCGTCAGCGTCGAGCTGGGCATCAACGTCATCAGCGCCGTGCTCGACACCGTCGCGTTCGCCATGGACCCGCTCGCGAAGCTGATCGCGGCGGGCCTGGGCTGGCTGATCGAGCACGTCTCGTTCCTGAAGTGGCCGCTGGACCAGGTCGCGGGCAACCCCGCCGAGGTCACGAAGATCGCCAACGAGCTGCACAAGATCGGCGAGTCGCTGCGCAACACCGGCACCTCGCTGGACGACACGCTCAAGGCGACGATCACCCAGTGGCAGGGCAAGGGCTACGACAGCTTCCTCAAGTCGATCAACGACCGGAAGGGCTGGATCGACGCGAACGCCAAGGCGGCCGACGTCGCCGGCTACATGGTCGAGACCACCGGCGCCCTGATCGGCGCGGTCCGCTCGCTGCTGCGCGACATCATCACGACGATCCTCGGCGACATCATCTCCACGATGCTGATCGCGCTCGCGCTCGCCATCCCCACCTTCGGAGCGTCCATCGCCGTCGGGGTGACCAAGTGCGTCGCGACCGTCTCGGTGCAGGTCGCCGCGATGATGGCGAAGCTCGCCAAGGTCGTCGCCTACGCCGGCCGCACGCTGGCCCGGCTCACCGGCCTGTCGAAGCTGGTCAAGGGCAAGCCGGGCTCCTCGTCGAGCGCGGGCCACGAGATGACGCCGATGCCGCCGCCGGGCACCGCGATCACCCACAACGGCCCTGGTGGCGGCGCCACGCCCAGCACCCGGCCGCCGGGCGACGGCACCACCCCGAACTTCTCGCGGCCGCTGCCCCCGCCGGGCACGGCGGTCACCCACGACGGTCCTCCTGGTGGTGGCGCCACCCCGAGCACGCGGCCGCCCGGCGACGGCACCACCCCCAACTTCTCTCGGCCGCTGCCGAAGCCACCGGAGCCGCCGAAGCCGACGCCGCCGAAGTCGCACCTGAGCGACCACGACGTCTCGACGATCAAGAAGCACGAGGACTGGCTGAAGACGAAGTTCGGCGACAGCTACAAGAAGATGAAGTTCGTCGACGACTGGTTGAAGGCCAAGGCCCCGGACTACTACCCGATGCTGAAGGCGCTGTCCGACGCCAAGAGCTCGAAGAACTTCGCGGGCTGGGCAGGCAAGGACATCGTGCAGGTCGACCGCGGCCTCACCGACATCCAGATGCAGGCGGAGGCCGCCTGGGCCGAGGAAGACAAGAAGCAGCAACAGCAACAACCGCAGTGACCACCGAGGGGCACCTCCGCGGGAGGTGCCCCTCGGCGCACGTCAGGCGACGCCGAGGTGGCGCGAGATCAGCATCTTCTGGACCTCGCTCGTCCCCTCGCCGATCTCCAGGATCTTCGCGTCGCGGTAGAAGCGGCTCACCGGGTACTCGTTCATGAAGCCGTAGCCGCCGAAGATCTGGGTCGCGTCGCGCGCGTTGTCCATGGCCGCGTTCGAGGCCACCAGCTTCGCGATCGACGCTTCCTTCTTGAACGGCTCGCCGCGCAGCATCTTCGACGCCGCCTGGTAGTACGCCAGGCGGGCCGTGTGCGTGCGGACCTCCATATCGGCGATCTTGAACTGGATCGCCTGGTACTCCCCGATCCGCTTGCCGAACGCGACGCGGTCCTTCACGTACTGCAGGCACTCGTCGACGCAGCCCTGCGCCAGACCCACCGACAGCGCGGCGATCGCGACGCGACCTTCGTCCAAAATGGACAGGAACTGGGCGTACCCGCGGCCACGGGTGCCGACCAGGTTCTCCGCCGGGACGCGGACGTCCGAAAAGGACAGTTCGTGCGTGTCCGAGCAGTTCCAGCCGACCTTCGAGTACTTCGGCGCCACCTCGAAGCCCGGCGTCCCCGACGGGATCAGGATCGCCGAGATCTCCTTGCGGCCGTTCTCCATCACGTCCGTCACGGCCGTGACGGTGACCAGGCGCGTGATGTCCGTGCCCGAGTTCGTGATGAACGCCTTGCTGCCGTTGACGACCCAGCTGTCACCGTCCAAAGTGGCCCGGGTCCGGGTCGCGCCCGCGTCCGAGCCGCCACCCGGCTCGGTCAGGCCGAAGCCGCCCAACGCCGTCCCGGCGCAAAGATCAGGCAGCCACGTCTCCTTCTGCTCCTGCGTCCCGAAGCGGAAGATCGGCATCGCGCCGAGCGAAACGCCGGCCTCCAGGGTGATCGCCACCGACGAATCGACCCGGGCCAACTCCTCCAGGGCGAGGCACAGCGCGAAGTAGTCGCCGCCCATGCCGCCGAACTCCTCGGGGAACGGCAGGCCGAACAGGCCCATCTCGGCCATCTTCGCGACGATCGCGTACGGGAACTCTTCCTTCTCGTACAACTCGCCGATGACCGGCGCGACCTCGGCGTGCGCGAAGTCCTCCACGGTCTTGCGGAGGGCCTCGTACTCCTCGTCCAGGCGGAAGTCGATCACTGCTGCTCCTCTTGGGGCTTTACGACGGCAAGGGTTTCGTCCAGCGCGACCTGTTGGCCGGCCCGGACGGGGAGTTCGCTGACCACGCCGTCGATCGGCGCGGTGACCGTGTGCTCCATCTTCATCGCTTCGACGACCAGCAACGGCGTCCCGGCCTTCACGACGTCGCCGGCGGCGACCTTCACGACGAGCACCGTGCCCGGCATCGGGCTGGTGACCGGCCCGGCCCCGGCGGCCTCGCCGCGTGAGGACAGGACGAACTCCTGCTCACCGAAGGGAAAGCTCAGGCCGTCCCGGGCGAGCCAGACCGTCCGGTCCGGACCGCAGGCCTGGCGGTAGCGGTCGAACCCACCGGCGTGGCGGATCTCCAGGACGTCGCCGTCACGCCGGGCCGAGACCCGCACCGCGTCGGCGTCGTCCACCTGGACGACCGCGGCGGCCGGCGTGCCCTGCACCCGGACCACGGCCGTGGCCAGCCCGGACTTCAGCCGGAACGTCACCCCGCCGGAGCCGCCCATCCGCCAGCCGTCCGGCACGTCCCACGGGTCCACGACGGACCCGGACGGCTGAAGTTCCAGCAGGCGGTCCAAAGCGGCCGCGACGAAGAACTCCGCCGGCACGTCCGAAGAGACCAAAGTGGACAGACGGCGATCGACCAGCTCGGTGTCGAGACGCCCCTCGCGGACGTCCGGGTCGGCCAGCAGCCCGCGCAGGAACGCCGTGTTGGTACCGACGCCCAGCAGCGCCGTGTCGGCCAGCGCCCGGTCGAGCCGGTGCAGCGCGGCCGCGCGGTCGGGGCCCCAGGCGATGACCTTGGCCAGCATCGGGTCGTAGTTCGAGCCGATCACCGCGCCGCGCGTCATCCACGAGTCGACGCGGACGCCGTCGCCGGACGGCTCGTGCACCGCCAGCACCGTCCCGCCGGTCGGGATGAACCCGCGCGCCGGGTCCTCGGCGTACACCCGCGCTTCGACGGCGTGTCCATTGAGGACGACGTCTTCCTGCTTGACGGTCAGGTGTTCCCCGGCCGCGACCCGGACCTGCCACTCGACCAGATCGAGGCCGGTGACCAGCTCGGTGACGGGGTGCTCGACCTGCAGCCGGGTGTTCATCTCCATGAAGAAGAACTCGTCCGGGTCGTGCGCCGACATGATGAACTCGACCGTGCCCGCGCCGACGTACCCGACCGAACGCGCGGCTTCGGCGGCCGCCGAGCCCATCTTTTCGCGCGTGACGTCGTCGAGCAGCACCGACGGCGCTTCCTCGATGATCTTCTGGTGGCGTCGCTGCAGGCTGCACTCGCGCTCGCCGAGGTGGATGACGTTGCCGTGGCGGTCGGCCATGACCTGGATCTCGATGTGCCGCGGGGTCGTGACGAACCGCTCCATCAGCAGGGTGTCGTCGCCGAAGGAACCCTTGGCCTCGCGCCGCGCCGACTCGATGGCGGCGTCCAGTTCGGACTCTTCACGGACCAGCCGCATGCCCTTGCCGCCACCGCCCGCGGACGGCTTGAGCAGCAGCGGGTAGCCGACCTTCGCGGCCGCCTCGGCGAACCCCCCGGCGGGGATGTCCACATCGGACGCCCCGGGGACCACGGGGACGCCCGCTTTCGACACCGTCGCCTTGGCGCGGATCTTGTCGCCCATGGCGTCGATCGCCGCCACCGGCGGGCCGATGAATACGAGCCCGGCCGCCTCGCAAGCGCGGGCGAACTCGGCGTTTTCCGCCAGGAAGCCGTAACCCGGGTGGACGGCCTGCGCGCCCGAGGACACGGCGGCGTCCACGATCGCCGGGATGGACAGGTAGCTCTTCGAAGCTTCCGCCGGGCCGATGCGCACGGCCGTGTCCGCTTCGCGCACGTGGCGAGCCTCGGCGTCCGCGTCGCTGTACACCGCGACCGCGCGGATGCCGAGCGCCCGCAGCGTCCGGATGACCCGGACGGCGATCTCGCCGCGGTTGGCGACCAACACTGAGTCGAACATCATCACATCCGGAAGACGCCGTAGTTGACATCGGACAGGGGCGCGTTGGCCGCGGTCGAGAGCGCGAGGCCGAGCACCGTGCGGGTGTCCGCCGGGTCGATCACGCCGTCGTCCCACAGCCGCGCCGTCGAGTAGTACGGGCTGCCCTGCGCTTCGTACTGCTCTCGGATCGGGTCCTTGAACGCTTCTTCGTCCTCAGCGGACCATTCGCCGCCGCGGGCCTCGATCGAGTCGCGGCGGACGGTCGAGAGCACCGACGCCGCCTGCTCGCCGCCCATCACGGAGATCCGCGCGTTCGGCCACATCCACAGGAACCGCGGCGAGTACGCCCGGCCGCACATCGAGTAGTTGCCGGCGCCGAAGGAACCACCGATAACGACGGTCAACTTCGGCACCCGAGCGCAGGCCACCGCGGTGACCATCTTCGCGCCGTGCTTGGCGATGCCGCCGGCTTCGTACGCGCGCCCGACCATGAAGCCGGTGATGTTCTGCAGGAACAGCAGCGGGATCGAGCGCTTGTCGCAGAGCTCGATGAAGTGCGCGCCCTTCATCGCGGACTCGGCGAACAGCACGCCGTTGTTCGCGACGATGCCTACCGGGTGGCCGTGGATCCGGGCGAAGCCGGTGACCAGGGTGGACCCGTACTCCTTCTTGAACTCGCCGAAGCGGCTGCCGTCGACGATCCGCGCGATCACCTCCCTTACGTCGTAAGGTGTGCGCGGGTCGGTCGGGACGACGCCGTACAGCTCGGCGGGGTCGACAGCCGGGGCCTCGGTCGGCAGCACGTCCCACGGGCGCGGCGTGCGCGGCCCGAGCGTCGACACGATGGACCGGACGATCCGCAGCGCGTGCGCGTCGTCGTCGGCCAGGTGGTCGGTGACGCCGGACTGCCGCGAGTGGACGTCGCCGCCGCCCAGTTCCTCCGCCGTGACGACCTCGCCGGTCGCGGCCTTCACCAGCGGCGGGCCGCCGAGGAAGATCGTGCCCTGGTTCCGGACGATCACGGCCTCATCGCTCATCGCCGGGACGTAGGCGCCGCCCGCGGTGCACGAGCCGAGCACCGCGGCGATCTGCGGGATGCCGCGCGCGGACATCGTCGCCTGGTTGTAGAAGATCCGGCCGAAGTGTTCACGATCCGGGAAGACCTCGTCCTGCCTGGGCAGGAACGCGCCGCCGGAGTCCACCAGGTAGACGCACGGCAGGTTGTTGTGCAGCGCGACCTCCTGGGCGCGCAGGTGCTTCTTGACCGTCATCGGGTAGTACGTGCCGCCCTTGACGGTGGCGTCGTTGGCGACGACCACGCACTCGCGGCCGGAGACCCGCCCGATCCCGGTGATGATCCCGGCCGAGGGCGCCTCGTCGTCGTACAGTCCGGTCGCGGCCAGCGGCGAGAGCTCCAGGAACGGCGAACCCGGGTCCAGCAGCGTGTCGACGCGGTCGCGCGGCAGCAGCTTGCCGCGCTCGACGTGCCGGGTGCGCGACTTCTCCGGCCCGCCGAGGCGGGTGCTCGCCAAACGTTTGCGGAGGTCCTCGACCAGCTCCGCGTGCGACGTCGCGTTGCGGGCGTAAGCCTCGCTGTCCGGGGCAGCAGACGTCCCCAGTACCGGCGTGTCCATGGGCTCCCTCGAAGTTAGCGGTCGTTAACCTCCGCCTCGATGTTAGCGACCGCTAACGTGGGTTGTCCAGTCGCCGGAATGCGGCAGCGTCGGAACACAGAGAGGCCACCCCGGCGAACCGGGGTGGCCTCCGTGGGAGGAACGTCAGCCGATGGCGTTCCGCAGCGGCGCGTAGTAACCGCCCGACTGCCCGGCCACGGTCGGGTGATAGGACTCGATCACCGGCCAGGTCAGGCTGTGCAGGTAGTCGTCGGACGAGGAGCAGATGTTGTGCCCGACGAACGACGGCCGCACGTCGACGAACGTCGCGCCCGCCGACGCCGCCCGGGACTGGATCACCGACGCCAGGGTGTCCGCGCCGGAGTTGATCGCGGTCCGTTTGGTGTCGCTGAGCCCGACCCAGCACGAGCCGGGCACGGTGTAGAAGCGCGGGTAGGACAGGACGACGAGCTTGGCGCCCGGAGCCTTGGCCTTGATCGCGTTGTAGGTATTGGTCAGCAACGCGGGCAGGGTGTTGTTGACGTAGGTCTTCGCGGTGTTGACGCGCGCGGTGCAGGTCGCGTCGCTGCCGAGGGTGCAGGTCTGGATCACGTCGCTGAAGCCGGCGTCGTTGCCGCCCACGGTGACCGTGACCAGGGTCGCGTTGGAGGGGATGGAGTTGGCCTGGCTGATGACGTCGCCGGTCTTCGCTCCCGAGCAGGCGAGGAAGGTGAACGACGTGCCGCTGTGGGCGTTGGCCCAGAGCTGACCGTAGGCGTTGGAGCTGCGGTAGCAACTCCCGGAACTGCCGTAGCTGCCGGCCCCGACTCCCGAGGAGTAGGAGTCGCCGAGCGCGGCGTAGACGGTCCCGGCGGCGTGGGCGAGGCCCGTGACACCGAGAGTGGACAGGACGACGGCCCCGAGAGCCGTGCTCAACCTCAGAAAAAACCGTCGCGAAAGACGGATCGGAACCCCCATGGGCCACTCCTTTGTGACAGAACCGACCCCAAAAGCACAGCATGTGGAAGCCCCACGAGGAACCCCTAGTTACCTGCAAGTAACCCACTCGGCCCACGCCGGAAGGCGGGAACAGTGTTAGCGCTCGCTAACCTGCGAGTTCGTTCGCCCGCCGGTCGCCTCCCGGCGAGCCGGACGCCACGCGGTGTTAGCGCTCGCTAACCGCGACCGGGACGCATCTCGGGATGCCGCGCGCCGGACCGAACTCGCGGCGGTGTTAGCGCTCGCTAACCTGCCGCTCTAATATGGCCGGATGCCGGCCAACCCCACTCCGCTCGTGAACGGCGAGAAGGCGAACAGACGCGAGCAGATCCTGGCCGCGGCCGCCGAGCTGTTCGCCCACCACGGGTTCCACGGTGTCGGGATCGACGACATCGGCGCCGCCGTCGGGATCTCCGGGCCCGCGCTCTACCGGCACTTCCGCAGCAAGGACGCGATCCTCGGCGAGATGCTGAACTCGATCAGCCGCTACCTGCTCGACGGCGGCACGACATGGGCGGCCAGGCCCGGCACCCCGCACGACACGCTGGCCGGGCTCGTGGCGTTCCACGTCGGCTTCGCGCTCGCGCACCCGTCCCTGATCACCGTTCAAGAGCGCAACCTCGCGAACCTCACCGACGCCGACCGCAAGCAGGTTCGCGCGCTGCAGCGGCAGTACGTCGAGGTGTGGGTCAGCGCGATTCGCGAAGCCATGCCGGAGCTGGGAGAACGGCAGGCGCGGTCGGCGGCACACGCCGTGTTCGGATTGATCAACTCGACACCGTACAACCGCCATCTCAGTGACGGCGAACTCGCCGAACTGCTCTCCCGGCTCGCACTGGGTGCCCTTCACGCGGCCGGATGACCGACCCGGATCAAGGTATCCCCACGACCGCCGTCGCTGGTGTTTGATGGGGCACGTGGATGCGGACTGGAACGAGCAGGAGCTCGTCGAGAAGGCTCAGCGCGCGCTGACGGCGCTGAGCCTCGGTGACGACGCCGAAGCCCTCGTCGAGGTCGCGCCGACGGCCGCCGAACCGCAGGCCCGCGCGGACGAGACGAAAGCGTTGATGCTGCTGCTGTTCGGCGAATGCAGCGCGATGGTCTCCACCCTCGGCGACGGCGGCAGCGCGCCGGTCAAGGTCCAGGTCTTCGACGAAGACGGCGAAGAGGTCTCGATCGACCAGGCCGACCCGCCGGTGCGGACCGCCGTCCGGACGCTGCTGGCGGAGGTCCACGGCAACACCGAGGCGGCGCAGGAGCAGGTCGAGATCGCCTTGGCCAACGCGGCGCCCGACGAGGTGGACAGCCTGGTGCTGCAGGCGTTGCGGTGGACGATCCGGCTGTCGGTCGAGTGCCTCGACCGGGACCTGCCGGTGGCCCCCTGGATCTCGGAAGCCGTCTCCGACTAGGCCGGGCGCAGCGAGCGGACGATCGGCGCCAGGTACAGCTCGGCCAGCCGGCGCCGCTGGACGTCGTCGTCCACCGGGAGCACCGTCTCCTGCGTCAGCACCAGCGACACCACGATCCGGATCAGCAGCTCCGCCATGCCGTCGACGTCCTCGGCGGGCAGGCTGAGCCGGCCCGCCGCTATCTCCGCGTGGAAGTGCGCCGCGATCCGGGTGCGGGCCGCCGCGAACAGGCCGCCCGCCTGCACCGTCAGCTGCGGGAGGATCAGCTCCGGCTCGGTGCGCAGCAGCCGGTTGAGCAGCCGGTGCCCGCGCAGGTACCCCAGCGAGAAGCTCAACCCCTCGATGAGCTTCTCCTCCGGGGTCGCCTGCGCCTCGACGACGGCGTCGACCTTCGTCAGGAAGCGCTTCATCTCCCGCAGGACCAGCGCGTTGAGCAGCTGGTCCTTCTTCGGGAAGTAGCGGTAGATCGTCACCCGCGAGAGGCCGACGCGGCGCGCGACGTCGTCGACGGTGAACCGGCGCAGCCCGAAGTCCTCGGCCTGGGTCAGCGCCGCGCCCATGATCCGTTCGGCGGTCTCGTCGCCGGGGAGCTCGGCTTCGAGCGCGTGCTTGAGGAGGTCGCGCATGGCCCCAACCCTAGGCTGGTTTACAACTTGACGGAAAATGTTTCATGCGTTCTAGTGTTACACGACACAGGGAGGTGCGGACATGGGCGATCGTGAAGCCACGGCGGACCGGCTGCTCAAGTCGAGCGCCCGGCTGTCCTACGACCCGGACGTGGACGTCCACTGGGCCGCGCCGCTGAACGACGACCAGTTCTTCATCCCCGAGAAGCTGGTTTCCCTCTACGGCACGCCGTTGTGGGACACGCTCAGCCGCGCGCAGCGGATCGAGCTGTCGCGTCAAGAGCTCGTGAACACCGTCAGCGTCGGGATCTGGTTCGAGCTGATCCTCATGCAGATGCTGCTGCGCGCGTCCTACCGGCAGGACCCGACGACCCGGCACGTGCACTACGCGCTGACCGAGGTCGCCGACGAATGCCGGCACTCCACGATGTTCGCGCGCCTGATCGAGCGCGTCGACGGCCGCCCCTACCGCAACAACCGCTGGCTGCAACTCTCCGCGCAAGCCCTCCCCGCGATCCTCCACGGGCCGTCGATGTGGGTCGCGACGCTGATCGGCGAGGAGATCTTCGACGCGCTGCAGCGCGAGCACCTCGACGACGAGTCGGTGCAGCCGGTGGTCCGTGCGGTGATGCGGATCCACGTCACGGAAGAGGCGCGGCACGTGCGGTACGCACGCGACGACCTCGTCCGCGAACTGGCGGACGCGCCGTGGTGGCGCAAGGAGTTCGCGCGGATCGTGGTCGCCGTCGGCGCGCTGCTGATGTCGCGGCTGCTGTCCCGGCCGCGCCAGTACCTGCGCGCGGGGATCGACCCCGGCGTCGCCGTCGAAGCCGCGCGGACCAGCGCGCACCGGCGGGAGACGCTGGCCTTCGGGGCCCGCAAGCTCGTCCGGTTCCTGCGGGAGAACGACCTGATCGGCGGCCCGAGCGAGCGGCTGTGGCGCCGCGCCGGAATGCTCTAGGCGGAGGGAAAACCATGGCACTCAGGGATCTGCTCGCCGCGGGCACGGGACGGCTCGCCGACCGGATCGCCACGGTGGGCGACGAGGCCGCCGATCGCGCGGACGACGTGGCCTGGCGGGTCGCGAAGCTCTCCGACCGCGCCGCCGGACGCCTCGGCGACTACGCCGCCGACGCGTCACGACGAGTCGCGAACACCTTGGTACGCCTGGGAGAGCGCGTGACTAGCCCAGAAGCGCCTTCGCCAGGGCGGCGATCTGATCGGTCTCGATGAGGAACGAGTCGTGGCCGTACGGCGAGGAAACCACCGACGGCTCCGACGTTCCCGGGATCCCCGCCGCGATCTCCGCCGACTGGTACAGCGGGTAGAGCCGGTCGCTGTCCACCCCGCCGATCACCGCGCGGGCGGTCACCCGGCCCAAAGCCGCCGCGACACCGCCGCGATCCCGGCCGACGTCGTGGGTGTTCATCGACTCCGTCAGCACGACGTAGCTGTTCGCGTCGAACCGGCGCGCCAGCTTGCCGGCGTGGTGGTCCAAATAGGACTCGACGGCGAACCGCCCGCCCCGCAACGGGTCCTCGTCACCTTGGTACGCGCGGCCGAACCGCTGGGCCAGCTCCGGCTCGCTGCGGTAGGTGACGTGCGCGATCCGCCGGGCGATCCCGAGCCCGGCCTGGGGCCCCGACGCTGCCGAATAGTAGTCGCCGCCGTGGAAGAACGGGTCGCTGCGGATGGCGTGCAGCTGCGGCGCCGCCCAGGCGATCTGCTCGGCCGACGCCCGCGCGGTCGACGCCAGCACGAGCACCGACGCCACCCGCGAGGGCAACGTCACCGCCCACTCCAGCGCGCGCATCCCGCCCATCGACCCGCCGACGACGGCCGCCCAGCGCTCGATGCCCAGGTGGTCGGCCAAGATCGCCTCCGAAGCCACCTGGTCCCGCACCGTCACGACCGGGAACCGGCTGCCCCACGGCGTCCCGTCCGGATCGGGTGACGACGGCCCGGTCGAACCCTGGCAGCCGCCCAGCACGTTCGGGACCACGACGAAGAACTCGTCGGTGTCCAGGGCTTTCCCGGGCCCGATCAGCCCGTCCCACCAGCCCGCGCTGGGGTGCCCCGGCGCCGGCGGCCCGGCCGCGTGGCTGTCGCCGGTCAGCGCGTGCTCGACGAGGACCGCGTTGGACGCGTCGGAGTTCAGCGTCCCCCACGTCTCGTAAGCGAGCGTTAACGAAGGCAGCACGCCACCGGCCTCCAGCGCGAGCGCGCCGGGGCCGGTGACGAACTTCCGGCGGCCCGGCGGATCACCGATCCGCCAGGCGCCGGTGACGGGGCCAGCCGTCACAGTTCCGCCTTGGCCGCCCGGAATCCGGCCTCCAGGTCGGCCTTGAGGTCCTCGATCCCCTCCAGCCCGACGGCGATCCGGACCAGGCCCGGCGTCACGCCGCTGGCGAGCTGCTCCTCCGCCGAGAGCTGGCTGTGGGTGGTCGACGCGGGGTGCACGATCAGGCTGCGGACGTCGCCGAGGTTCACCAGCTGGCTGTGCAGTTCGGTGCCGTCGACGAACTTCCGGCCCGCCTCGACGCCGCCGCGCAGGTCGAACGCCAGGACCGCGCCCGCGCCGCGCGGCAGGTACTTCTGCTTGGCCGCGTAGAAGGGGCTCGACGGCAGGCCGGCGTAGTACACCTTCTCGACCTCGTCGCGCTGCTCGAGCCACTCGGCGAGCGCCTGCGCGTTCTGAACGTGCCGCTCGACGCGCAGCGACAGCGTCTCGATGCCCTGCAGGATCAGGAAGCTGTTGAGCGGCGCGATGGCCGCCCCGGTGTCGCGCAGGATCTGGACGCGCGCCTTCGCGGCGTACGCGCCCGGGCCGAGCGCCTCCCAGTACTTCAGGCCGTGGTAGCTCGGGTCCGGCTCATTGAAGCCCGGGAACTTGGCCGGGTCCTTGCCGAAGTCGAACGTGCCGCCGTCGACCAGGACGCCGGCGATCGTCGTGCCGTGGCCGCCGAGGTACTTGGTGGCGGAGTGGATCACGACGTCGGCGCCGTGCTCGATCGGTCTTACGAGGTAAGGCGTGGGAATGGTGTTGTCGACCAGCAGCGGGACGCCGGCCTCGTGCGCGGTGTCGGCGACGCCGCGGATGTCGAGGACGTTGCTGCCCGGGTTGGCGAGCGTCTCGGCGAAGAAGAACTTCGTGTTCGGCCGGACGGCGGCGCGCCACTGCTCGAGGTCGTCCTGGTCGTCGATGAACGTGACCTCGATGCCGAGCTTCGGCAGCGTGTAGTGGAAGAGGTTGTAGGTGCCGCCGTAGAGCGACTGGCTCGAGACGAAGTGGTCGCCCGCGCCCGCGAGGTTCAGGATCGCCGCCGTGGTCGCGGCCGAGCCGGACGCGAACGCCAGCGCCGCGACGCCCCCTTCGAGCGACGCGACGCGCTGCTCCAGCACGTCCTGCGTCGGGTTCATGATCCGCGTGTAGATGTTGCCGGGCTCGGCGAGGCTGAACAGGTCGGCGCCGTGCTGGCTGTCGCGGAAGACGTACGACGTCGTCTGGTAGATCGGCGTCGCCCGCGCGCCGGTGGCCGGATCCGGCGCGGCGCCCGCGTGGATCTGCCTGGTCTCGAAGGACCACGCCGAGGTGTCGTCCGCGCTCATCGTTTTCTCCTTGCGGCTCAAGGGGGATCGCTGGAGTCCGAAGCTACTTCGGCCGAACGGAGTACCCAACCGCTCCCACTTCCTGGGAGCCTACGCCCTTGCCCGGCCGATATCTCTGTGTCTAAGATATTCGATCAGGGAGATTCACAGACTGGGAGGAAGTTCTGATGGAGCGAGTACAGGTGCTGGTCGTGGGGGCCGGGCTGGGCGGACTGTCGGCGTCGCTGTTCCTGGCCCGGGAAGGAGTGGACGTCCTGACGGTCGAACGGCACGCCGGAACGTCGGTCCACTCACGGGCCGCCGGGCAGAACTGGCGCACGATGGAGCTGTTCCACTGGGCAGGAATCGACCGCGAGGTGCTGCAGGTGAGCCCGCGGGCCTCGCGGGGGCTGCGGATCACCGTGGCGACCAGCCTGGCCGGCCGCGTCCTGCACCGGCTCATGGAAGACGGCAGCGAGTTCGACGTCTCGGCCTCGACGACGATGCCCGCCGGCATGGCCGGCCAGGACGTCGTCGAGCCGATCCTGCTGGCTCACGCCGAGAAAGCCGGCGCACGGGTCCGGTTCCGGACCGAGCTCGTCGACCTGACGCAGGACGACGACGGCGTCACCGCGACGCTGCGGCACCGCGACTCGGGCGAAGAGACGGTCGTGCGCGCGGACTACGTCGTCGCCGCGGACGGCGGGCGCAGCGGCATCCGGCAGCGGCTCGGCATCGGGACCACCGGGATGGACGCGCTGAGCCACTGCCTCGGCGTCGTGTTCGACGCCGACCTCGGCGACCGCGTCCAGCCGGGCGTGACCGACCTCTTCTACCTGCAGCACCCGGACTTCACGGCCGGGCTGGTCAACACCGACGTGCCGAACCGGTACGTCTTCGCGCCGGACTACTTCCCGGACCGCGGCGAGAGCCCGGCCGACTTCGGCCACGACCGGCTCGTGTCGATGATCCGCGCGGCCACCGACCTGCCCGATCTCGAGCCGGAGATCGTCTGGACCGGCTCGTGGGAGATCGCCGCGCGGCTGGCGGACCGGTTCCGCGCCGGGCGGGTGTTCCTCGCCGGCGACGCGGCGAAGGTGACGCCGCCGACCGGCGGCCAGGGCGGCAACACCGCGGTCGGCGACAGCGCGGACATCGCGTGGAAGCTGGCCGCGGTGCTGCGCGGCGAGGCGGGTCCGGCGCTGCTCGACACGTACGAGGCCGAGCGGCGGCCGATCGCGCGGATGATCATCGACACCTCGCTGCACAACATGAAGCAGCGGATGCACCCCGGCCTCGACGTCACGGGGATCACCGAGCCGGAGGACATGCTGAACGCCATCCTCGGGTTCCGGTACCGCTCGTCCGCCGTGCTGTCCGAGGAGCCGGACGACGGGTCGCGGGTGGAGGACATCCACGCGCCGACCGGACGTCCCGGTTTCCGGGCCCCGGGTCTGGCGTCCACTGTGGACTTGCTCGGGCACTCGTGGGTGCTGCTGTGCACCGGAGGCGAGTGGGAGCACGCCGCCGCCGACGTCGCGGCCGAGACCGGCGTCGGCCTCGACTGCCACGTCATCGACGACGGCCTCTTCGCCGCGAGGTACGGCCTTTCGGCGGGCGGCGCTTCGCTCGTGCGCCCGGACGGCGTCGTCGCGTGGCGGGCGAAGGAGCCGGTCGAGGACCCCGCCGGCGAGCTGTGGCGGGTCCTGAGCGCGGTCTTGTCGCGCTAGTCGCGCTGCTGCAGCGCGAAGCGGTTCCCCTCGGAGTCGACGAACATCGACCACCAGCCCCACGGCTGCTTCTCCGGCTTCGACGGGAACTCCACGCCCTTCGCCGACAGTTCCTCGTACGTCTTCTCGACGTCGTCGGCGTGGAAGAAGAAGTTCGACGTCGGCAGCTGGTCGTTCTCGCCGAAGCGGCGGCGGTCCTCGGGGTTCTCGCTGAGCACGAGGATCGTCCCGTTCGGGGCGGTCACCTCGACCCAGCGGTGCCCCTGGTCGTCGTAGGGCACGTCGGTGGTCACCGCGAACCCGACGGTCCCGGACCAGAACTCCTTGGCACGCGCCTGGTCCTCGACCCCGACGACGACCTTGCTGACCCCTTGGATGGGCATGACCCCGCCTCTCTCTATATCCACCATGGATATAACCAGGGCGGAGTGTAGGCTGCTCGCATGGCCGACGGCAACCCGCTCACCCCCGCGGCTTTCCAGGTGCTCCTGGCCCTGGCCGCCGGGCCGGGCGGGCGCGCGCACGGCTACGGGATCATGGGGTTCGTCGCCGAGGTCACGGGCGGCGAGGTCCAGCTCGGCCCGGGCACGCTCTACCGGACGCTGACCCGGCTGGCCGCCGACGGACTGGCCGAGGAGCTGCCGGGCGAAGACTCCCGGCGCCGCTACTACCGCATCACGCCGGCCGGCCGCGAAGCTGCTTCGCGTGAGGCTGCTTCGTTGCGCCGGCTCGTCGCCGCGGCGGACGACGCGGGCCTGCTGGCGCGTCCGGAGTCGGCGTGAGCCGCCCGCTCGGCCTGGTGCCGCACCTGTTCGTGAAGGACGTCGAGACGGCGCTTTCCTTCTACGGCCGGGCGTTCGGCGCGGTGGAGCTGTTCCGCACGGTCCTGCCGGACGGCACGGTGCTGTTCGTGGAGCTGGCGGTCGGCGACGCGCGGCTGCTGGTGAGCCAGGAAATCGCGGCGCTGGACGCGCTGGCGCCGTCGACGATCGGCGGGACCCCGCTGCTGCTGACGCTGGAGACCGCCGACCCGGACGACCTCGCGCGACGCGCGGTCTTCGCGGGCGCGACGGTGGAGGCCCCGGTGACGGAGATGTTCTTCGGCGAGCGCTACGGCCGGGTCGTCGACCCGGACGGCCACCGCTGGGCGCTCACCACGAAACGCGAGCAGTACACCCCGGAGGACATCGACGCGCGCAAGCCGCACGAGGTCTAGCGGCGCGCGAGGACCCAGTGGAAGGTGGCCGCGCCCTCGGGTTCGTGCATGGTCACGGGCTCGTCGACGACCAGGGCGAACCCGGCTTCGGCGAGCAGGCGCCGGTTGACGTCGGGTGCGTGGCTGCTGAAGAACATGGGTGTGCCGAGCCAGTCGTCCTCGACGCCGTTCGCCTCGCTGCACCCGAGCGCGGCGAGGAACCAGCCACCCGGCCGCAGCCAGCGCGCGATCCTCGCGAAGAGCGCGCCCTGCTCTTCGCGAGGGACGTGCAGCACGGAGTAGAACGCCGTCACGGCGTCGAAGCTGTTGTCCGGAAAGGACACCGCCGTCATGTCCGCCTTCTCGAACCGCGCCCCGGGGACGCTGCGCCGCGCGAGTTCGAGCTGGGTCGCGGAGACGTCGACGCCGAGGACGTCGTGTCGTTCGGCGAGCAGCTTCGTGCACGGCACGCCCGCGCCGCAGCCGAGGTCGAGCACTTCCGCGCCGTCGGCGAGGCGGCCGGTCAGCTCGGCCAGGAAGCGCAGCCGGGGATCGTCCGCGATCCGCGCGCTCCATTCGAGGTACCGCTCGGCCGAGCTGTCGTAGCCGGATTCGACGATCCGCCGCGGTTCGCTCACCCGTCCGACCCTACCGAGCCGTCCAGGGGTTTCTCGGCCAGAATGATCCCGTGGTCTCGGTGCGCAGCGTGGTCGACCGGGTGGGGCCGACGCTGCTCCACGCGCTGCAGCTGCCCGACGAGTCGCCCGCCGTCGCCGATGTCGTGATCGCCGAACCCGGCGGGGCCGTCGCCGCCGGGGATCTCGTGCTCGGCGTCGCCACCACCGGCCCCGAAGACGCCGCCGAGCTGGTGAAGCGCAGTGCCGAACAGGGCGCCGCCGCCGTGCTGCTCAAGCCGCCGCTCGCCGCGAAGCCCGCCGTCAAGCGGGCCGCGAAGGCCAGCGGCGTCGCGCTCGTCCAGGTGCACGCCGCGACGTCGTGGGCCCAGCTGGTGTGGCTGCTGCGGACCGTCCTCGACGCCCTCGCCGACGAGTCCGAGGACCTCGATCCCGGTTCCGGCGACCTGTTCCGGCTGGCCGACGCCGTCGCCTCCGTCGTGGACGCCCCGGTGACCATCGAGGACACCAACTCGCGCGTGCTCGCCTACTCCGCGCGCCAGGACCTCACCGACCCCGCGCGCGTCGCCACGATCATGGGCCGCCGCATCCCCGACGACGTCCTCGCGCGGTTCCGCTCGCGCGGGGTGTTCCGCGAGCTGTCCCGCGGCCGGCAGACGATCTTCGTCCCGGCCCAGCGCGACGGCACCCTGCCGCGGCTGATCGTGCCGATCCGGATGGGCGGCGAGCTGCTCGGGTCGATGTGGGCGGTCGTCGCCGGGCCGGTGTCCGACGAGCGCGCGGCCGCCTTCGCCGACGCCGCCCCGGTCGTCGCGCTGCACCTGCTGCGCCGGCGCGCGCACACCGACGCGCAGCGCCGAGCGTCGGCCGAGCTGCTGCGCGGGGTGCTCGAAGGCCGGGCGAACCCGCGCAAGGCGATGGCCGAGCTGGACCTGTCCGACGAACCGCACCGGGTGGTCGTCATCGAGGTCACCGGCGGCGACGGCCGTGACGCCGAGGGCCTGCGGCTCGCCCTGCTCGAACGGATCTCCCAGGGCATCGGGCGCCGTCCGGTCGCGACCGAGCTGGGCGGGCTGCTCTACGCCGTGGTCCCGGACCGGCCGGGCCCCGGCGGCTGGGCGGAACTGCGCGACGCCCTTGTCGCGACGGGGCCGTCCCGTCGCAGTGGCGCCCCGCGCGCCGCGGCCGGCGCTCCCGGCGAGATCGGCGACCTCTCGGCCTCGCGCCGCCAGGCCGACGAAGCCCTCGGCCTGCTGCGCGCGGAGATCCTCGACGAGCGCGTGGTCACCTTCGACGAAGCCTGGACGGCGTTGACGCTGCATCGCGGCGCGACCGCGGCGGCCGCCGCCAAAGTCGCGGAGCTCGGCCCGCTGGGCGCTCTGCGCGCGCACGACGAAACGGGCAAGGCCGGCTACGTCGAGACGCTCTACGAATGGCTGCGCCACCCCGGCGACCCGCGTGCGGCGGCGCGCGAGCTGCGGATCCACCCGAACACCCTGCGGTACCGGATGCGCAAGCTCCTCGAACTGGTGCCACTGGACCTCGACGACCCCGACGTCCGGCTGGCCCTGATCACCCAGCTGGTCGCGCTGCGCTGGAGCTGACTGCGCCATTCGGCCCATTCCATGACCTATGCACTACTCCGCATGGATCGCGCCGAACGTTCCGATTGTCTTTTCCAGCCGAAAGATGGTGGATTCCGGTGATCGCCTGACGCACCTTCTTCGCAGCACCCGGGGTAGCCGGGCCGGCGCAGAGGAGTGTCCATGAGCAGTTCCGAGCGGGTTCGCAGGGCCGTCAAGCTGGGTGCGGTGTCCGCACTCTCCCTGGTCGCCCTGGTCGTCCCGGGCACCACCGCCGGGAGCGCCGTCGCCGCCCCGGCCGGCGACTGCTTCACCCCCACCCACGCCGCGGACCGCGGCAAGGACGGCCACGCCGACAGCCTGTCGCCCGCCGAAGCGGCCCGCATGGACGCGGACCTGCAGAGCAAGCTCGCCGGCAAGCGCACCGCGCTGAAGGCGCCGTCGGCGGTGTCGATCCCGGTCTACTTCCACGTGATCACCAGCGGCTCGACCGGCAACCTGCCGGCGTCGGCCATCACCAAGCAGATCTCCGTGCTCAACAGCGCGTACGCGTCCAGCGGCTTCAGCTTCACGCTGACGAGCACCGACTACACCAACAACTCCACCTGGTACAACGGCATCACCGACGGCACGTCCGCCGAGCGGAACATGAAGAACGCGCTGCGCAAGGGCGGCAAGAACGCGCTGAACATCTACACCGCCAACCTCGGTGACGACCTGCTCGGCTGGGCGACGTTCCCCTCGAACTACAGCTCGCAGCCGAAGCTGGACGGCGTCGTGATCCTGGACGAGTCGCTGCCCGGCCGGTCGGCGACCAACTACAACGAGGGCGACACGGCCACCCACGAGGTCGGCCACTGGATGGGGCTGTACCACACGTTCCAGGGCGGCTGCTCCGGTTCGGGCGACTACGTCTCGGACACCCCGGCCGAAGCGACGGCGACGTCCGGGTGCCCGGCCAGCAAGGACACGTGCACCTCGGCGGGCAAGGACCCGGTCCACAACTTCATGGACTACAGCTACGACAGCTGCATGTACGAGTTCACCGCGGGCCAGGCCACGCGGATGAACAGCTCCTGGTCGGCCTACCGCGCCTGACCCTCTCGCGAAGTACCGGCAAGCCCACCTTACGACGTAAGTCATCTTACGGCGTAAGGTGGGCTCGCTGGCGCTCTCAGGCGACCAGCAGCGTCTTGCCGATCGTGGTGCGGGACTCCATCGCCGCGTGGGCGTCCGCGGCCTTCTCCAGCGGGAACCGCTGCCCGATCACCGGCACGAGCCGTCCGGCCGCGGCTTCCGACAGCGCCGACTCCGTGAACGCCCGCATCTCCGCCGGGCTCCCGATCGAGCGCACCAGCGAGACACCCCGCGAAGCGGCGTCCGCTTCGGACACCTCCGCCCACGAACCGCCCGCGAGGCCGTACACCGCCATCCGGCCGCCCGGCCGCAGCGACCCGAACGCCGCCGTGCCGATCGCCCCGCCCACGCCGTCGAAGACGACGTCGACCTCGCCCACCGAAGACGCCCAGTCCGGGGCCAGGTAGTCGACGACCTCGTCCGCGCCGAGGACGTGAGCCACCTTCGCCGGCCCGCCCGCCGCGCCGACCACCGTGGCGCCCGCCGCCTTCGCCAGCTGCACCAGCAGGCCGCCGACGCCGCCCGCCGCGGCCTCGACCAGGACTCGATCGCCGGGCCGCACGCTGGTGGCATGGACCAAGCCCGTCGCGGTCCGGCCGTCCGCGAGCAGCGCCACCGCCGCGTCGAGCGCCAGCGCGTCCGGCACCGCGAACACCGCCGACGCGTCCACCGCGACGCGCTGGGCGTACCCGCCGGAGCCGCCGGTCGACGTCACCACCCGCTGTCCGGCGAGCCCCGGATCGGCGCCCGGGCCGACCGCGCTGATCACGCCGCCGACGCCGTTGCCGGGGACGATCGGCAACGGCGGCCGGAACGGTCCCGTCCCGGCCCGCACCTGCGTCTCGACGAACGTGGTGTTCGCGAACGCCACCTCGACCAGCACCTGGCCGAGCCCGGGGACAGGGTCCGGCGCGTCACCCGGCTCCAGCACTTCCGGCCCGCCGAACTCCCGCAACCACACAGCTCTCATGGCTCCACGCTGCAACCTCCAGCGCGGTCGAAGTCAACGTTCTTGTCCGCGTAGCACCACGATAACGGCGAAGAAATGTCCGCACAGCACGATGACACCGCCGTCCGGGTGGCTCACCGTGAGTGGCACCACCGCACCGAATCCGGACGCAGACCGACCCAGGAGGCCGACCGTGCGTATCGCTGTCCCCCGTGAAATCAAGAGGCACGAGTACCGGGTCGCGCTGACCCCGGCCGGGGTGCACGAGCTGGTCGGCCGCGGGCACGACGTCTTCGTCGAGACCGGCGCGGGCATCGGCTCGTCCATCTCCGACGACGAGTACGTCGCCGCCGGCGCGAAGATCCTCGCCACCGCCGAAGAGACCTGGGCCGAGGGCGAGCTGGTCCTCAAGGTCAAGGAGCCGATCGCCGAGGAGTACCCGCGGCTGCGCGCCGACCAGGTCCTCTTCACCTACCTGCACATCGCCGCCGACCGGCCGCTGACCGACGCGCTGCTGGCCGCCGGCACCACCGCGATCGCCTACGAAACCGTGCAGACCGCGAACGGCGCGCTCCCGCTGCTCGCCCCGATGTCCGAGGTCGCGGGCCGGCTGGCCCCGCAGGTCGGCGCGTTCTCGCTGATGAAGCCGAGCGGCGGCCGCGGCGTGCTGCCCGGCGGCATCCCGGGCGTGCACCCGGCGCGCGTCGTCGTCATCGGCGGCGGCGTCGCCGGCCTGAACGCCGCCCGCGTCGCGCTGGGCCTCGGCTCGGACGTCGAGATCCTGGACACCAACGTCGACCGCCTCCGCCAGATCGACAACGACTTCGGCGGCCGCATCCGCACGGTGACGTCGAACCGGCTCTCGGTCGAAGAGTCCGTGCTGCAGGCCGACATGGTCATCGGCGCGGTGCTGGTCCCGGGCGCGAAGGCGCCGAAGCTGGTCTCGAACGAGCTCGTGTCCCGTATGAAGCCGGGCAGCGTGCTCGTCGACATCGCGATCGACCAGGGTGGTTGCTTCGCCGACTCGCGCCCGACCACGCACGACGAGCCGACCTACACCGTGCACGAGTCCGTCTTCTACTGCGTCGCGAACATGCCGGGCGCGGTGCCCCGGACGTCGACCTACGGCCTCACGAACGTGACGCTGCCTTACGCCGTACAGCTGGCCGAGCACGGCTGGAAGGCCGCCCTGCAGGCCGACGCCGCGCTCGCCAAGGG
Source organism: Amycolatopsis sp. NPDC005961 (assembly GCF_040629235.1). Lineage (NCBI taxonomy): Bacteria > Bacillati > Actinomycetota > Actinomycetes > Pseudonocardiales > Pseudonocardiaceae > Amycolatopsis > Amycolatopsis sp. NPDC005961. The sequence goes on along the minus strand of NZ_JBEXVF010000044.1, from coordinate 48,464 downwards.
CCTCAACACCCACGCCGGCGCCCTGACGAACGGCCCGGTCGCGGTCGCGCACGACCTGCCGCACACGGCACTGGAGACGGTTCTCGCCTGACCCTATTTCACCCGAGCGGGCCCCTGTCGTTCCTCGGCAGGGGCCCGCTCCCCTTTTGCCACCAGCCGGCGGCCGAAGGCGATCGCGGGCAGTTCGACCCAGCGCCGCAAGCCGCAGGCGAAGAGCAGCGCGACGGCGGAGGTCGCGACGGCCTTCGCCAGTCCCGTCGGCAGCAGGAGCCCGGTCACGCCCGCCGCCCCGGTCTGGGCCAGGTAGAGCGCGTAGGACCGGTCACCGATGTAGGTGAGCGGACGGCTCGCGAGCAGCCGCCGCACCGGGCCCGCGGAGACGACCGCGACGAGCAGCAGCGCCGCGCCCACCGCGTAGATCGGGACGACGAACTGCCAGTTCCCGCCGAGCGAGCGTCCGAGCGGCTTGACCGACAGCTGCAGCACGCCGAACCCCAGCGCGACCAGCACCCCCGCGGCCGGGCTGGTCAGCGGCCGCAGCACGGCGAACCCGCGCGGGTGGTGCAGGGCCAGGCCGAGCAGGCAGCCGACGACCAGCGAGCCGTAGTGCACCGTCAGGCTCGCCCACTGGTGCGACGGCGCCAGCGGCAGCACACCGAGCACGATCCCGATCGCGCCGGCGCCGATCATCAGGCGCAGCGCGGTCTTCCCGGATTTCGCCAGCGACGTCAGCACGAGCAGCGCGGGCCAGACGAGGTAGAACTTCTCCTCCACGCCCAGCGACCACGACGTCGGGTACGGCGTGTTGAAGTCGACGACTTCGTTGAAGAAGGTCAGGTAGTACGGCATCGCGTCGCCGAGCCTGCTGCTCGCGTACGTCCCGGCGAGGGTCACCGCCAGCGCCGTCAGGCCGAGCAGCAGGAAGTACACCGGCATGATCCGGAAGACGCGGCGGACGTAGAAGTCACGCAACGAGATCCGGCCGGTGCGGTCCTCTTCGCGCAGCGCCAGCGTGGTGATGAGGAAGCCGGACAGCACGAAGAACAGCTGGACGGCGATCCAGCCCTGCAGCCGGTCGACGAGGGGGCCGCCGTAGTGGAAGAACACGACGGCCAGCGCGGCCAGCGCGCGCAGGCCGGTGAGACCCGGGAACCACGACGACGCCCGGTATTCGGCGTGGTCGAGGGGGCGCCAAGAGATGATCATGGCCGCAGCGTCGGCCGCGGACGCTGAACGCAGCCTGAAGCCGGCTTAAGACGTCTTCAGCTCCGGGAGCCGGACGACGAACCGGCTCCCGGCTTCGACCGCGGCCGTGCCGCCGTGGGCGCGGGCGATGTCGGCGACGATCGCCAGGCCCAGCCCGGATCCGCCGTCGTCGCGGGCGCGCGCGTCGTCGAGGCGGACGAAGCGGTCGAAGACGCGCTCGCGGTCCGCTTCGGGGATGCCGGGCCCGTCGTCGGTGACCGACAGCACCGCCCAGCCGTCCACAGTGGACACTTCGACGGCGACGCGGGTCACCGCGTGCCGCCGGGCGTTGTCGACGAGGTTGCGGAGGAGCCGTTCGAGCCGCGACCGGTGGCCGCGCACCACCGGCGCGCCGCGGATCTCGATCTCCGCCCGGCCGGCCGCGACCGCCTGGACCACTTCGGACAGTGCCACGGGTTCGAGCCGGTCCGGCCCGGCGTGGTCGAGCTTGCCGAGCAGCACGAGGTCGGCGACGAGGTCCTGCAGGCGGGTGACGTCGAGCAGCGCGTTCTCGCAGGAGTGCCGCCAGTCGAGCCGGTCCGGGTGGGCCAGCAGCACTTCGAGCTGGGTCCGCAGCGAGGCGAGCGGCGTGCGCAGCTCGTGCGAAGCGTCGGAGGTGAACCGGCTCTGGCGCGTGACGGCTTCGTCGAGCCGCGCGAGCATGGTGTTCATCGTCCCGGCGAGGCGCGCGATCTCGTCGCCGGTGCGCGGCGCCGGGACGCGGCGGCTCAGGTCGTGCGCGCCGATCTCGGCGACCTCCCCGCGGATGGCCTCGACCGGGCGCAGCGACCGGCGGACGGCGAGCCACGCGATCACGCCGATGAGCAGCGCGACCGCGGGGACGCCGAAGGTGAGCACGGTCCGGACGGAGTCGACGGCCGCCTGGCCTTCGGGGTCGAGCTGCGCACCGGCGTAGACCTGGTACCTGCTGTCGCCGCTGGTGGCGTGGACGACGTGCAGGGTCAGGTCGTCGTCGAGCCCGCGCAGCTCGGGAGCACATCCCACCGACCGCTGGTCGGCGCGGTCGATCTCGTACGGCCGCAAAGTGACATCGGCGTCGTACGCCGTAAGGGTGGCGCCGCTCAGGACGGGGCAGGACGCGACGCTCTTGCCCGCGCGGTCCTTGACCTCGTAGATCGAGTCGCGCACGAGCAGGGTCAGGTCGCCGGGCCGGGCGCCGGTGTTCAGGAGCTGGACGATCGCGTCGGCGTGGGCGTCGGCGAGCTGGGTGGCGGCGTTCCGGAGCCGGCTCTCCGCCTGGAGCACGAACCACAGCGACACCGCCCCGAGCGCCACGGCCGAGGCGGCGAAGGCCGTCACCGCGACGCGGAACCGGGTGGAGCGAAGGAAGTTAGGCACCCGAGCCGGCCACGTGGTAGCCGGCGCCGCGGACCGTCCGGATGGTCTCGGCGCCGAGCTTGCGCCGCAGGGCGCTGACGTGGACCTCGACGAGGTTGGCGGTCGCGGAGGCGGCGAAGTCCCAGAGGTTGTCGAGCAGCTCGGCCTTGGTGACGACCTGCCCGGGCCGTTGCATGAGGTAGGCGAGGAGGGCGAACTCCTTGCCGGTGAGGGTGATGTCGGCGGTGCCGCGCCGGCACGTCCGGCCGGCCTGGTCGAGTTCGAGGTCACCCAGCTTGAGGACCCCCGGCCGGGTGGCGCCGCCGCGCCGGATGAGGGCGCGCAGCCGCGAGAGCAGGACGCCGTAGGAGAAGGGCTTGGGCAGGAAGTCGTCGGCGCCGGTGTCGAGGGCTTCGATCTCGTCGTCCTCGCCGTCCTTGGCGGTGAGCATGAGGATGGGGGTGCTGTCGCCCTGGTCGCGCAGCCGCCGACAGACGCGGTAGCCGTTCAGGCCGGGCAGCATGATGTCGAGGATGATCGCGGAGTAGGGGTGCTCGGTGGCGAGCCAGAGGGCATCCCGCCCGTTGTGGGCAACATCGACGGCATAGCCCTCAGCACTCAGCCCAGCCCGCAGCGCCTCAGCGAGCCGCCGTTCATCTTCCACGAGCAAGATCCGCACCGCGCAACGATGCCACAAGCCACCCAAAACACCGCAACCACCGAAGCAGCCACCCGACCCGCCCCTTCAAGCACAACCCGGGCAGCCTCCCGGGACAACGCTGGGAGGTGCACCCAGGGCACCGTGGGGGTCCGGGGGCTCGGCCCCCGGGCAACATGGAGTGAGTTGACGCTGAGGAGCGAAGCCCGAAGCGGAAACGTAGCGGCGACCCGCTCAACCAACCTGGGGGTCATTGGGAGCGGGCCGCCAAGGACAAGCTTAGAGGGGTTCGCCGGACTTTGCTGCACCGGGTCGGCAAGTCGAGCGAATTCTTTACCAAGTTGATCTGCCCTCCAGCACACCTCGACCGCGAAACCTCAGGTCAGCGCCGTGCAAGCGCCACGCAGGGCGACCACTTCCGGTAGCGGAACGTGACGAACGTCGCTCTCCGCGGGTTCGGCCGTTCCGTGCGCGCGGGCGGCGCGGGTAGGGCAGGATGACGCCGCATCAGCGGGGAACGTAAGGGGACGGTATGCACGACGGCAGTGGCCGGATTGTGGTGCAGAACCTGAGCAAGCAGTTCGGCGCGGTGAACGCGGTGCAGAACCTCAGTTTCACGGTCGAGCCGGGTTCGGTGACGGGTTTCCTGGGCCCGAACGGCGCCGGGAAGACGACGACGTTGCGCATGCTGCTCGGGCTGGTGACGCCCACGGCGGGGCAGGCGACGATCAACGGGCGTCCGCACTCGCAGCTGGGGAACCCGGCGCGGGTGGTGGGCTCGGTGCTGGAGAACGAGGGCTTCCACCCGAGCCGCACGGCGCGCAATCACCTCCGCGTCTACGCGGCGGCCATCGGGGTGCCGGACCGCCGCGCGGACGAGGTGCTCGGCCTGGTCGGCCTGGGCGCCGTCGCGGACCGGAAGGCCGGCGGTTTCTCCCTCGGCATGCGGCAGCGGCTGGCGCTGGCGACGGCGTTGCTGGGTGACCCGCAGGTGCTGGTGCTGGACGAGCCGACGAACGGCCTCGACCCCGAGGGCATCCTGTGGCTGCGCAACTTCCTGCGCTCGTACGCGCGGGAGCAGCGGCGGACCGTCCTGGTCTCGAGCCACCTGCTCAACGAGGTCGAGCAGCTGATCGACCAGGTCGTGATCATCAGCCAGGGCGTCACGCGGTACTACGGCTCGCTGGACCAGCTGCGCAAGAGCCAGCAGTCGCGCGTGCTGGTGCAGCCGGCGGACCCCTCCGCGCTCGTGAAGGCGTTGCAGGAGAACGGCATCACCGCCGTCTCGCCGACGCCGGACGGCCGGGTCGCGGTCGCCGGGTCGAGCGTCCAGCAGATCGGGGACATCGCCGCGAAGGCCGGCATCGCCGTCTACGGGATGCAGGAGGACCACGCCGACCTGGAGCGGATGTTCTTCCAGCTGACGCAGGGCCAGTACGCCGGCGGCCCCCAGGGTTACCCGCCGCAGCCGCAGTACCAGGGCCCGCCGCCGGGGTATCCGCCGTCGGGTCCGCAACAGCAGCAGTACCGGGGAGGACCGCAGCAGTGATGGGCAACCTGATCAAGGCGGAGTTCCGCAAGACGCTGTCGCTGAAGACGTGGTGGGTGCTGCTGATCCCGCTGGCGCTGGTGGCGTTCTGGCTGACGTTCGCGTGGGGCAAGATCACCAACGACTTCGCGGACTTCCTGAGCTCGGACAGCGATGCCCGGCAGGTCACCCGGCTGATCGGCCTGGACCCGAGCCAGGTGCCGGTGGGGCTGCTCGCGCTCGCGCACGGCGTCAACATCGCGCAGCTGGTCCCCGGGCTGTTCGGGATCTTCGCGCTCGCCGGCGAGTACCGCAGCAAGACGATCACGACGACGTTCCTGACCGCGCCGAACCGGATTTCGGCGCTGACGGCGAAGATGCTCACCTACGTCGGGTGGGGCGCGATCTACGGGCTGGTCAGCTTCGGCGTCTCGGCGATCGCCGTCATGTCGTCGGTCGACTCGGGCCGGTGGCCGTCGGCGGGCCAGTGGCTGGCCGCGCTCGGCGGGACGATCCTGGCCTCGGTGCTGGTGACGTTGTTCGGCATCGGGTTCGGCGCGGTGCTGCGCAACGTGCCGCTCGCGGTGGTGCTGTTCCTCGTGTGGTTCCTGATCGTGGAGAACGTGCTGGTGATCCTGCTGTGGGGCCAGACGACCCTCCTGGGCGGGATCCTGCCGAACGGCACCGCGAACGGGATCGTCGGCGGGATCGCCGCGGACGCGTTCGGGTTCAACTCGCTCAACCTGCCGGACGACGTCAACTCGGGCGCCCAGCTGCTGCTGCAGTACACGGCGGCCGCGCCCGGCGTGCTGTCCTGGTGGGCGTCGGCGCTGATCTTCTTCGCGTGGACGATGCTCTTCTTCGGCCTCGGCTGGGCGGGCAACCAGAAGCGCGACATCACGTAGTTTCACCCGTCCGGGAAGGCCGTCTCGAAGTCTTCGAGGCGGCCTTCCTCGCGTTCGGGGAAATATTTTGTCGGTGGCGGCGCTTAGTGTGACAACGTGACCATCGCTCCTCCTCGCTCCCGTCAAGAGCTCCCACCCGCTGAGACCGTCGGCTGGGTCCGCCGGCTGTCCGCCGCGGCTTGGGAGCACCGCGCCATCGTCGTGCTGTCGCTGCTCGCCGCCGTGTTCAGCGTCGGCGTGCAGGCGGCGAGCCCGCTGCTGGTGCGCACGGCGGTGGACGACGCCGTGGCGGGGCGGACCGGTGCGCTGCCCGGGATCGCCGTCTTCCTGGTGTCGTTGCAGCTGGTCGCGTTCGCCACCGCCTTCCTCCGCCGGTACTTCGGCGGGAAGCTCGCCCTCGACGTCCAGCACGACCTGCGGCAGAAGGTCTTCAACGCGGTCTCGCGCCTCGACGGCGGCAAGCAGGACGCGCTGCGCACCGGCCAGGTCGTCTCGCGCGCGATTTCGGACCTGCAGCTGGTCGTCGGGATCCTCATGCAGATCCCGCTGTCGTTCGGCTCGGTGATCTTCGCGGTGCTGTCGTTCGCCGCGATGCTGTGGATGTCGCCGGTGCTGACGCTGATCGCGCTGGTCGTCACGCCCGCGGTCGGCGTCGTCATCGCCCGCAGCCGCAAGCGCCTCTTCCCGGCGACGTGGTCGGCGCAGCAGCGCGCGGCGGACGTCGCGCAGCAGGTCGAAGAGACCGTCACCGGCGTCCGCGTCGTGAAGGGCTTCGGCCAGGAGACCCGGGAGGTCACGAAGCTCGAAGGGACCGCGCGCAAGCTGTTCGCGGAGCGGCTTCGCGCGGCGAAGCTGTCGGCGGTGCCGACGGCGACCACCGCGGCCCTGCCCGCCGCCGGCCAGGTCGCCGTGCTCGGCATCGGCGGTGTCCTCGCGCTGAACGGCTCGATCACCCTCGGCACCTTCCTCGCCTTCGCGACCTACCTCGCGACGCTGATCGGCCCGGCCCGGATGCTGTCCGGCCTGGTCGTGCAGGCCCAGCTGACCCGCGCCGGCGCCGAGCGCGTGTACGAGCTGATCGACGCGCAACCCGAGGTCGTCGACGCCCCCGACGCGCGGCCGCTGCCGCCGGGGCCGCTCGGCGTCGAGCTGGCCGACGTCCGGTTCGGCTACACGCGGACCGACCCGGTGCTGGCCGGGCTGTCGGTCACCGCGAACCCGGGCGAGACCCTCGCGCTGGTCGGCACCGCGGGCTCCGGGAAGTCGACGATCTCCCTGCTGCTGCCCCGGTTCTACGACGTGCACGCGGGCTCGGTGCGGGTCGGCGGCCTCGACGTCCGGGACGTCCCGCTGCGGCAGCTGCGGCAGGCGATCGGCGTGGTGTTCGAGGAGGCCTTCCTGTTCTCCTCGTCGATCCGGGACAACATCGCCTACGGCCGTCCGGACGCGAGCGAGGAGGAGATCGTCGCGGCCGCGCGCGCGGCCGAGGCGGACGAGTTCATCCGCGCCTTGCCCGACGGCTACGACACGCTGGTCGGCGAGCGCGGGCTGACGCTGTCGGGCGGGCAGCGGCAGCGGCTCGGGCTGGCCCGGGCGCTCATCACCGACCCGCGGATCCTGATCCTGGACGACGCGACGTCGGCCATCGACACCGTCACCGAGGCGGCGATCCACGAAACCCTGCGCTCGGTCACCGCGAGCCGCACGACACTGCTGATCGCGCACCGGCGCTCGACGCTGGCGCTGGCCGACCGGATCGCGGTCCTGGACGAGGGGCGCGTCGTCGACGTCGGCACCGAAGCCGAGCTGACGGCGCGCTGCCCGCTGTTCCGCGAGCTGGTCGCGGGCCCGGGCGACGACGTCGAGGAGAAGCACCGCTGCGAAGGCCTCGACCTCGGCCCGGCGGGGATCACGCGGGCGCTGTGGCCGCGGGACGAGAGCCGCGACGAGGTCGACGACCTGGCCGACGCGGCGCGGCAGCGCAGCGGCAACCCGAACAGCAGCGGGTTCGTCGGCGGGGGCGGCGGCCTCGACGTGCCGCCGACGCCGGAGCTGATCGAAGGCGTGCGCAAGCTCCCGCCCGCCGCGGACGAGCCGCGGATGTCCGATGTGGACGTCACCGCGCCCGACCCCGGCTTCCGGCTGGGCCGGCTGCTGCGGCCGGTCCGCTGGCCCCTGGCGCTGGTCATCGGGCTGGTGGCGGCGGACGCACTGGCGTCGATCGCGCTGCCGGGGCTCTACCAGTTCGGCGTCGACCACGGCGTCCGCGCGGGCGTGGAGTCGATGATCTGGCTGGCCGCCGGCATCGGCGCCGTGGTGATCGCGGCCGACTGGGCGGTGGTGTTCGCGCAGACGCGCCTGACGTCGCGGGTCGGCGAGACGGTGCTGTACGCGCTGCGCGTCCGCAGCTACGCGCACCTGCAGCGGCTCGGGCTCGACTACTACGAGCGGGAGCTGTCCGGGAAGATCATGACCCGGATGACGACGGACGTCGACGCGCTCTCGACGTTCCTGCAGACCGGGCTCGCGACGGCGGTGGTCAGCGCGCTGACGCTGGCCGGGATCACGGCGGCGCTGCTGGTCACCGACGCCGGGCTGGCGATGTTCGCGCTGGCGATGGTGCCGGTGCTGGCGGTGGCCACGGTGATCTTCCGGCGGGCGGCGTCGAAGGCGTACAACGAGGCCCGCGAGCGGGTCAGCGTCGTCAACGCGGACATGCAGGAGAACGTCAGCGGGCTGCGCGTCGCCCAGGCGTTCACGCGCGAAGACCGTTCCGCGGAGGCGTTCGCTTCGCGCAGCGACGACTACCGGCGCTCGCGGCTGCGGGCCCAGCGGTACGTCGCGACGTACTTCCCGCTGGTGGCGCTGCTGTCCGACCTGGCGACGACGACCGTGCTGGTCGCGGGCGCCAACCGCGTCTCGGCCGGGACGCTGTCGGCCGGCGTGCTGCTCGCGTTCCTGCTGTACCTGCAGCAGTTCTTCTCGCCGATCCAGCAGCTGTCGTCGGTGTTCGACGGCTACCAGCAGGCCCGCGTCGGCCTGAACCGGATCGGCGACCTGCTGCGGACGCCGACGTCGGTGCCGGCGGCGGAGAACGCCGTCGCGGTGCCGCCGCGGCTGCGCGGCGAGGTCTCGTTCAAGGAGGTCGACTTCTCCTACGCCGGCGCCGAGACTCCGGCGCTGGAGCAGTTCTCGCTGGACGTCGCGGCCGGGGAGACGATCGCGCTGGTCGGCGCGACCGGCGCGGGCAAGTCGACGGCGGTGAAGCTGGTGGCGCGCTACTACGACGTCACCGGCGGCGAGGTCCGGATCGACGGCACGGACGTCCGCGAGTACCAGCTCGACGGCCTGCGGCGCCGGATGGGCGTGGTGCCGCAGGAGGCGCACCTGTTCTCGGGCACGGTGGCGGACAACGTCCGCTACGGCCGCCCGGCGGCGTCCGACGCCGAGGTGGAGGCGGCGGTCCGCGCGGTGGGCGCGTTCGACGGCGTCGCGGCCCTCCCGGCGGGCTTCCTGCAGCCGGTGGGCGAGCGCGGCCGGTCGCTGTCGGCGGGGCAGCGTCAGCTGGTGGCGCTGGCCCGGGCCGAGCTGGTGGACCCGGACGTGCTCCTGCTCGACGAGGCGACGGCGGCCCTGGACCCGTCGACGGAGGCGGCGGTCCTCCGGGCGACCGAGACGGTGTCCCGCCGCCGCACGACGTTCGTGGTGGCCCACCGGCTGGCCACGGCGGCCCGCGCGGACCGCATCGTGGTCTTGGACCACGGCCGCATCGCGGAAACCGGAACCCACGAGGAACTCCTGGCGGCCGACGGCCTCTACGCCCGCCTCTGGGCCCTCGGCTGAACGCCGAAAGTCCGTGGCCGGGCGGCCGGGGCGCTGGGAGCATGGCGGGCATGTTCGAAGAGAAGCGGGTCCCCGACCGGCAGGTGCGAGCTGCGCAGACCGAGACGACGGTCCGCGTCTACCAGGCGTGCTCACCGGCCGTCGCCGACGCCGCGCTCGAGAAGCAGACGTTCGCCGGGCTGGACGGCGGCACGACGTGGCTCGACCCGTCCTTCCGTCTGGCCGCCTACCACAGCGGCAACGGGAGCAAGCCCGGCCACGAGCGCGTCCTGGCCGTCGACCTCACGCGCGAGGGCTTCGAGTGGGCCCTCTCGCATGAGGGTCCGGTGCTCATCCAGTGGGACGCCGAGCGAGATCTCGACCACACGCCGCTGAACTTCGAAGCGATCCGCATCGGCCTCACCGGCGAAGCGGTCGGCCACTACGTCGATGAATGGGTCCAGTCGATCACCGACGTCACCCCGGTGATGCGCGACATCTCCGGCCTCCTGGCCACCGACCAGCTGCACAAGGCGGTGAAGCTCGTCCCCCACGAGCCGCCGTACGAGCTGTCAGCCGAGGTGAAGAAGGCCATCGAGGCCACCGCCTAAGGCAGCGCCCGCCACTTCAGGGAGCCCAGCCCCGCCGCCTCGACGTCCGGCCGCGAAGCCCACCGGACCGTCCCCGGGCGCACGTGCACCCCGGCTCCGACCAGCCAGTCCGGCTCGTCGGGCTCGACCCACTCCATCTCCTCGAAGTCGGCCAGCGTCGGCCAGACGGCCTGGCACGAGTCGCACCGCAACACGACCGTGCCGGACTCCGTCACCAGCGGCCGCACCAGGCCCTGGTCCCAGAACGAAGGACATTCGACCAGCCACATCCCTCCAGTGGAACCCGCCATGGTGAACGTCCCCACACCGACGGACCAACCCCGGCGAAAGAGCCCGCGAACCCTGTACCGGGTACAGCGCTTAAGGTTCCCTTAGCACATCTTGATCGAGTCAGTGACCGATCCCCTAGTGCGCCACGCCTCACACAGGCCGGTTCCATCACATCGCGGTCACCGAGGGGGTTAGCCTGGTAGGCGCATCAGCGGATTCATGATCGAGATCGAGACGGATAGAGGCGAGCCCCAGCCGTGTCCAGCAGCAGCCCTGCGTCACAATTCGGCCCCAACGAGTGGCTGGTCGAGGAGATGTACGACCAGTTCCTCGCCGACCCTTCCTCAGTCGATGCCGCCTGGCACGACTTCTTCGCGGACTTCAAGCCGACGCAGAACGCGCAGGCCAAGGCGGACAACGCCCGGCAGCAGGCCGAAGCCAAGCCGGCCACCAACGGCCAGGCTTCGCAGCCGTCGCCCAAGGCCGTGCAGAACGCCGAGTCGGCGGCCAAGCAGGCGGCCACCAAGCCGGCCCCGGCGAAGGCGGCCCCCGCGAAGACCGAGCCGAAGGCCGCGCCGAAGCCGGCCGCCGCCAAGGCGGAGCCGAAGGCCGAAGCGAAGAAGGACGAGCCGGAGTCGAAGCAGCTGCGCGGCGCCGCGGCCGCCATCGCGAAGAACATGGACGCCTCGCTGAGCGTCCCCACCGCGACCAGCGTGCGCGCGGTCCCGGCCAAGCTGATGGCCGACAACCGCATCGTCATCAACAACCACCTCAAGCGCACCCGCGGTGGCAAGATCTCCTTCACGCACCTCATCGGCTACGCCATGGTGCGGGCGCTGAAGAACTACCCGAACATGAACCGGCACTACCAGGTCATCGACGGGAAGCCGTTCGCGATCACGCCGGAGCACGTCAACTTCGGGCTCGCCATCGACATGAAGGGCAAGGACGGCTCGCGCAACCTCGTCGTGGCCTCGGTCAAGAACACCGAGGACATGTCGTTCCTGCAGTTCTGGCAGGCCTACGAGGACGTCGTCAAGAAGGCCCGCAACAACAAGCTGACCGCGGACGACTTCGCCGGCACCACGATCTCGCTGACCAACCCGGGCGGCATCGGCACCAACCACTCGGTGCCGCGCCTGCAGGCCGGCCAGGGCGCCATCATCGGCGTCGGCGCCATGCAGTACCCGGCGTCGTTCGAGGGCACCAGCGAGAAGACGCTGGTCGACCTGGCCATCAGCAAGATCATGACGCTGACCTCGACCTACGACCACCGCATCATCCAGGGCGCGGAGTCCGGCGAGTTCCTCAAGCGCATCCACCAGCTGCTGCTCGGTGAAGACGGCTTCTACGACGACGTCTTCACGAGCCTGCGCCTGCCGTACGAGCCGATCCGCTGGGTCGCCGACATCCCCGAGGGCCCGGTCGACAAGACCGCCCGCGTGATCGAGCTCATCGACGCGTTCCGGATGCGCGGTCACCTGATGGCCGACACGGACCCGCTGAACTACCGCCAGCGCAGCCACGCCGACCTCGACGTGCTGAGCCACGGCCTGACGCTCTGGGACCTCGACCGCGAGTTCCCGGTCGGCGGCTTCGCCGGCCAGGAGCGGATGAAGCTGCGCGACATCCTGGGCGTGCTGCGCAACTCGTACTGCCGCACGGTCGGCATCGAGTACACGCACATCCTCGACCCCGAGGAGCGCCGCTGGATCCAGGAGCGCGTCGAGATCCCGCACGAGAAGCCGGACCCCGCGGTCCAGAAGTACGTGCTCTCGAAGCTGAACGCCGCCGAGGCGTTCGAGACGTTCCTGCAGACCAAGTACGTCGGCCAGAAGCGCTTCTCGCTCGAAGGCGGCGAGACGGCGATCCCGCTGCTCGACACGCTGCTGGACAAGGCCGCCGAGCACGAGCTCGACGAGGTCGTGATCGGCATGCCGCACCGCGGCCGGCTGAACGTGCTGGCCAACATCGTCGGCAAGCCGATCAGCCAGATCTTCCAGGAGTTCGAGGGCAACCTCGACCCGGGCCAGGCGCACGGCTCCGGTGACGTGAAGTACCACCTCGGCGCGGAGGGCAAGTACTTCCGCATGTTCGGCGACGGCGAGACGAAGGTCTCGCTGACGGCGAACCCGTCGCACCTGGAGACCGTCGACCCGGTCCTCGAGGGCATCGTCCGCGCGAAGCAGGACCTCCTGGACAAGGGCGGCGAGGGCTACACCGTGCTGCCGGTCCTGATGCACGGCGACGCGGCCTTCGCGGGCCAGGGCGTCGTCGCCGAGACGCTGAACCTGTCGCTGCTGCGCGGGTACCGCACCGGCGGCACCGTGCACGTCATCGTCAACAACCAGGTCGGCTTCACGACGGCGCCGGAGCACTCGCGCTCGTCGCAGTACGCCACCGACGTCGCGAAGATGATCGGCTCGCCGATCTTCCACGTGAACGGCGACGACCCGGAGGCCGCGCACTGGGTGGCCAAGCTGGCCGTCGAGTACCGGCAGGCGTTCCACAAGGACGTCGTCATCGACCTGATCTGCTACCGCCGCCGCGGCCACAACGAGGGCGACGACCCCTCGATGACGCAGCCGGCGATGTACGACATCATCGACACGAAGCGTTCGGTGCGGAAGACCTACACCGAGTCGCTGATCGGCCGCGGGGACATCTCCGTCGAAGAGGCCGAAGCCGCGCTGCGCGACTTCTCGAGCCAGCTGGAGCACGTCTTCAACGAGGTCCGGGAGCTGGAGAAGCACCCGGCGAAGGCGAGCCCCTCGGTCGAGGAGGAGCAGCAGGTCCCGGCCAAGGTCGCGACGGCGATCACCAAGGAGACGCTGGAGCACATCGGCGACGCGTTCGTGAACGTGCCCGAGGGCTTCACGCCGCACCCGCGCGTCAAGCCGGTCATGGAGCGTCGCCACAAGATGTCCCGCGAGGGCGACATCGACTGGGCGTTCGGCGAGCTGCTCGCGTTCGGGTCGCTGGCGATGGAGAGCCGGCTCGTCCGGCTGTCCGGCCAGGACTCCCGCCGCGGCACGTTCACCCAGCGGCACTCGGTGTTCATCGACCGCAAGACCGGCCAGGAGTACTCGCCGCTGCAGAACCTGGCCGAGGGCCAGGGCCGCGTGATGATCTACGACTCGGCGCTGTCGGAGTACGCGGCCGTCGGCTTCGAGTACGGCTACTCGGTGGCGAACCCCGAGTCGCTGGTCATGTGGGAAGCGCAGTTCGGTGACTTCGTCAACGGCGCGCAGACCGTCATCGACGAGTACATCTCCTCCGGTGAGGCCAAGTGGGGCCAGCGCTCGGACGTCGTGCTGCTGCTGCCGCACGGCCAGGAGGGCCAGGGCCCGGACCACACGTCGGGCCGCATCGAGCGGTTCCTCTCGCTGTGCGCGGAGGGCTCGATGACCGTGGCGGTGCCGTCCACCCCGGCGAACTACTTCCACCTGCTGCGCCGGCACGCCCTCGACGGCATCCAGCGCCCGCTGATCGTCTTCACGCCGAAGTCGATGCTGCGCAACAAGGCCGCGACCTCCTCGACCGAGGACTTCACCGGCCAGAGCCGGTTCATGTCGGTCATCGACGACGTGACGCCGGACCCGGCGAAGATCCGCAAGGTGCTGCTGACCTCCGGGAAGCTGTACTGGGAGCTGGTGGCGGAGCGGACGAAGCGCGAGGCGGACGACGTCGCGATCGTGCGGATCGAGCAGTACTACCCGCTGCCGAAGAAGAAGCTGCTGGCGGCGCTGGAGCGCTACACGAACGCTTCGCAGGTCGTGTGGGTCCAGGAGGAGCCGGAAAACCAGGGCGCGTGGCCGTTCTTCGGCCTGAACCTGCCCCGCAAGTTCCCGGAGCTCTTCTCGAACCTGGAAGTCGTCTCCCGCCGCCCGATGGCGGCGCCGTCGGCGGGTTCGTCGAAGGTGCACGAGGTGGAGCAGAAGGCGCTGATCTCGAAGGCGTTCGACTGATCGCTTGAGCACGACGAAGGCCTCCTCCCGCCGAGCCGGGAGGAGGCCTTCGTCGTCTGCGAGGTGCTACGCCGAAAACCGGCTTTCGCCCGCGGCCGGTTCGAGGCAAGGTGGCGGACATGCTGATCCGCCGCGAGACGCCCGCCGACCGGACCACCGTGTACGCGATCCACAGCGAGGCCTTCCGGCGCGAACCCGGCGTCACCCCGGTCGAAGCACCCCTGGTCGACGAGCTGCGCGCGGACGGCGACCTGCTCGACGCGCTGTCGCTGGTGGCCGTCCGCGACGGTGAGCTCGCCGGGCACGTGTGCTGCAGCCGGGCCCGCATCGGCGACGACACGACGTCGGCTGTCGGGCTGGGGCCGCTCGGCGTGCTGCCCGGGCACCAGGCCGTCGGCGTCGGGTCGGCGCTGGTGCACGCGGTGCTCGGCGCGGCGGACGCGCTCGGGTACGGCGTGGTCGTCCTGCTCGGCGACCCGGCGTACTACGCGCGGTTCGGCTTCGTCACGGCGTCGACGCTCTCGATCGCGGCGCCGGATCCGGCCTGGGGCAAGCACTTCCAGGCCCGCACGCTCACCGGCTACAAACCCACGCAGGCGGGCGCGTTCGAGTACGCGCCGGCGTTCTCCCGGATCTGAGGAGTTGCATGTACGCACCGAGCTCGTCCGTCGGCGTCCGGATCAACCGCGAGCAGCCGCCGGCCAGGCTGGTCGAGCTGGCCCGTCAGGCGGAGGCCGCCGGTCTCGACGAGGTCTGGCTGGTCGAGGACTGTTTCTGGGCGGCGGGCATCGCCACGGTGGCGACGGCGCTGGCGGTGACGTCGACGATCAAGGTGGGCATCGGCGTCCTGCCGGCGGTGGCCCGCAACCCGGCGATCGCGGCGATGGAGCTGGCGGCGCTGGCGGAGTTGCACCCGGGCCGGCTGATCGGCGGGCTGGGCCACGGGGTGGCGTCGTGGATGCGCCAGATCGGCGCGTACCCGGCCTCGCCACTGGCGGCGCTGGAGGAGACGCTGGTGGCGGTCCGCCGTCTGCTGGCGGGAGACCGGGTGTCGGTCACCGGCCGGCACGTCGACCTGGACGAGGTGGAGCTGGTGTTCCCCCCTGCTGTGGTTCCCCCGGTGCTGGCCGGGGTTCGCCGCCCGAAGTCCCTGGCCGTGGCGGGATCGTCGGCGGACGGGACGATCCTGGCGGAGCCCGCGCCGCCGGAGTTCGTGCGGACGGCGCTGGCGGGGATCGCCGCCGGGCGGTCGGCCGAAGGTGCCCCACCCCACCACGCTCTGGTGACGTACAACTGGCTGGCTCTGGGCGATCCCGATCGAGCGCGGGTGACGATCGCGGAGTCGCTGACGCCCGGCGCGCGCGTGCAGGTCGAGGGGTTGCCGTTCGCTTCGGAGCTGCTGGAGCTGGTGGACTCGGCGTCCACTGTGGACGAGCTGGCTGTCGGGCTGGATCCTTCGTGGCTGTCGCGGTTGGCCGTGTGCGGCGATGTGGACGAGTGCGTAGCGGCCGTTCGTGCGCTGCACGAGGCGGGGAGCGGGTCGGTGGTGCTGCTGCCGCTGCCGGAGGAGCCACCGGAGCGCGGAATCGAGGACGCCGGCCTGGTCGCAGCAGCCTTACGACGTTAGGCGGCCTCGAGGACGAAGAACAGGAAGCCCAGGAAGGCCCCCGACTGGAATCCCGCGAGTTCGTCGGGGAACAGGTCCCGGGCCTCCGGCGCGAACGGCGGTTCGCTGACGACGGCGGTGCGGAAGCCGGCCGCGGTGAAGGCGTCGGTCATCGCGTGCAGCGGCCGATGCCAGTAGGTCAGAACGGTCTCCCGGCCGTCGAAGGTGTATTCCTCGGACCACCGGACGGTCGCGAAATAGTCACCTTCGGGATGGATGAGCTTGTAGAGGAACGGGTGGTTGACGGCCGCGATCAGCCGGCCGCCGGGCGTGAGCACGCGCCGCAGCTCGCCGAGCGGCGCGGTCCAGTCCTCGAGGTAGTGCAGGACGAGGGCCCCGACGACGTCGTCGAAGGCGCCGTCGGGGTAAGGCAGGGGTTCGCCCAGGTCGGCGACGCGGAGGTCGGCATCGGGTCCGAGCCGCCGCCGGGCCAGCTCGACCATCTTGGCGCTGGCGTCGAAGCCGGACACGGCGGCGCCCCGCTCCCGCAGTGCGGCGGCGAGGGGCCCGGAGCCACAGCCGGCGTCGAGGACCCGCCGCCCGGCGACGTTCCCGGCCAGGTCCAGGACGGCGGGCAGCGTGTAATAGGCGTTCTGCAGACTGGTCTCGTTCTCGGCGGCGTACGCCTCGGCGAAGGTGTCGTAGTCAGTGGCCACGCACCCCATCATGGCAGCGCGCCGGGAGCGGAAAACAAGTTCGTCCACTCCGCCCCGCGTGTCAGGATCGGGGCATGCCGGTCGACCCGCACCTCCTCCTGGCCTTCGTCCTCACCACCATCGTCGCGATGGTCACCCCGGGCCCGGACATGCTCTTCATCCTCGGCTGCGGCATGCGCGGCGGCCCGAAAGCCGGGTTGCTCGCCACCGCCGGGGTCGCCACCAGTGAAGCCATCCACGTCGCCGTCGCCGCCGCCGGGCTCGCCGCTCTCTTCGCCGCCGTTCCCGTCGCCTTCACCGTCGTCCGGGTCACCGGGGCCGCCTATCTCATCTACCTCGGTGTGCAAGCCATCCGGAACCGGAAGCCGCTCGTCGAGCGGAAGAGCGACCGCGCCTACCTCAGCGGCCTGCTGACCAACCTGCTCAACCCGAAGATGGTCACCTTCACCATCGCCTTCCTCCCGCAGTTCGTCGACCCCGCGCGAGGGCACGTGGCCCTGCAGTTCGCGGTCCTCGGCGCCGTCATGATCGTGTTCGAGTTCCTCGTCGACGGCGCCGTCGGGGTGCTCGCCGGCCGCGTCGGCGGGTGGGTGCGCCGGAAGAAGAACCAGCGGCGCATCGAGGTCGCCACCGGGGGCATCTTCATCGGGCTCGGCGTCAAGCTCGCCCTGGACTAGGACTTCAGGTTGTTGCGCGCCAGGAAGTCCTCGGCGATGTCCAGCGGGTTGCGCTTCTTCTCGGTGAACTCGACGTTCAGCTCGGTCAGCTGCTCGGTCGTCAGCGCCGCCGAGACGCGGTTCAGCGCGGCCACCTCGGACGGGGACAGCGTTCCGCGCGCCACCAGTGGGACGATGTTCTGCGCCGGGAACATGTTCTTGTCGTCGACCAGCGGCACGAACCCGTTCGCCGCGATCGTCGACGACGTGCTGAACAGGTCCGCCACCTGGACGTCGCCCGACTTCAGCGCCGCCACCGTCACCGGGCCGCCCGTGTCGGTCGTGCGGATCTCCTTGAACTCGCAGCCGTACAGCTTCTTGATCTGATCCTTCCAGCGGCTGCTCCACTGGCCCGGCCCGCCGAACACCAGCTCGCCGCAGCGCTTGCCCAGGTCGGAGAACGTCTTGACGCCCGAAGCCGCCAGCTGCGACCCCACGACCAGGAGGTCCTTGTCCTCGGCCGGCGCCTGGTCGAGGACCTCGAACCCGGCCGGGATCTCCTGCTTCAGCTGCGCGTAGACGTCCTGGGACGTCGTCGCGGAAGTCTCCTTGTCGAAGTACCGCAACAGGTTCCCGCTGTAGTCCGGCACCACCGACAGCGACTTGTCCTGCAGCGCCTTGACGACGACCTCGCGGCTGCCGACCGGCGGCCGCACCGTCACGTTCGTGGCGCCGGCGTTGCGAAGCGCGCCAGCGTAGATTTGGGCCAGCAGCAGGCTTTCCCCGACGTCGGACGCGCCGATGATGATGTCGCCGGACGCGCCGCCCTCGCCGCCGCCCGCCAGCGGGTTGCCGCACCCGGCGGCCAGGACCAGAGCAAGCAGCACGACCAGCCGTTTCACGCCGTCACCTTCTTCACGGCCTCCGCGAGCCGGACGCCCCGCGGCACCAAAGCACGGTTCAGCAACGAAAAGAGCAGATCCAGGACGATCGCGAGCACCGTCGTCAGCAACGCGCCCGCGATCACCTCGGAATAGTCCAAAATGGCCAGTCCGTCGAGCAGGAACCGGCCCAGGCCACCGAGTCCGACGTACGCGGCCACCGCGGCCGTCGCCACGAGCTGGAGCACGGCGTTGCGGATGCCGCCCAGCACGAGCGGCAGCGAGATCGGGACCTCGACCTTCCAGAGCCGCTGCCAGCCGGTCATCCCGACGCCCTCGGCGGCGTCGACCACGCCGTGGTCGGTCGCCTGCAGCCCGGCGTACGTGCCGGCCAGGATCGGGGGCACGGCCAGCACGACGAGCCCGATGATCGTCGAGGTGACGCTTTCGGTGAAGAGCAGGAACAGGAACGTCACGAGCCCCAGCGTCGGCAGCGCGCGGATCGCGTTGCCCGCGCTCACCAACGCGACACCGCCGCGTCCGGTGTGCCCGACGAACAGTCCCAGCGGGACAGCGATGACCAACGCGATCACCAAGGACAGCAAGACGTAGCCCAGGTGTTCCAGCAGCCGCTGCGGGACGCCGTCCGGGCCCGACCAGTGCGCCGGGTCGCCGAACCAGTGGAAGAGGTCGGTGATCATGCGACAGCCACCCTTTCCCACGGCGTCAGCAGGTTCCGGATCCCCACCAGGACCAGGTCGACGACCAGCGCGAGCAGGAGCGTCAGCACGATGCCGACGAAGATCGGCGAGAAGTACTCACGCTGGAAGCCGTCGGTGAACAGGACACCGAGGCCGCCGGTGCCGATCAGCGCACCGACGCTGACCAGGCTGATGTTGCTCACCGACGCCACCCGCACGCCGGCCGCGAGGACCGGCACGGACAGCGGAAGCTCGACGGCGAAAAACTTGCGCACCGGCTTGTACCCGACGGCGGTGGCGGCGGCGATCACCGACGGCGCCACCGCGTCGAGCGCGTCGAGGACCGGGCGGACCAGCAGCGCCGTGGTGTAGATCGTCAGCGCGACGACGACGTTGACGCTGTCGAGGATCTTCGACCCGATCAGGCCGGGGATGACGACGAACAGCGCCAGCGACGGGATCGTGTAGAGCAGGTTGGCCAGCACCATCAGCACCTGCCGGGCGGGCCGCCAGCGGTGCCCGAGCCAGCCCGCCGCGATCGCGAGGACGATGCCCAGTACCAGCGGGAGCAGCGCCAGGTAGACGTGGTCGCCCAGGTCACCGAGGATTTCGACGCGCGTGTTCGCGCTGCTCAGGTACTGCCCGAGCTCGTCGAAGAAGCTCATGACGCCTGGGGCGTCGCCTCGATCACGTCCAATACCTGTCTCGCGACCACGCCGCCGAGCACGCGGTGGTCTTCGTCGACGACCACGCCGAGACTGGCGGGCGAGGACAGCGCGGCGTCGAGCGCGCCGCGGATCGGCGTCCCGTGGACCCACAGGGAACCACCGGCGACGAGGTCGTCTTCGGACAGTACGCCGTCCACTGTGGAGTTCGGGCGCAGCCAGCCGCGGGGTTGCTTGTCGGTGTTGACACCCAGCCGCCAGCCGTCGCTCGCGGAGACCGGGGAGCCGATCTCGACCAGCTCGATCTCCTTGACCTCGACGCCCTCGGCGGAGAGGAAGGACAGGCCGCGGTAGCCGCGGTCGCGGCCGACGAACGACGCGACGAAGTCGTCCACCGGGTGGCGCAGGACGTCGGCGGGGGTGCCGTACTGGGCGAGCTTGCCGCCGACGCGCATCACCGCGACCTTGTCGCCGAGCCGGACGGCCTCGTCGATGTCGTGGGTGACGAACACGATGGTCTTGCCCAGCTGCGACTGCAGCCGCAGCAGCTCGTTCTGCAGGTCCTCGCGCACGATCGGGTCGACCGCGGAGAACGGCTCGTCCATCAGCAGCACCGGCGAGTCCGCGGCGAGCGCGCGGGCGACGCCGACGCGCTGCTGCTGGCCGCCCGAGAGCTGGGCCGGGTACCGCTTGCCGACCTCGACCGGCAGGCCGATGGTCTCGAGCAGCTCGGCCGCCCGCTTGCGCGCCTTCGCCTTGTCCCAGCCGGACAGCAGGGGCACGGTGGCAATGTTGTCCAGGACCGTCCTATGTGGAAAGAGCCCGGCGTGCTGAATGACGTAGCCGATGCCGCGGCGCAGCAGCGCCGGGTCGCCCTCGGCGACGTCCTTGCCGTCGAGCAGCACCTGGCCGCCGGTGGGCTCGATCATCCGGTTGATCATCCGCAGCGACGTCGTCTTGCCGCAGCCGGACGGGCCGACGAACACGGTGATCGTGCCGTCCTCGACCGTCAGGTTCAGCTTGTCGACGGCAACCGTCCCATCGGGATACTGCTTGGTCACGTCGCGGAATTCGATGGTCACTTGCCCACTCCCCATGTCCGGTGCAATCGACCGTAGCCGAGTTGGCGACGGTTGGCACGGTGTTCCGGCAGGTGGTGACTAGGCTCGGAGCCTGTGAAGGCACTCGACGATGTCCTCGCCGCGCACGGCGTCGGCGTCCGCCCGCTGCACCGCGTCATCGACCTCCTGCGCACCGGCGACCACGACCTCGGCGAGCTGGTGCGGCTGAGCACGGCGCCCCGGCGCAGCGTCGAGGACGTCCTCGCGGCCCTGGGCGACGACCTCGACCGCAGCGGCGACCGGCTGCGGCTCTCCCCCGGCGTCGCGGCGTCGTACCTGCAGTACAGCACCCCGCGCTACGCCGACCCGCTCGACGAAGCCGTCGCGACCCACGAGCTGCTGCCGAAGGTCGCCGAGTGGGTCGCGGAGGTCCC
This sequence comes from Amycolatopsis sp. NPDC005961, assembly GCF_040629235.1. Lineage (NCBI taxonomy): Bacteria > Bacillati > Actinomycetota > Actinomycetes > Pseudonocardiales > Pseudonocardiaceae > Amycolatopsis > Amycolatopsis sp. NPDC005961. The sequence continues at coordinate 27,399 of NZ_JBEXVF010000044.1, read as the reverse complement.
GCCGCCGCTGGCCGCGCTCGACCACGTGCAGGCCACGCCGGAGACGGTGCTGCGCCGCGCGTTGTGGCTGGACGCGCGCTACGACCTCGCGTCGGCGCGGCTGCTGTTCCTCGGCGACCACGACCTGACGTCGCTGGCGGTGCGCGCGGTCTGCCCGGCGGCGTCGCTGACCGTCGTCGACCTCGACGAGCGCGTGCTGGCCTACCTCGACGAGCGCGGCGGGCGCGAGATCGCCACCGCCCACGCGGACCTGCGCGTCGGCCTGCCGCCGGCCTTCAACGGCGGCTTCGACCTGGTGTTCAGCGACCCGCCGTACACGCCCGAAGGCATGGGCCTGTTCGCGGCGCGCGGCGTCCAGGCGCTGCGGGAGCCGTCCGAGGGACGGCTGCTGTTCGCGTACGGCTACAGCCCGCGCCACCCCGCGCTGGGCGCGCAGGTGCAGCGTTCGCTGGCCACGCTCGGGCTGACGTTCGAGGCGATCCTGCCGGACTTCAACCGCTACTTCGGGGCGCAGGCGATCGGCAGCGCGGCGGACCTGTACGTCTGCCAGCCGACGGCGAAGGCCAAGAAGATGCGCGGTGCCAAGGGGAAGTCCGCGATCTACACGCACGGGCCGCAGTCGGTGGAAGCGTCCGGGACGAAGCCGGCGCTGCTGGAGAAGCTGAAGGAGATCGCCGTCTCGGGCGGGCTTTCGCCGGAAACGCGGCCGGTGGACTGGTCGATCTCCGGGCCCGAGGGCGACGCGGTCGCGATGGACCTCTCGGCCGACCCGGGCCCGTGGCTGCTGCGCGTCCTGCTGGGCACGAACGCCCGGCGCCTGGCGCTGCTGGTGCCGAACGCGCACCCGGACCTGGCGGACGAACGGTCCCAGACGGCGCTTTCGGAGCTGATCCGCGGGAAGTACGCGCTGCGGTACCTGCGGAGCACCCCGGACAACCGGCACGCGGTGGTGGTCGCGGACGCCGTCGAAAACCAGGAAGAGGTGCTCACGCGCGCACACGCCCGGCTGGCGAACGTCTCCCTGGACGTCCCCGCCGAACTCCAGGACCTGCGCCTGGTCGACGTCCCCCGCCACCGCCTCACCGAACTGCTCTGAACACGCCGAAGGGCGGCACTCTCCGCGAAAGTGCCGCCCTTCGGACCAACGTCAGGCCGTGACGCCGTCCGCTTCCGCGGCCTTCGCCACCGCGGCCGCGACCTCGGGGGCGACGCGCGGGTCAAGCGGCGAGGGGACGATGCGGTCCGGGCCCAGGTCGTCCATCGCCACCGACACGATCGCCTCGGCGGCCGCCAGCTTCATGCCCTCGGTGATCGCCCGCGCGCCGGAGTCCAGCGCGCCGCGGAACACGCCGGGGAACGCCAGCACGTTGTTGATCTGGTTGGGGAAGTCGCTGCGCCCGGTGGCCACGATCGACGCGTAGCGCGCCGCCACCTCGGGGTGCACCTCCGGGTCCGGGTTGGACAGTGCGAACACGATGCCACCGCCCGCCATCCGGCCGAGCAGCGTCTCGTCGATCGTCGCGCCGGACAGGCCGAGGAAGACGTCGGCGCCTTCCAGCGCCTCCGCGAGCCCGCCCTGGAGACCGGCCTTGTTCGTCGTCGCGGCCAGGCGCGCCTTGATCGGGTTCAGGCCGTCGCGGCCCTCGTGGATGATCCCGCGCGAGTCGAGGACGGTGACGTCGCCGATGCCGGCCTCCTGCAGGATCCGCGCGCACGCGACACCCGCGGCGCCGGCGCCGGAGACGACCACGCGCTGGTCGGCGATCGCCCGGTCGAGGACCAGGTTGGCGCCGCGCAGCGCGGCCAGCGTGACGATCGCCGTGCCGTGCTGGTCGTCGTGCATGACCGGGCAGTCCAGCGCCTGCTTGAGCTTGTCCTCCAGCTCGAAGCACCGCGGCGCGGAGACGTCCTCCAGGTTGACGGCCCCGTAGGACGGCCGCAGCCGCACCATCGTTTCGACGATTTCGTCGACGTCGGTGGTGTCGAGCACCAGCGGGATCGAGTCGAGCCCGCCGAAGGTCTTGAACAGGACCGACTTGCCCTCCATGACCGGCAGCGACGCGCTGGCGCCGATGTCGCCGAGGCCCAGCACCGCCGTCCCGTCGCTCACCACGACGACGAGCCGGTCCGCCCACGTGTACCGCTTGGCCTTGGCCGCGTCCTCGGCGATCGCGCGGCTCACCTTCGCCACACCCGGGGTGTACGCGATCGAAAGGTCACGCGGGCTGGCGATCGGGCGGGTGGCCGCCACCGAGAGCTTGCCGCCCTCGTGCCCGGTGAAGATCTCTTCGTCGGTGACCGGCGCTCCGGCGCCGGTGGGGTCGCTCATGGGGATTCCTGTCGTCGTTTCCGTCATTCCTCCAGTGGGAATGACGGAACTCGCGGATCGGACTTGGGTCACTGGAATTTCTCCTGGGCATGCGAGACGGGACCACGGCTGCAGGGGAAACCGTGGTTGTTCCCGGCACGGCAGCCCAGCGCGGTAGCGCCGGCCTGTCGGCGAGGCGTCACGTCGGCCATCGGTGCCGTGGGTCTGGCGATGGCCGCGGACGCGGCGGTCCAGTCAGTGTGACAGGTCCGGTCCGGAAGGTGACCCCTCGGTGCGGCTGATGTCACATCGGACCCCTATTCCGGCAATTGCCAAGACGTCCGTTCGGTTTTTTAAGCGCCCGATATGGTGACGCCATGGAATTCCGCCGGCTGAGCGTCCCGGACGCCTTCGAGTTCTCCCCCCGGGCGTTCCCCGACGAGCGAGGCCTGTTCGTCGCCCCCTTCCAGGAGGACGTCCTGCGCGAGGCGACCGGGCACCCCCTGCGGCTGGCCCAGGCGAACCACAGCGTGTCCCGGCGCGGCGCGATCCGCGGCATCCACTTCGCCGACACACCTCCCGGCCAGGCGAAGTACATCTACTGCGCACGCGGCTCGCTGCTGGACGTCGTCGTGGACCTCCGCGTCGGCTCGCCGAGCTTCGGCACGTGGGACGCCGTCCGGCTCGACTCCGAGCGGTTCAACTCGGCGTACCTCGCCGAAGGTCTCGGACACGGCTTCATCGCCCTCGAAGACGACACGGTGATGGCCTACCTGTGCTCCGAGCCGTACAACCCCACGGGCGAGCACGGCATCACCCCGCTCGACCCGGCACTGGGCCTGCCCTGGCCGGCGGACATCGAGCCGATCCTGTCCGAGAAGGACCGCACGGCGCCGACGCTGGCCGAAGCCCTGGAGCAGGGCCTGCTGCCGTCCTACCAGGACTGCGTCGCCTACTACGACAAGCTGCGCTCGGCGCACTGACTCAGCGCACGACCGGGTCCGCGTGACCCCTTGCGCAGTTAGTATGCGCGCATATAGTCTGCCCGCATGGCACTTTACGAGTACGAGCACAGCGAGACCTCGACCGCCCCCGCCGCCGCGATCTGGCCGCTCTGGGCCGACACCGCCCGCTGGCCCGAGTGGGACGCCGGCGTCCGCTCGGTGGTCATCGACGGCCCGTTCGCCGTCGGGACCAGCGGCACCATGACGATGGACGGGATGCCGCCGATCCCGTTCACGCTGACCGAGGTCACCGAGGGGCGCGGCTTCACCGACGAAACCCGCCTGCCCGACGCCCACCTGTGGTTCGAGCACGAACTGACCGACATCGACGGCGGTACGCGCATCACTTATCGCGTCACCATCGACGGGCCCGACGGCTTCGGTGAGCAGGTCACGTCGGACACTCCGCAAGCGATGCAAGCGCTTGCGCGCCTCGCTGAGGCTGAGACATCCGGGGCTTCGCCCCGGGCCGGGGGCTCCGCCACCCGGAACCCCCGAAGGGCAGGATCGCGGGTATGACCGCCCCGGAGTCCCGCCTGCCCGGCCCCGAGCGCAGCCCCGGCTTCCTGCTGTGGCGCGTGACGCTGGCCTGGCAGCGGGCGATGCGGGCCGCGCTGGCCCCGCACGACCTCACGCACGTCCAGTTCGTGCTGCTGACCACGACGTGGTGGCTCACCCGCTCGGGCGAGCCACCGACGCAGCGACAGCTGGCCGAGCGGGCCGGCACGGACACGATGATGACCAGCCAGGTCGTCCGCAAGCTCGCCGAACGCGGCCTGCTCGCCCGCGCCGACGACCCGGCCGACGCGCGCGCGAAGCGCCTCGAAATCACCCAGGCCGGGCTGGACCTGGTCGCGAAGGCCCTGAAGGACGTCGAAGCCGCCGACGCGTCCTTCTTCGAAGCCGCCGACGACGGGTTCGTCGACTCGCTGGCGAAGCTCAGCCCCTGAGGTCTTCGGCGAGGACGCGCTCGATGTTGCGCTCGGCCAGCGCCGTGATCGTCACGAACGGGTTGACGCCGGTGCTGCCCGGGATGAGCGAGCCGTCGGTGACGTACAGGTTCCGGTAGCCCTTCACGCGGCCGTAGTCGTCCGTCGCCTCGCCGAGCACCAGCCCGCCCAGCGGGTGGTAGGTGAAGCGGTTCTCGAAGGTGCGGGTGTCGCCGAACAGGTCGTAGCGGTAGATCGTCCTGTTCGCCCGGTTGACCTGGTCGAACAGCGCCTTCGCGGCGTCGATCGACGGCTGCCCCTGCGACGCCGTCCAGTGCAGCTTCGCCGAGTCGCTCGCGGCGTCGTAGGTGAAGTGGCCGCGTTCGGGGTTCTTCGTGATCGCCAGGTAGAGGCTGACCCAGGTCTCGAGGCCGGCGGGCACCGGCGCGATCTCGGCGAACGCCGGGTGCACCGGGTCCGCCCAGTTGTCGATGCCGAGCGCGGGCATGCCGGACTGCAGGCTGCCGGTGGTGTCCCAGACGTGGTTGGCGCGGCCGCACATGACGTTGCCGTTGGTGCCCCAGCCCCGTCCGACGGCTTCGCCCAGGCCGGGGAGGCGTCCGGTGTCGCGGGCGCGCACCAGCAGCTCGGTCGAGCCGACGCTGCCCGCGCCGAGGAACAGGTGTTTGGTGTTCACGTGCCGCGTGCCCAGGACGGTGCCGTGTTCGTCGATCTCGCGGACGACGAGCGTGTACGTCCCGTCGGGCTGAAGGATCTCGCGGACCTCTCGCAGCGTCTCGATGGTCACCTTGCCGGTGCCGAGCGCGGCGGCCAGGTAGGACTTGTCGAGCGAGCGCTTCCCGTGGTTGTTGCCGTAGATGACCTCGGACGCGTCCGCCGAGCGCGGGACCTCGCCCGCCTCCTCGCGGCGCAGGTAGTCCATGTCGTACACGCTGGGCACGAACACCGTGCCGAACCCGGCCCGGCGCGCGGCCTTCCGCGAGACGCGGGCGTACTGGTAGGACCGGCACGTCTCGAACCAGCCGGGGTCGACGACGTTGACGCCCAGCGCCGCGTTCGCCCGCGGGAAGTACTTGCCGTACATCTCGGCGGCGTCGACGCGCGGCAGGATCTCCTCGAAGTAGGACCGCTTCGGCGTCACGGCCATCGCGCCGTTGACCAGGGACCCGCCGCCGACGCCGCGGCCGAGGTACACCGCCATGTCGCCGAAGTTCACCCGGTCGAGCACGCCGGCGTAGCGCCCGATGTCGCGGTTGGCCAGGTCGAGCCAGAGGAACGACGCGAGCGGCGCCTCGGTCCGGTCCTTGAACCACATCGCGCGCTCGTCCGGGTTCAGCATCGGGCAGAAGACCTTGCCGTCGGCACCGGGCGTGGTCCACAGCTTGCCCATCTCGAGCATCAGCGTCGGGATCCCGGCCTCGCCGAGCCGCAGGGCCGTGACGGCGGCGCCGTAGCCGGTGCCGACGACCACCGCCGGCGCGTACTCCGGGAGCGGCGACGCGGCGGCGGGCCGCGTCGAGACCGTGGTCAGCCCGAGGGCGGCGGCGGAGTTCAGGGCGGCGAGGCCGAGGAACCGGCGGCGGGAGAACGCAGACATGGTCCCGAGCATGCCCGAGTTCAGTAAACGGCGTTAACTAAATGAAACGCGTTTCACTCGATCGAGGGAAATCTCGGGTGTCCCCCTGGGGGCGATCCCGGATGTCCGGTCCGCGCGGGACGAGCAGGCTCACGGCCATGAAACTTCTCGCACTGGGGGCGGCCGCGGTCGCCGTCGCCGCACTGGGCGTCATGCCCGGGGCGGCGTCCGCCGACGAGCTGCCGACGTTCGACTTCACGGACTGCCCGGCACCGCCCGCGAACGCCGACCCGGGCACGTGGCGCTGCGAAGCCTTTGTCTCGCAAGGGAAACTGACGATCGACGGCAAGGAGATCCCGCTCGGGGAGATGCGGCTGACCTTCAGCGAAGGCCGGGTGAACGGCCAGTACGCGCAGGTGTTCGGCTCGCTGCGACACGCTCCCGTGAGCGTTCCCGGCCTGGCCGGCACGACGATCCAGCTGCGCTACGGCGGTCACTCCGACTTCCAGAGCAACGACGAGCGCCGCGGCGAGCTCGACGTCTACGCCGTGCTGCGACACCCGTTGCTGCGCGAGGACTGCAGCATCGGCTCGGCGTCCGCGCCCCTGCACACCGTCGTCCACGACGACCCGGCCGTGCCGCCGCGGCTGATCTCGGACAACCCGAAGACCGCGTTCTTCGGCGTCGTCGACCCGGACCTCGCCCTCCCGGCGACCCGGGGCTGCGGCCCGCTCGGCAAGCTCGTCGACCGGCGCCTGGGCCTGCCGTCGCCGTCCGGCGAGAACGCGTTCTACCAAACCACGTACGTGCAGTACAAGCCGCTCTAACGCTTCTTGGGCGTCACCCAGATCGTGATCGTCCCGGTGACCACCGGCTTGCCCCGCGAGTCCGAAATGGTCACCGGGACCTCGATCTCAACACCTTCGTCGCCGAACTCCGGCAGCGCGGGCAGCGACGCGACCGCGCGCAGGCCCGTTTCGGCTTTCGCGACGTACTGGACGTTCATGCCCTTCGGCAGCCAGCGGTGCGTCGCCGGGACCGTCGCCTCGGCGAGCATGCCCATCGCGATCTCGGCGAGGTTGCAGGCGGCGATCGCGTGGAACGTGTGGATGTGGTTGTAAACACCCCACCACTTCGGCGCGGTGACCTCGCAGTGGCCCGGCCGCAGCTCGCGCACCGAGGGCAGCACCGTGCGGAAGTACGGCACGCGCAGGCACATCGCGGCGCTGAACAGCTGTTTCCCGCCCGGCTTGGCGGCCAGCTTGTGCCACAGCGCGAACGTCGGCGTGTCGGACATCGGGGTCTCCTCCAGCTAAGCTACTGCTCAGTAGCCAAGCAGACGACCGGCCGCCGCGCAAACCGCCGGATATATTCGCCCGTGTGGCGAACCGTCTCTTCCTCCTCCGGCACGGCCAGACCGAATGGTCGGTGAACGGGCGGCACACCGGCCGCACCGACATCCCGCTGACGCCGGCCGGTGAGGGACAGGCGCTGGCCGCGGGCGGCACGCTCCGGCGCCTCCTGGGCGGGCCGTCGCTCGTGCTGTCGAGCCCGCGGACCCGGGCGCTGCGGACGGCCGCGCTGGCCGGCCTGCGCGTCGACGAAGTCACCGAGGACCTGTCCGAATGGGACTACGGCGAGTACGAGGGCATCACCACGCCGGAGATCCGCAAGACCGTGCCGGGCTGGACCGTGTGGACCCACCCGATCCCCGGCGGCGAAAGCGCCGCGCAGGTCTCCGACCGCGCGGACCGCGTGCTGGCGCGCGCCCGGAAAGACATCGAAGCCGGCGACGTGATCCTGGTCGGCCACGGCCACTTCAGCCGCGTGCTGGTGGCCCGCTGGATCGGCCTGCCCGCCACCGCGGGCGTCCACTTCGGACTCGACGCGGCCGGCATCGCGGTGCTCGGCGACGAGCGCGGCGAACCCCAGATCGAACACCTCAACCTGCCGCCCGCACTGGAGGACTGACGTGCCCGACGACCGCATCCGCCGGATCCGGCCCGACGACGTCGAGGCCGCCGTCGGCCTGGCGTACGCGCTGGCCGACTACGAGCGTGCCCCGGACGAGTGCCACCTGACGGCTCCACAGCTGCACGAGGCGCTGTTCGGCGAAGCGCCGAAGCTGTTCGGGCACGTGGCCGAAGTGGACGGCGAGATCGCCGGCTTCGCGGTGTGGTTCCTCAACTACTCGACCTGGCGCGGCGTGCACGGGATCTACCTGGAGGACCTGTTCGTCCTGCCGTCCCACCGCGGGTCCGGCCTGGGCAAGGCCCTGCTGGCGGCGCTGGCCGCGGAGTGCGTCGCGAACGGCTACGCGCGGCTCGAGTGGTCGGTCCTGGACTGGAACCCGGCGACGGAGTTCTACAAGGCCCTCGGCGCGGTCCCGATGGACGAGTGGACGGTCAACCGCCTCACCGACGAGCCCCTGAAGGCGCTGGCCGCCCAGGCGTAGCTCAGTCCTCTTCGTGGCCCTCGCGCTCGGCGCGGCGGCCGGCCAGCCCGCCGCGTTCGGCGGCTTCCGTCTCCGTCTCGCCTTCACGCAGGCCCAAGGCCCAGGCCCGGGACGGGGCGCGGAACAGCAGCACCAGCGTCGCGATGCCGAACAACGCGATCGGCACGCCCCACGCGGGCTCGCCGGACGGTCCGAGCAGGTACCAGCCCAGGCCGACCACGATCAGCGCGATCACCACCCCCGGCGAACGCGCCCACGTCTGCCCCAGGACCAGCCCGCCCGACGCGGCCAGGAACGCCAGCGCCACCACGATGAACGTCCCCGACTCGACGTAGACGTTGTTGCCCGGCTGCGCGGGCGAGCCCAGGCCGTTCACCAGCACCACCACCCCGAACACCAGCAGGGCGAGCGACGGCACCGCGGTGACCACGCCGGCCAGCCGGACCTCACGGGGAGCGGGCGAGAGCTTCACTGCGGCAGCCTTCCGGAGGTCTTTTTCGCGGGAGCACAGTGGACTCGACCAGGGCGGGTCACCGTGCGTGAGCTGATTCGATCGTATGCCACCCGGTCGGCCGTTTTCGCGGGACCGCCCGGGCGCTGAGAATTCAGGTGTCGTCGATGAGCGGGCGGTCGGCCCGGGTGCACTTGTCACGACGAGCGGACACTCGTCACACGAAGGAGGGCCGCCCGGCACAGGGTCACAGGTGCGGTTCGGAGCGTCGCCACGACCGGTGCTTCCGGTCACCTTGCGCCGTCGAGAGGTTCTCGGGGCGGTGAGCGTCACCTACCCTGCGGTAGTGCGCGCAATCCTCGTCGTGAACCCCCAGGCCACCTCGACCACCGCCGGTGGCCGGGACGTCCTGGCGCACGCGCTCGCCAGCCAGGTCAAGCTCGACGTGGTCGAAACGGACTACCGCGGGCACGCCATGGCCGTCGCGCGCTCGGCCGCGCGGGACGGGATCGACCTGGTCGTGGCGCACGGCGGCGACGGCACGGTCAACGAGGTCGTCAACGGTCTCCTGGCCGATTCCGACGGCGACCCGACCCAGATCGGGCGCGTCCCCGCGCTCGGCGTCGTCCCCGGCGGCTCGGCCAACGTGTTCGCGCGCGCCCTCGGCATCTCCTCGGACCCGGTCGAAGCCACCCACCAGCTGCTCCACGCGCTGGAGAACGACCGCTCACGCCGGGTCGGGCTCGGCCTGGCCGACGGCCACTGGTTCACCTTCAACTCCGGGCTCGGCTGGGACGCCGACGTCGTCGGCCGCGTGGCGAAGCGCCGGGGCAAGCAGACGACCGCGGGCCTCTACATGAGGGCCGCCGTCCGCTCCTACTTCCGGCCGCCGCTGGGCCGGCCGGCCCTCACCATCCGCGTCCCGGGTGAAGAGCCCACCGAAGCGCTGACCGCTTTCGTGTCGAACACCGATCCGTGGAGCTACCTGGGCCAGCGTCCGATCCACCTCAACCCGGGTTGCTCGTTCGAGACGGGATTGGGTCTGTTCGCGTTGAACGGTCTGGGGTTGCCCACGGTGTTCAAGCATGTACGGCGTGCTTTGGCTACGAAGAGCAACCAAAAAGGGAAACGTCTCGTGCGTCACGACGACGTGCCGATGATCCGCATCGACGCTGCTGAACCGGTAAACTTCCAGGTGGACGGCGACCTCGTCGGCCAGCGGACCCGAGTGGAATTCTTCAGTGTCCCCAGTGCACTCACGGTAATCGTGTGACGACGGGACCGCTGATCGCCTGCGGCAAAGTGCAATCTGCCGTTCGTCGACGCAGAAGCTCCACTCAGCGCATCAGCCTTCCCTTCGGGCGGCTGTTTCGGAGAGAAACCGCAGGTCAGAGGGGTCGCTCGGCCGGGTGACCTGACTCACCGATCTTCAAGAAACCCTTGTCGAACGCGGTGCTTCGTGAAAGCATTCACAAGCACCCAAGAACACGACCGCCATTGACGACTGTGGCGCGGCCCTCCCGCGCCCTATGAAGGAGCTCACGAACATGGACTGGCGCCACGACGCGGCCTGCCGAGACGAGGACCCCGAGCTGTTCTTCCCGGTGGGAACCAGCGGTCCTGCTCTGTCGCAGGTAGCTCAGGCGAAGGCCGTGTGCCACCGCTGCACCGTCGCTTCCGACTGCTTGGCCTGGGCTCTGGCCAGCGGCCAGGACGCCGGCGTGTGGGGCGGAATGAGCGAAGACGAGCGACGCGCGCTCAAGCGCCGCCGTACGCACATTGGCACGCGTACCAACGCCTGATTTCACCAAGATCCACCGAGCCGAGTAGGAAAAATCACCCGGCGGGCATTTTTCGTGCCCACGCCGTCTGGGGTGATACCTACCCAGCTCAAGTTTAACAACCGAGGTGAAACCGCCCTACGACGGGTGTGCTGAAACCTCACCAGGACTTCAAGTCCTCGAAAAACGTTGAACGGCCCGGCACACGAGCACCACGTGCCGGGCCTTCAACGTTTCCTGGTTCCCCGCCCCCGGTTCCCTCCCGCGATCCGCACCCGATCACGTCCACCGAGACGGGTATGCCCGGCGGTGATCAAGTCCAAACAGGACGGTCTACAAGCGCCTCGAAAGAGGGATGCGCAGCGCGGCTTCCGTGCCTGTCACCCGGGTGGACGACGTCTCGGCGTGCACCTTCCGCAGCGACAGCGAGCCGCGCAGCTCGGACTCCACCAGCGTCCGCACGATCTGCAGGCCGAGGCCGTCGGAACGCTCCAGCGAGAACCCGGCCGGCAGGCCGCGCCCGTTGTCGCGGATCACGACGTCGAGCCAGCGGGCCGAGCGCTCCACGATCAGCTCGACCTTGCCCGACCGGCCCGCCGGGAACGCGTGCTCGATGGCGTTCTGCACCAGCTCGGCCAGCACCATCACCAGCGGCGTCGCGATCTCCGCGACCACCACCCCGAACGAGCCCTTCCGCTTCAGCCCGACCTGCGACTCCGCCGTGGCGACCTCGCCGACCATCGGGAGCACGTTGTCGAGCAGCTTGTCGAGGTCGACGCGCTCGTCCACCGAGATCGACAGCGCCTCGTGCACCAGCGCGATCGACGTCACCCGGCGCACCGACTCCGCCAGCGCGAGCCGCGCCTCCTCCGACGACGTCCGCCGGGACTGCAGGCGCAGCAGCGCGGCCACCGTCTGCAGGTTGTTCTTCACCCGGTGGTGGATCTCCCGGATCGTCGCGTCCTTCGACAGCAGCGCCCGGTCGCGGCGCTTGACCTCGGTGACGTCGCGGACCAGCACCAGCGCGCCCGCCGCCTGCCCGGCCGGCCGCAGCGGCAGCGCGCGGAACAGCACCACCGCGCCGCGCCGCGAATCGGCCTCCGTGCGGCTCGACGGCTTCCCGTCGAGCGCCTCGATGATCCGGTGGGACACCTCGGTCGCGTCGAACGGGTCGCGGATCAGCGACCGCGTCAGCGGCGCCAGGCGGGTGCCGACCAGGTCGGACTCGTGCCCCATCCGGTGGTAGGCGGACAGGCCGTTCGGGCTGGCGAACACGACGGTGCCGCTCGAATCCAGCCGGATCAGCCCGTCACCCACCCGCGGCGAGGTGTGCGTGTCGGTCGCGTTGGTGCCGCTCGGCGGGAACGTGCCGTCGACGATCATCTGGCACAGGTCGCCGGCACTGCCCAGGTACGCGATCTCCAGCGGCGAAGGCACCCGAGGTGCGGCGAGGTTCGTCTCGCGGCTCATCACGGCGACGACGTCGTCGTGGAACCGCACCGGGATCGCCTCGCGCCGCATCGGCAGGTCGCGGTACCAGTGCGGGTCCTCTTCACGGCAGATCCGCGCCTCGCGCATGGCCTTCGCCAGCTGCGGGTGCTCCTCCACGGTGAACCGGGTGCCGACGACGTCCTCGGGGTGCGCGGTGGGCGCCGTCGTCGGCCGCGCGTGCGCGACGCAGACGAAGTCGCCGCCGTCCGGCTGCAGTTCCTCGGTCACCGGGACCCAGAGCAGGAAGTCCGCGAAGGACAGGTCGGCCAGCAGCTGCCACTCCGCGACGACGGTCTGCAGGTGGTCCGCGGCCTCCCCGGGGAGGCCGGTGTTGTCGGCGAGCAGTTCGGCGAGCGTCGACACGGTTACTCGACCGTCCCGAGGACGTCGCCCTGCTGGACGCGGTCGCCCTTCGCCACGGCGAGGCTGGTCAGCGTGCCCGCCTTCGCGCTCACGGCGGGCAGCTCCATCTTCATCGACTCCAGGATCAGCACGGTGTCACCGGCGCTCAGCGTGGCGCCCGGCTCGGCGACGACCTGCAGCACGGTGCCGACCATTTCGGCCCTGATCTCGGCCATCCGGCACCCCTCCTCGCGCTCGCCCGGCCACCCCATCCAACCAGAACGGGACGTCATGACACACTTGAGAGGTTGACCAGCTTTGACGACGAGGAGTGAACATGTCGAAGCGCGCCCGCAAGCGTCGCAGCCGGAAGAAGAACAGCGCGAACCACGGCGGTAAGCCCAACTCCTGAACCCGGCGTCGGCACGCAAAAGGCCCCCGCACACCTGCGCGGGGGCCTTTGTCGTGCTCGGGTGCTATTCGGACCGCTGCTCGATGGTGACCTCGGTGCGCTCGACCGTGACGCCACCGCGGGTGGCGACGGTCTGGCGGATCGACGCCCGCAGCCGGCTCTTCAGCTCGGCCGGGGCGTGGTCACCGCCACACTTGCGGGCCAGCAGCTGCTTGAGGTGCTCGTCGATGCCGTACTCCTCGAGGCACGGCGGGCAGTCCTCGATGTGGGCGCGCAACGCGGCATCCCGCTCGGCACTGCACTCGCGGTCGAGCAGCAGGTAGATGTCGGCGAGCGCCTCTTCGCAGCGGACCTTGTCCGAAGCGCCTTCGCACATGTCGTTCATCGCCCGGCCACCTCTTCCTTGGCCCCCCGGATGAAGCCGCGCTCACGCGCGACGTCGGCGAGCAGGTCGCGCAGCTGGGCGCGGCCTCGGTGCAGGCGGGACATCACGGTGCCGATGGGCGTGTCCATGATCTCGGCGATCTCCTTGTACGCGAAGCCCTCGACGTCGGCCAGGTAGACGGCCAACCGGAACTCCTCGGGCAGCTTCTGCAGGGCGGCCTTCACGTCGGTGTCGGGCAGGTTGTCCATCGCCTCGACCTCGGCCGAACGCAGCCCCACGGAGGTGTGACTCTCCGCCTTGGCGATCTGCCAGTCGGTGATTTCCTCGGTGGGCTGCTGCACGGGCTGCCGCTGCCGCTTGCGGTAGCCGTTGATGTAGGTGTTGGTGAGGATGCGGTACATCCACGCCTTGAGGTTCGTGCCCGCCTTGAAGGACGCGAAAGCGGCATACGCCTTCAGGTAGGTCTCCTGGACCAGGTCCTCGGCGTCAGCGGGGTTGCGCGTCATCCGCATCGCGGCCGAGTACAGCTGGTCGAGCAGTGGCATCGCGTCCCGCTCGAAGCGCTCGGCGCGCTCGGCCTCGGTCGCTTCTTCCGACGCTGGGTTCTGCGTGCTCGGCAAACCGTTCCCTTCCCGCTCGGCGTCGATGCGCGTGCGCGCATACGGCGACGTCGAGTTTACGCGGGGGCCGGGCACACCGCGGTTCGCCGGTGCCTCAGGGCGGCGGCGGCTGCGAGAGCGTGTGGTGGCGAGGGTTGGTGTCACGTCCCGTACAACCGATCGGGGGGTGCGGGCATTCCCTAGACTCCGGCCCATGGCTGGCAAGGGCACCCCGGCGACGGCGCTGCTGGGGAAGCAGAAAGTGGCGCACACACTGCACGCGTACGACCACGACCCGCGAGCGGAGTCGTACGGCCTGGAGGCGGTGGAGGCGCTGGGCCTGGAGCGCGCCCGGGTGTTCAAGACGCTGGTCGCCGAGGTGGACGGCCGTCTGGTGGTGGGCGTGGTCCCGGTCACCGGGCAACTGGATCTCAAGGCGCTGGCGGCCGCGGCCGGGGGCAAGAAGGCGAAGATGGCGGACCCGGCGGCGGCCCAGCGGGCCACGGGGTACGTGCTGGGCGGGATCTCACCGTTGGGCCACCGGAGCCGGCTGCCGGTGGTGATCGACGCCTCGGCTCCGACGTTCGAGACGGTGTTCTGTTCGGCCGGACGCCGGGGCCTCGAAGTCGAGCTGGCGCCGGGCGAGCTGATCCGGCTCACGGCGGCGGTGGTGGCGCCGATCGCGGCCTGACCAGCGGGTTCAGGCCAGCGGACGCAGCACCCGGGACAGCCACTCCGTCGCCGCCCTGGACACCGTCTCCAGGTCCTTCGACAGGCTGTGGTCGCCGTCGACCATCACGATCTCGTGGTGCGGTCCCGCCTTCGGGCGGCCGAACGGGTCCCGCTCCCCCTGCACCACCAGGACCGGCACCTCCACCGCGTCCAGCTCCGGCTGGCGCGTCTTCTCCGGCTTGCCCGGCGGGTGCTCCGGGAACGCCAGGCACAGCACCGCAACCGCCTGCCCGGCCGACGCCGTCCGGCAGGCCACCCGGGCCCCCGACGAACGGCCGCCGAACACCAGGGGCAGCGCGTCGAAGCGCTCCGACAGCTCGTCCGCGATCGTCAGCCACGCCGTGTCCAGCTGGTTCGCCGGGGCCGGCGCGCGGCGGCCCGCCACCCGGTACGGCTGCTCGACCAGCGCCACGTGCACGCCGGCCGTCTGCGCCGCCCGTGTCACCGCGACCAGGTCCTTCGCGCCCAGGCCGCCGCCCGCGCCGTGGCCGAGCATGAGCACCGCCACGCCCTCCTCGGCGCAGTGCAGGTAGACCCGGGCCGGGCCGTACGCGGTTTCGATCGCGAGGGCGGTCATGACTTCGGCGCGTCGAACAGGGCGCCCTCTTGCGCCGGATCGACCCGCTCCAGCAGCTCGGGCCCGTTGTTGCGGACGTTGTTGACCAGGGTCGAGATCGGCCGCAGCTCCAGCGACGCCACGATGTCGTCGGGCGTCGGCACCAGCAGGTCCTTGACGTCCTCGCGGTCCGGGTCGAGCCAGCCGTCCCAATGGGACCTGGGCACGATCAGCGGCATCCGGTGGTGGACGTCGGTGAGCTGGCCCGCGGCGTCGGTCGTGATGATCGAGAACGTGATCAGCGGCGCCGCGTCCTTGTCGTCCTTCGGGTGCCAGCTCTCCCAGATCCCGCCGAACGCGATCGAGGAGCCGTCCGGCTCCGTCATGTAGAACGGCTCCTTCTCCTTGCCGGTGCGGCGCCACTCGAACCAGCCGTCGGCGGGCACCAGGCAGCGGCGGGACACCAGCGCGCGGCGGAAGGCGGGCTTCTCGGCGGCCGTCTCGGCGCGCGTGTTGATCATCCGCGAGCCGACCGACGGGTCCTTCGCCCAGAACGGCACCAGGCCCCACTTCATCATCCGCAGCGAACGCACGGCGGGCTCGTCCTCGAGGACCTGGCCTTCGTCGTCACGAGGGTGGCGCTGCACGACCGTGACGACGTTCTTCGTCGGCGCGACGTTGTGGTCGGCGCGCGCGTGCCCCTCGGTGAGGTCGATCGCCTCGAACTCCTCGATCAGTTTCGCCGGGTCCTTCGTGGCGGCGTAGCGGCCGCACATGACCAACCTCCTCGCCCGCCGGATACATCTTCGACGCCATCGTTACACGCAGGCCAGGGCCCTGGCGAGCGACGTGGGATCATTCGGGTGGGCACCGGTGCACGAGAGGACGACGGGTTTGGCGCGCAACGACTGGAGCAAGCTGGACGAGTCCGACGTCCGCGTGCGTCCCGGCAAGGGCACCCGGCCTCGCAGCAAGCGCCGTCCCGAGCACGCCGACGCGGTCAACGCCATGGTCATCGGCAAGGACCGCGGCCGCTGGACCTGCGCGATCGACGCCGATCCCGGGCAGGTGATCACCGCGATGCGAGCCCGTGAGATGGGCCGGACCCCGGTGGTCGTCGGCGACCGGGTCGGGATCGTCGGCGACGTCTCCGGCAAGCCGGACACCCTCGCGCGCATCATCCGCGTCGACGAGCGCACCAGCTCCCTCCTGCGCACGGCCGACGACACCGACCCGTTCGAGCGGCTGGTCGTCGCCAACGCGGAACGCCTGCTGATCGTCACGGCGCTCGCCGACCCGCCGCCGCGGACCGGCTTCATCGACCGCTGCATCGTCGCTTGCTACGCCGGCGGCGTCGAGCCGGTGCTGTGTCTGACGAAGGCCGACCTGGCCAGCCCGGACGAGCTCCTCGCGGGCTACGCGGGCCTCGACATCCCGGCGATCGTCAGCCGCTTCGACGAAACTCCCGAAGGCCTCGCCGAGATGCTGAAGGACCGGGTGACGGCCCTGGTCGGACACTCCGGTGTCGGCAAGTCGACATTGGTCAACCGCCTGGTCCCGAACGCCGACCTGGCCGTCGGCGTGGTGAGCGGAGTCGGGAAGGGGCGGCACACGTCCGTCGCCGCGGTGGCGCTGCCGCTGCCGGACGGCGGCTGGGTGATCGACACCCCGGGCGTCCGGTCTTTCGGCCTGGCCCACGTCACCGCGGACGACATCGTCGACGCCTTCGAGGAGTTCGCCGAAGCCGCCGAGGAGTGCCCGTCGGGCTGCGGGCACCTCGGGCCGCCCGAGGACCCGGACTGCGCGCTCGACGACGTCGTCACCGAGGGCCGGGCCGGCGCCGAGCGGCTCGCGTCGCTGCGGCGGCTGCTGCAGTCCCGCGGGGGCCACGAAGTGACTCGCGTCACAGACGCTTGAGACAACCGGGAACCGAACTCGGATCGTCACCGTCACATCGGTAACCATTCGCCCGTTCGGGCGATATTCCGAGCGGAAGTTCCGAGATCTGAGGGGAATTCGATGCGCAAGACCACCCTGGTCGCGGCGGGCGCCGCACTGGTGCTGACGTTGACGGCGTGCAGCACCTCCGGCACCGCCGCGCCGGCCGGCGCGGGCAACCAGCCGCAGGCCAACGGCGGCGGGCTGCTCGCTTCGCCGTTCACCGACGCGATCCAGCTGGCGTCGGCGTCCAAGCAGGGCACCGAGAAGTCCAAGTCGGCGAAGTTCACCATGGAGGGCTCCGCCGCCGGCCAGACCATCAGCGCGACCGGCGCGATGGCCATCGACGGCGCGAACACCAAGTTCTCGATGACCAGCACCGCGGCCGGTGAGACCACCGAGATGCGCATGGTCGACAAGGTCATGTACATCAAGCTGCCCGCCGAGCAGCAGAAGCAGATGGGCACCGACAAGTCGTGGGCCAAGATCTCGGCCGACGGCACCGACCCCGTCTCGCAGGCGATGGGCGCGTCGCTGACGCAGTCGGCCGAGCAGAGCGACCCGAGCAAGATGCTCGACCAGATCTCGAAGGCGGGCCGGATCATCTCGTCCGACCAGACCGAGCTGAACGGCGAGCAGGTCAACCACTACAAGGTCGAGCTGGACGTCGCCAAGGCGGTCGACCAGTTCACCGGCCAGCTCCCGGCCGCGACCCGCGACAAGGTCGCCGAGATGCTCAAAGGCAAGGACATCAAGATCCCGGCCGAGCTGTGGCTGAACAAGGACAACCTGCCGGTGCAGGTCACCATGGACCAGGGCCCGATGATGCAGGCGATGGGCGTGCCCGCGGGCGACGCGAAGTTCACGATGAAGTACAGCGACTGGGGCACCCAGGTCGACGTGTCGGCCCCGCCGGCCGACCAGGTCGTCGACCTCGGCGAGCTGATGAAGAAGGCCGGTCGCTGACCGAAGACTCTCAGTAGCAGCGGCTCCCCCGAACGGGTTCGGGGGAGCCGCTGTGTTTTTGTTGGCGCCATGCGCAAAGCCGCCGTCGTGCTGCTGTTCGGGTTCTTGCTGGGCTCGTGTTCTTCGCCGCCGTCACCACCGGCGTTCACCGACGCGCGAGCGCTGGCCGACGCCGCCACGGCGGCCACGACGAGCGGCGGCTCGGCGAAGTTCACCACGGACGTCGCGGTGGGCCAGGTCCGTTCGAAGGGCCAGGGCCAGGCGCGGTTCGGCGCGGGCGGGACGTCCCAGGTGATGACGACCGACTTTATCGGCGAGCCGATGGAGCTGCGGCTGGTGGCCGGCAAGCTGTACGCGAAGGTCCCGGAGGGATCCCGCGACGAGGTCGGCACGGGCAAGCCGTGGGTAGTGGTCACGGCGGCGGGGACCGACCCGTTTTCCCAGGTCCTGGGCGGAAGCCTGGCCCAGCTGACGACCCAGAACGACCCGGCGCACACCCTGGGCGAGATCCGGACGGCGGGTTCGATCGTCTCGTCAGAGCACGGAAAGCTGGACGGAGTGGCGGCGGAGCACTACCGGGTGGAGCTGGACTTGGCCCGGCTGGGGGCGGATTTGCCGGCGGGGCTGTCCGCGGATTCGGCTGGGCGGCTCGGCGGGAAGTTCCCGGTGGAGCTGTGGCTGGATGAGGGGCATCGGCCTTTGCAGGTCGTGCTGGATCTTTCGCCGATTCTGCAGGGTGGGGAGGCTCGGATCACTACCCGGTACAGCGAGTGGGGAGTTCCGGTGGATGTTCAGGCGCCGCCTGCGGGCGAGGTGGGGTAGGCGTTCTGCCTGGGGAGAGCGATCAGCGGCGGCAAAGTCGCGGTGGCTCGCTCACCCGCAGCTCCGCCGAAACCGCCCCTTCGGCTCCGCCCCACCGGACAGCCCCGCCCACCGGACAGCCCCCGCCCTTCCCTGGGGGGCGTCCCCGAACCCAGTCTATCGGCCACCCCCGACCACCCAGACCGGAATCCACCGGTTGTCCACAGGTCATCCCACCTGTGGACAACTCAGAGAAGCTCCAGCAAGAACGGCAGTTCCTGCGGCGCGTACCAAGCCAATTCGTGGTCCTCGGCGTCCCCCAGGGTGAACTCCGCGTCCGGGTCGCCCAGGTCTGCCGCGTCGATCACCGCCGCGGCCGCCGAGACCGCGTCGGCCGCCTCCGGGGCGTCCACGTGGATCGC
Source organism: Amycolatopsis sp. NPDC005961 (assembly GCF_040629235.1). NCBI lineage: Bacteria > Bacillati > Actinomycetota > Actinomycetes > Pseudonocardiales > Pseudonocardiaceae > Amycolatopsis > Amycolatopsis sp. NPDC005961. The sequence continues at coordinate 8,230 of NZ_JBEXVF010000044.1, read as the reverse complement.
CGCCACCGCCGACAGCGGGATCGGGCCGCCGATGCGGACCACCGGGGCGTCCAGGTCCGGGCGCAGCGTCAAGCCCTCGACGTCCGCCGAAATCACCACCCGGCGTGGCTCGCCCTTCTCCTCCGCCGCGATCAGCCGCAGCGAAGCGCGGGCCGCGTCCAGCAGGGCCGCGTACTCCAGCTCTTCGTCCGACCCGCTCGAATACGCCTCGCGCAAGGCCGGCGTCAACGCGAACGCCGTTCCGCTGCGGGCGCGGAACTCCCCCGAGGATTCGAGGTCGCGAAGCATCGCGATGGTCGCAGGCAGATAGACCCTCACCAGTGCGCACCCTTCAGCTCTTCCACGGACTCTTCGATCATCCCGGCCACGAGGTCGACGTCGAACGCGGCCTTGCGGTCGCCGTTCAGTCCGAAGTAGACGCCGCCGTGGTACGACGTCACCCCGATCGCCAGCGCCTGGGTGCGCATCAGCGGCATCACCGGGAACATCTCGACCAGTCTGGCCTCTCCCGCGTACATCGGCACCTGCGGGCCCGGCGAGTTGGTCACCATGACGTTGAAGATGCGCCCGGACAGCGACCCCGCCGCGCGCGCCCCCAGGGAGTGCAGGGTAGCCGGGGCGAAGCCGCCCACCTTGAGCAACCCGCGCGCCGCCACCGGGCGGCCCGAGTCCAGGTGCTCGGTCATCGCGTGGCCGATGTGCTGCAGCCGCAGCACCGGGTTGGGCTCGCCGACCGGCAGGTCCACCAGGTACGCGGCCACCTGGTTGCCGACCAGGGCCGGCGTCGAGTACTCCGCCGTCTCGGCGTCGCGGACCGCCAGCGGGACCAGCGCGCGGATCGTCGCGTTCGGCGTCAGCGACTCCTCGCGCGACAGCAGCCACTCGCGCAGGGCGCCCGTGATGGCCGCGAGGACGACGTCGTTGACCGTGCCGCCGTGGGCCGCGCGGATCTTGCGGAAGTCCTCGAGCCGCGTGCGCACCACCGAGAACACGCGCCCGCCGGACACCCGGACGTTCAGCGGCCCGGTCGGCGCCGGCTTCACCAGCGTGCGCAGCGTCGACGCCACTCCGCCGACGGTCTCGGCGAACTTGCCCGCCGCCGCGAACGCGTCGTTCGCCGCCGACCGGACGTTCTCCACGACCTCGCCCGGCCGCTGGACACCCTCGCTGACCGCGTCCAGCACCAGCTGCGCGCGGCTCGGCTCGCGCCGCGGCGTCCAGATGTCCTCGAACGGCTCCGGCTCGGCCGGCGTCGGGTCGAGGATGAGCTGGCCGAGCTCGATCGTGCCGACACCGTCCACAACGGACTGATGAGTCTTCGTCACCAGCGCCACCCGGTCACCGGACAGCCCCTCGATGAAGTACGCCTCCCAGAGCGGCCGCTCCGGCGCCAGCCGCCGCGACATCAGGCGCGCGACCAGGTCGAACAGCTGCTCGTCGCTGCCCGGCTGGGGCAGCGCCGAGCGCCGGACGTGGTAGTTCAGGTCGAAGTCGACGTCGTCCACCCACACCGGCCGCGCGAGGTGGCCGGGCACCTCCGCCACGCGCTGGCGGTAGCGCGGCAGGTACGCCAGTCGCGCCCCGACGAGGTCGAGCAGCTGCGCGTAGGTGAACCCGGAGCGCGGCCGCTCGAAGATCGCCACCCCGCCGACGTGCATCGGCGTCGCGTGGTCCTCGACGTAGAGGAACGAGGCGTCCAGCGCGGACAGGCGGTCGGGCATGAGCCGATCCTTACACAGTGCGAGACTGCCGGGTGTGGGTGATGAGTCGACTGTCTCGCCGAAAGACCGCTTCCTGACCGTCTACGGCCGGAAGCCGGTGCTCGAAGCGCTGGCCGACGGCGGCCTGCGCGTGGACAAGGTGATCCTCGCCGACACCGCTCGCGGCCCCGGCGCGGCGGAGATCCAGCGCGCGGCGAAGGACGCGGGCGTGGTCGTGCAGCGCGCCAGCGCCCACCGGGTCAAGGTGCTCGCGGGCAACGGCAAGCAGGACCAGGGCGTGCTCGCCGACGTCGTCGCGCCGCGGATGCGCGCGCTCGAAGCGGCGCTTTCGGACCGTCGCCCGCCGTCGCGCGTACTGCTGCTCGACGGCATCACCACGCCCGCGAACGTCGGGATGATCCTGCGCACGGCGACGGCCGCCGGGCTCGACGGCGTGATCGTGCCGCGCCGCGGCGTCGCGGCCCTCGACCCGCTGGTGGTCAAGGCTTCGGCCGGCGTCGCCTTTCGCGCGCCGGTGCTGCGGTGCGGTTCCGCGCGCGATGCCGCCGAAATGCTCACCGAAGCCGGCTACGGCCTTTATGCGCTTGGTGCGTCGGCTCCCACCACGGTTTTCGACGTCGACCTGCCGCAGCGCGCCGCGTTCGTGCTCGGCGGCGAGACGGGCGGAGTCGGCGCCGAAGTCGGCGAGCTCGTCACGGAATGGGTGTCCATTCCCATGCCGGGTGACGTCGAGTCGCTGAATGTCTCAGCCGCGGCGGCGGTCCTGTCATTCGAACTGGTCCGCCGCGCGCGGTGACGCTCACCCGTCCGGGAACAGCGCGTCGAGCTCGGTGAGCGTTTCCTCGACCGACCGGTGGTGCACGCCGACCATGCCCGCCTGGACGGCGCCGCGGATGTTCGCGGCGGAGTCGTCGACGAACGCGCAGCGCACGGCGGGCAGGCCGAGCTGGTCGGCCGCGATCAGGTAGACGGCCGGATCCGGTTTGGCGACCCCCACCTCGCCGGAAAACACGAGTGCGTCGAAATAGTCGAACATCGTGTTCTTGACCTCGGCCGACGCCCCGGGGGCGTTCGACAGCAGCGCGGTGCGGACCCCTCGCTCGCGCGCGGCCACCAGGTAGTCGTAGAAGCGGCCGGCGTCGGGATCCGTGAGAACTCCGGCGAAATCGACCAATAACCCCTTCAGCACCCGGCACACCATAGCCGGGGCGCCGACGCGTTGTCTCGCATAGCGCAACAACGGCTCGCGCCTACCGCACCGGTGTCGGCGAATCCATCGCTTCGGCGGTTCTTTCCCGAATCGGGCGATTCCCGTCGCCTTTCCGGCCGGTTCCCACCTCTAAGCGGCGGCGACGGCGAAATGCCGTGCCCGGGAGGGGAGGAAATGTCCGAGGAACACAGCGTGAGAACGCTGGTCCACACCGAAGTGCCGCGCCGGGCCGAACGGCCGCCGGCGATGCCCCGCCGAGAACACCGGCGCGGCGACGCCCGGTTGCCGGTGCCGAGGCAGCTCGAAGCGAGCGAGGTCCACCGCGTGCTGAACATGCTGCTGGAGGCGTACGACGGACGGCGGCCGGTCCCGCAGATCCGCGGGCTGGTGGGGCCGGAGGTCTTCGCCGGCCTCAGCGGGCCGCACCGAGCGGGGCCGCGCCACCGGATGCGCCGGGTCCACGTGTGCACCCCGGTGGCGGGGGTGATCGAGGCGTGCGCCCGGGTGGAGGTGGCAGGCCGGTCGGTCGCGCTGGCGGCCCGCTTCACCCGGACCCCGGCGGGCTGGCAGTGCGTGCGTTTCGCGCTGCTGAAGCCGGGCCGTCCGGACCAGCAGGCGCGCCGGCAGGCGGCGGCGTGAGCGGGGCGCACGCTGCCCGCGCACCGCCTGCGACGGCGCGGCCGGGCGCCCGCCGGGGTCAGTCGAGCCGGGCGGCACCAGCGGTCCGGCGGCACCGACCAACGCAGCCGGTCGGCCGGTGCCGCCGGCCAGGCCGGTCGGCCGATGCAGCCGGTCGGCCGGTACAGCCGGTCAGGCCCGGTCGGCCAGTGCAGCCGGTCGGCCAGTGCAGCCGGTCGGCCGGTGCGGATGGTTGCCGCGAGCCGAGCGTCGGAGGACTCACCCAAGACTTCCGGCGCCCGGTTCGGCCGCGGCCGAGCCGGCGCGACCCGAGATGCGCCGACCCAGCGAGGCCGACCGCGGCGGCCGCGGCTTCCCCTCGGTCCTAAGAGGCCACGACCGGGAGCGTCGCCAAGCCGCGCAAGGTCGTCGTCGCATTCCACTCGGGATCGCCCGCCAGCCTCAGCTTCGGCAGCCGGCGTGCCAGCTCCCGGAACACGATGCGGCCCTCCAGCCTCGCCAGCGGGGCTCCGAGGCAGAAGTGGATCCCCTGGCCGAACGCCAGGTGCCGGCCCGGCGTCCGGGACGGGTCGAACACGTTGCCGCCCGTCGACGGGTCGCGGTTGGCCGCTCCGATCAGGACTATCGCCTGGCTGCCCGCCGGGACCTTCACCTCGCCCAAAGCCGTGTCGCGCAACGCTGTGCGGGCCGTCAGCTGGACCGGGGAGTCGTAGCGCAGCGTCTCCTCCACCACCCGCTCGGGAGCCGCCGCCCCCACGCCGTCGTGGCGCAGCAGCGCCAGGACTCCGTTGCCGATCAGGTTCGTCGTCGTCTCGTGGCCGGCGATCAGCAGGAGCGTGAGCGTCACCAGCAGCTCGCCCTCGCTGAGCACGTCGCCCGCGTCCGACACCGCCACCAGCGCCGACAGCAGGTCCTCCCCCGGCTCGCGCCGCCGCTCCTGCGCCAGCGAACGGAAGTAGCGGACGAACGACTGCCGCGCCCGGACCGCGGGCTCGACCGAGTCCGGGTGCTGCAGGAACGGCGGGTCCAGCGCCCGCGCCATCGCGTGCGACCACTCCGCGAAGCGCTCGCGGTCGTCCAGCGGCACGCCGAGCAGCTCCGCGATCACCTCGACCGGCAACGGCTTCGCCAGCGACGTCATCAGGTCGAACCCGGCCGGCGCGCGGTCGACGAGCGACGCGGTGATCTCCTCGATCCGCGGCGTCAGCCGCTCGACCATCCGCGGCGTGAACGCCTTCGCCACCAGCCGCCGCAACCGCGTGTGGTCGGGCGGGTTCAGCGACAGGAACGCCCGGACCACGCGTCCCGATTCGTCGACCGGCTGGTCCGGAAGCCGGTCCGCCGGATCCAGGTACTCCGGTTCGGGGTGCCCGAAGGCCGGGTCGCGCAGCACCTGCGTCGCCTCGGCGAGGCCGCTGACCGCGAACATCCGCTCGGCCAGTTCGGCGACGGGGTAGCGCTCACGCCACCGGCGGTAGTGCGGGTACGGATCCGGCCGCCGACCGGCGCCGAACAACGCGAAGAACTCCTGCGGGTCCACCGGCTTCTCCCCTCGCGCAAGAACGGGGCCGGGGTGCGCGTGCACCCCGGCCCCGGAAAACCTCGTCAGCGACGCGGGCCCTTCTTGCCCTTCTTCTGGGCGTCGCGCTGGGCGGCCCGGCGGTCCCGGCGGGTCCCCCCGCCGCCACCGCCCGCGGCCTGCGCCCCGCCGTCGGCGTGCGACTCGACCTCGCCGTCCTCGCCAGGGCCGGACAGCGTCACACCCGACTGCTGGCCACCGCCGCCGAGGCCCTTGCCGCGCAGCGCGGCCGGGACGGACTCGGTGTCGGTCGTCGGCGGCTGCGGCGGCGCCGGCCGCGCGTGCCGGCCCTCCGCCGCCTGGCCGTTGCCCGAAGCGACGCCCGTGGGCAGCGCGGCGGCCTCTTCGGCCGGGGGCGCCTCGGCCCGCTCGACCTGGAGGTTGAACAGGAAGCCGACGGCCTCCTCCTTCAGCGAGTCGAGCATCGCGCGGAACATGTCGAAGCCCTCGCGCTGGTACTCGATCAGCGGGTCGCGCTGCGCGAGCGCCCGCATGCCGATGCCCTGCTTGAGGTAGTCCATCTCGTAGAGGTGCTCGCGCCACTTGCGGTCGAGGACCGTCAGCATCACCTGGTGCTCCAGGGTCCGCATGCCGTCCGGGCCGACGAGCGCGTTGATCTCCGCTTCGCGCTTGTCGTAGGCGTTGCGGGCGTCCTGCACCAGGGCGTCACGCAGGCCCTGAGCGTCGAGGTCGCCGTCCTCCATCAGGTCGTCCCAGTCGATGCTGACCGGGTAGAGCTGCTTGAGCGCGGTCCACAGCTTCTCGTGGTCCCAGTCCTCGGCGTAGCCGTTGGAGGTCGCGCCGTCCACATAGGCGTTGACGACGTCCACGAGCATGCCCTCGATCTGCTCGCGCATGTTCTCGCCGGCGAGCACGCGGTGGCGCTCGGCGTAGATCACCTTGCGCTGCTCGTTCATGACCTCGTCGTACTTGAGGACGTCCTTGCGCTGCTCCATGTTGATCTGCTCGACCTGGGTCTGCGCGCTCTTGATGGCCTTGGAGACCATCTTGTGCTCGATCGGCACGTCGTCGGGCAGCCGCATGGTCGTCATGACGCGCTCGACCATCGTCGCGTTGAAGCGGCGCATGAGCTCGTCACCGAGCGACAGGTAGAAGCGGGACTCGCCGGGGTCGCCCTGGCGGCCCGACCGGCCGCGGAGCTGGTTGTCGATGCGGCGCGACTCGTGCCGCTCGGTGCCCAGCACGTACAGGCCGCCGGCCTCGCGGACCTCCTCGGCTTCGGCCTTCGACTCCTCCTTGACCTGCTCGAGGACCTCGGGCCACGCGGCCTCGTACTCCTCGGAGTGCTCGACCGGGTCCAAGCCGCGCTCGCGCAGCACGTGGTCGGCGATCAGGTCGGGGTTGCCGCCGAGCACGATGTCGGTACCGCGGCCCGCCATGTTCGTGGCGACCGTGACGGCGCCCTTCTGGCCGGCGCGGGCGACGATCAGCGCCTCCCGGTCGTGGTGCTTCGCGTTCAGCACCTCGTGCGGGACGCTCAGCTTCACCAGCAGCTTCGACAGCCGCTCGGACTTCTCGACGCTCGTCGTGCCGACCAGGACCGGCTGGCCCTTCTCGTGCCGCTCGGCGATGTCCTCGGCGACGGCCTCGTACTTCGCGTCCTCGGTCTTGTAGATCAGGTCGGGCTGGTCGGCGCGGACCATCGGCCGGTTCGTCGGGATCGGCACCACACCCAGCTTGTAGGTCTGGTGGAACTCGGCGGCCTCGGTCTCGGCCGTACCGGTCATGCCGGCGAGCTTCTTGTAGAGACGGAAGAAGTTCTGCAGCGTGATCGTCGCCAGGGTCTGGTTCTCGGCCTTGATCTCGACCTTTTCCTTGGCCTCGATCGCCTGGTGCATGCCCTCGTTGTAGCGGCGGCCGGCCAGGATGCGCCCGGTGAACTCGTCGACGATCATGACTTCGCCGTTGCGGACGATGTAGTCCTTGTCCCGGTGGAAGAGCTCCTGGACCTTCAGCGCGTTGTTCAGGTACCCGACCAGCGGGGTGTTCGCGGCCTCGTACAGGTTCTCGATGCCGAGCTGGTCCTCGACGAACCGGACGCCCTTTTCGGTGACGGCGACGGTGCGCTTCCGCTGGTCGACCTCGTAGTGGTACTTCGAGTTGATCAGGTTGGTCTTCTCGGTGCGCTCGCGCGAGCCCATCGTGGTGGTGTCGATGCCCTGCATCAGCGGCGCGAGCCGGGCGAACTCGACGTACCAGCGCGACGACTGGTCCGCCGGGCCCGAGATGATCAGCGGCGTCCGGGCCTCGTCGATGAGGATCGAGTCCACCTCGTCGACGATGGCGAAGTTGTGCCCGCGCTGCACGCAGTCGTCGAGGCTCCACGCCATGTTGTCGCGCAGGTAGTCGAAGCCGAACTCGTTGTTCGTGCCGTAGGTGATGTCGGCGTTGTACTGGGCGCGCCGGACCTCCGGCTGCTGCTCCGAGAGGATGACGCCGACCTCGAGGCCGAGGAACCGGTGGATGCGGCCCATCCACTCCGAGTCGCGCTTGGCCAGGTAGTCGTTCGTCGTGACGACGTGGACGCCCTTGCCGGGGATGGCGTTGAGGTAGGCCGGGAGGACGCAGGTGAGCGTCTTGCCCTCCCCGGTCTTCATCTCGGCGACCTGGCCGAGGTGCAGGGCCGCGCCGCCCATGAGCTGGACGTCGAAGTGGCGCTGGCCGAGCACCCGCTTGGCCGCCTCCCGGACGACCGCGAAGGCCTCCGGCAGCAGGTCGTCCAGCGACTCGCCGTCGCCGTTCCGCTTGCGGAACTCCTCGGTCTTGGCCCGCAGCTCGGCGTCGGTCAGGTCCTTGACGTCGTCTTCGAGGGTGTTGATGTGATCGGCGATGTTGCGCAGCCGCTTCACCATCTTGCCCTCACCCGCGCGGAGCAGGCGGTTCAGCACCATCCGGTCGACCTCACTAGCTGATCAAGAGTGCGCCCAGGCCGGTCCCGGGCAGGTTTTCCCGTGGCGGCCGCCGTGGTCGGCGCCACCTTCCCACCCCATCGTAGGGAACGGTGGGCGTCGTGTGCACACGCCGTAGGTCCTGACATGCGGATGGCCCGCACGCGAGCCG